>NZ_JAAFYZ010000358.1 GCF_018274385.1 Catenulispora pinistramenti | reverse complement strand
GCCCACCCCGACGCCCCGTCACCCGCGGCGCCAGGGTCCTGGTTTATACGAACACAGCCCCGACGCGCGCCGCATTCCCAGAAGGCTGACAAGCTCATGGAATCCGCGGAGATCCACCGCCGCTGGCTCGACTTCTTCCAGAAGAAGGGCCACACCGTCGTCCCCTCGGCGTCGCTCATCTCGAACGACCCGACCACCCTGCTCACCATCGCGGGCATGGCCCCGTTCAAGCCGTACTTCCTCGGTGAGCAGCCGGCGCCCTGGCCGCGCGCGACCTCGATCCAGAAGTGCGTGCGCACGCTGGACATCGAGGAGGTCGGCAAGACCACCCGGCACGGCTCGTTCTTCCAGATGTGCGGCAACTTCTCCTTCGGCGACTACTTCAAGGAGACCGCCATCCCGATGGCGTGGGAGCTGTGCACCACGCCCGTCGAGCAGGGCGGGTTCGGCCTGGACCCGGACAAGATCTGGGTCACCGTCTACCTCGACGACGACGAGGCCGAGGAGATCTGGAAGAAGGCGGGCTTCCCGGCCGAGCGCATCCAGCGCCTCGGGATGAAGGAGAACTACTGGTCGATGGGCGTGCCCGGGCCGTGCGGCCCGTGCTCGGAGCTCTTCTACGACCGCGGCCCGGAGTTCGGCGAGCCCGGCGGGCCCGCGGTCAACGACGAGCGCTACATGGAGTTCTGGAACCTGGTCTTCATGCAGTTCGAGCGGGGCGCCGGCGGTGACAAGGGCGGCTTCCCGATCCTCGGCGAGCTGCCGTCCAAGTCCATCGACACCGGCCTGGGCCTGGAGCGCCTGGCGACCATCCTGCAGGGCGTCAACAACCTCTACGAGATCGACACCTCCCGCGCGATCCTGGACAAGGCGGCGTCCATCGCGGGTGTCACCTACGGTGCCCAGACCAAGAACGACGTCTCGCTGCGAGTGGTCACCGACCACGTGAAGACCGCGACGATGATGATCGGCGACGGCATCACCCCGGGCAACGAGGGCCGCGGCTACGTGCTGCGCCGCCTGATGCGCCGCGCGATCCGCAACATGCGGCTGCTCGGTGCGCACGGCGCGACCACAAAGGAACTGGTCGAGACGACCATCGAGGCGATGGGCCCGGCCTACCCGGAGCTGATCGCGGACTCCTCGCGCATCGTCGCGGTCGCGGTCGCGGAGGAGACCTCCTTCTTGCAGACCCTGCGCACCGGCTCGGCGATGTTCGAGACGGTCGCGGACGAGGCGAAGGCCTCCGGCGGCACCGTGTTCTCCGGCGACCAGGCGTTCAAGCTGCACGACACCTTCGGCTTCCCGATCGACCTGACCCTGGAGATGGCGTCCGAGGCCGGGCTGACCGTCGATGAAGAGGGTTTCCGCCGCCTGATGAAGGAGCAGCGGGACCAGGCGAAGGCGGACGCGCGGGCAAAGAAGACCGGCCACGCGGACATGTCCGCGTACCGGGAGCTGCTGGACACGGCCGGCCCGTCGGCGTTCACCGGCTACCACGAGGTCTCCTCCGAGGGCACGCTGAAGGCGATGCTGGTCAACGGCCAGGTCGGCAGCTCGGCGAAGCCCGGCGACGAGGTCGAGCTGGTCCTGGACCGCACCCCCTTCTACGCCGAGGGCGGCGGCCAGCTCGCGGACCACGGCCTGATCCGGCTCGGCAACGGCGCGCTGGTCGAGGTCGTGGACGTGCAGAAGCCGGTCGGCGACCTGATCGCGCACCGGGCGATCGTGCGCGACGGCGAGGTGGTGCTCGGCACCGAGGCGTGGGGCGAGGTGGACGTGGCGCGCCGCGGCGCGATCTCGCGTTCGCACACCGCGACCCACATGGTGCACAAGGCGTTCCGCGAACTGCTCGGCGAGACCGCGACCCAGGCGGGTTCGGAGAACTCGCCCGGCCGCTTCCGCTTCGACTTCGCCTCCCCGGGCGCGGTGCCGCACGCGGTGCTGGCGGACGTCGAGCAGCGGGTCAACGAGCTGCTGATCGACGACCTCTCGGTCACCGCGCAGGTGATGAGCCAGCCCGAGGCCAAGGCGATGGGCGCGATGGCGCTGTTCGGCGAGAAGTACGGCGACCGGGTCCGGGTGGTCTCGGTCGGCGAGTGGTCGCACGAGCTGTGCGGCGGCACGCACGTGGACACCACCGGCCGCCTGGGTCTGGTGAAGCTGCTCTCCGAGTCCTCGATCGGCTCCGGCGTGCGCCGGGTCGAGGCGCTGGTCGGCACGGACGCGTACCACTTCCTGGCGCGCGAGCACGTCCTGGTGGCGCAGCTCGCCGAGGTGGTGAAGGCGCGGCCGGAGGAACTGGTCGAGCGGGTCGGCGGCATCATGACCAAGCTGCGGGACGCGGAGAAGGAGATCTCCGCGCTCAAGGCGGGCCGGTTGCTGCAGATCGCGGGTTCGCTGGCGGACGGCGCGACCGACGTGCACGGCGTCGCGGTGGTCACGCATCAGGCCCCGGACGGCGCGTCCGCGGACGACCTGCGCAAGCTGGTTCTGGACGTGCGCGGCCGGCTCGGCAGCCGCCCGGCGGTGGTCGCGGTCGCGGCCGCGGCGGGGGAGCGGCCGGTGGTGGTCATCGCGACCAACGACGGCTCGCGCGGGCTCGGCCTGAAGGCGGGCGAGCTGGTGCGCTCGGCGGCCAAGGCGCTCGGCGGCGGCGGGGGCGGCAAGGACGACGTGGCGCAGGGCGGCGGCACCGATGTCACGGCGATCCCGGCGGCCCTGGAGGGCGTCGGCCGCGCGGTGGCGGAGAAGGTGGCCGCGTAAGGAATGACGCAGACCCAGGCCCGGGACCGGACTCCGGTCCCGGGCTCCATCACGCACAGTGATTCGTAGTTTGTCATAGCGTGTCCGGCGCGTCGGGTTTCGGCTCCGGGGGCGACAGCGGCGGTCGGAACCGGGTACGGTCACGGACGCGTCAGGCTTGGCGTGGACGGTACCCGGACGGAAGGAGGACGGCGGATCATGGAGCTGTCACCGGTCCCGGAACCGTCCCCGGAGCGCGAGATGCGCCGCGGCGTCCGGTTGGGGGTCGACGTCGGCACCGTCCGGATCGGCGTGGCCTCCTGCGACCGCGACGGCCTGCTGGCCACTCCGGTGGAGACGGTGAAGGCCGAGCCGCGCCGGGCCTCCCTGGACCGGCTGGCCGCGCTGGCCGCCGAGTACGAGGCCTTCGAGGTCGTGGTGGGACTGCCGCGCTCGCTGTCCGGCGGCGAGGGCCCGGCCGCCGCCAAGATCCGCGGCTACGCCCGCGATCTGGTCCGCCGGCTGGGCTCCGGCCTGCCGGTCCGCCTGGTCGACGAGCGGTTGTCCACGGTCACCGCGACGCAGGGTCTGCGTGCTTCCGGGGTCAAGGCGAAGAAGGGCAGATCGGTGGTAGACCAAGCGGCCGCCGTGGTTATCTTGCAGAACGCACTTGATGCCGAACGGATGTCCGGACGTCCGCCCGGCACGATGGTCCAGCTGGAGGACGGCAACTGATGAGCGACGGCGATTGGCGATACGGGGGCGACGCGCCTCAGGGGCGTGGCCGCCGCAGGGCCGATGCGCAGCCGTCGGATCCACAAGGGCAGGATCCGTCGCAGGGCCAGCAGGAGCAACAGCAGTCCGGACAGGACCGCGCCTACGGCCAGCAGCAGGGTTCGTACGGGCAGCAGGGCCAGGGCTACGGGCAGCAGCAACAGCAGGGTGCTTACGGTCAGCGTGGGTACGGCCAGCAGGGGCAGCAGCAGCCGCCGAGTCAGCCGGGCCAGCCGAGTCAGCAGCCGGGCTACGGCCAGCAGCAGGGCTACGGGCAGCAGGGTCAGCAAGGCCAACAGGGCTACGGGCAGCAAGCGCCGCAGGGCCAGCAGCCGCCGCCGGGCGGCGGCACGCGCGGCTACGGGCAGATGCCGCGCCAGGCGCAGTACGGCCAGCAGCAAGCACAGCAGCCGCAGCAACAGCAGGGCTACGGCCAGCAGCCGCCGCAGGGTTACCAGCAGCAGCCCGGTTATGGCCGGCAGGCGGGGCAGGGCTACGCCCAGCCGCAGGCCGCGCCGCCCGAGGCGGCTGCCGGACGCGGCGGCCGGCGCGCGGCGCGCCCCGGCCCGAAGGTCGTGCAGAGCGAGGTCATCGACCCCTACGCGCAGCAGCCGCAGGACCCTTACGGCGGCACCACGACGGCGGCGGACCCGTACACCGACGACGGCTGGGGCGACACCGGCACGGACACCGGCGACCAGGGCTACGCCGAACACGCCAGCGCCGGCTGGGACGACGGCGGCCGCGCCGGCCGTACGCGCGGCAGCGGCCGTCGCGGACGGGGCCGCGCCGCCGCGGATGAACACGACGACAGCGGTTACGACCAGGGCGGCGGCGACTGGGGCGACGAGGAGGGCTTCTTCGAAGACCAGCCCCCGCGCCGCCGCGGCGGCAAGTTGCGGGCCTGGGCGCCGTTGTTCGTGCTGGTCGGCATCCTGAGTCTGTTCAGCGGCTGCATGTATGCCGGGTACTCGTACTACAAGGGCAAATACGGTCCCGCGCCCGACTACACGGCCGCGGCCACCTGTAAGCCGGACCAGAAGGTCCCGGTCGACGTCCCGCGCGGGGCCACCGGTCAGCAGATAGCGGACGCGCTGTACACCTCCGGCGTGGTCAAGAGTGCCCGGGCGTACGTCAACGCGGCCAACCAGAACCAGGGCTCGACCGGCATCGTGGCCGGCACCTACACGATCTGCCCGCAGATCTCCGGCGACAACGCGGTCCTGGAACTGTTGAAGAAGTCGAACCTGTCCGACGCCTCGCAGATAATCGTGCAGTCCCACGAGTGGGGCAAGGACGTCATCGCCAGCCTGATCGACAAGCGCAAGTGGAAGCAGGCCGACTTCGACACGGCGATCGCCAACAACACCATCGGGCTGCCCGCCTGGTCGGTGGACTCCACCACCCACAAGTTCACGATCGAGGGGATGCTGGAGCCGGGGACGTACTCGCTGACGTCGAGCGACACCCCGGCCAGCGTGCTCAAACAGATGGTCGCGAACCGGACAGCCTTCCTGAACAGCATCAACTTCGCGGCCAAGTCCGCGCAGCTGACCTGCGGTACCACCAAGTGCACGCCGGAGCAGGTACTCACCGTCGGTTCCATCGCCGAAGGCGAGGTCACCGACCCCGGCGACGGCCAGAAGGTCGCCGAGGGCGTCTACACGCGCCTGAAGGACAACGACTACCTGGGCGTCGACTCGACCGCGCTGTACTTCATCGGGCACCTGCCCGGCGGGAAGCTCCCGAGCGCGGCGCAGGTCCAGGACCCGAACAACCCGTACTCGACCTACGCCCCGCACCACGGCCTGCCGCCGACGCCGGTCTACGACACCTCGGACGACATGATCAAGTCCGCGCTGACGCCGAGCCACGACGACGTCTACTACTGGTGCGTCACGCCCACGGGTACGACGTTCTTCGAGAAGAGCCAGTCGTCGGCGTTCAAGAACGCCTGCAACGTGAAGTGAGGGACGTGAAATGAGGAACCGGACCTGACCCGCCACGCCGCCGTCCTCGGCAGCCCGATCGCGCACTCGCTGTCCCCGGTCCTGCACCGCGCCGCGTACGCTGCCCTCGGCCTGACCGACTGGGCCTACGACGCGCACCAGGTCGACGAGGCGTCGCTCCCGGACTTCTTGTCCGGGCTCGACGCCTCCTGGGCCGGCCTGTCCCTGACCATGCCGCTGAAGCGGGCGGTGATCCCGCTGCTCGATGAGGTCAGCGCCACGGCCCGGGCGGTGGAGGCGGTGAACACGGTCCTGTTCGCCGAGGACGGCTCGCGCACCGGCACCAACACCGACGTGCCCGGCCTGGTCAACGCACTCGCCGAGCGCGGTGTCACGCGGGCGGCATCGGCGGCGGTACTCGGGGCGGGCGCGACGGCCTCCTCGGCCCTGTCGGCCCTGTCGGGCATCGCCAAGGGCGAGGTCGAGGTCTACATCCGCAACCGCGCACGCGACGCCGAGGTACACGCGATCGCCGAGGCGGTCGGCACCACGGTGCGCATCCGCGACTGGACCGACGCCGCGGCCGCCTTCGAGTGCGAACTCGTCATCGGCACCACCCCCGCGGGCGCCACCGACGAACTCGCGACGGCGGTCCCGCCGACCCCGGGCACACTCTTCGACGTGCTCTACCACCCCTGGCCGACCCCCCTGGCCGCCGCCTGGTCGGCGCGCGGGGGAGCGGTGCTGGGCGGTCTGGACCTGCTGGTGCACCAGGCGGTGTTGCAGGTGGAGCTGATGACGGGGCGGGCGCCTGCGCCGGTGGCCGCGATGCGGGCTGCTGGGGAGGCGGCGCTTGGGGGGCGGTGATCGGCTGGCGCTTCTGATGCTGCCTTGCCTGGCTGGGGCTGTGCTGGGCTGAGGTTGTTCGGGGTTCGGGTTTTTTGGGGTGGTGGAGTTTTCGGGCCGGGCCGCGGTTGGGGTGTGGGTTGCAAAGCTTTTTACGGCCTTCGGTCATGGTTGTGCCGGTTCGGGGTTCGGGTCGGCGGGTGTGTTTGTCGGCTGCCGGTCTTCGTGTTCACGACCCCGCCCCGCCTCAGGCCTCTTCAACACCGGCAGGTCAGAACAAGGGCACAGGCAAGATCAACCGCACAAGCAAGATCAAGAGCCAGAGCAAGATCAAGAACCAGAGCAAGGTCAAGGGCTAGCCGGAAAATGAGGGTGACCCAGGGCACCATGAGATGGCCCGGCCTCCCAGGCGATGTTGGTGCAGATGACAGTCAAGGATCCGTGCCGTCGCGTGAAGCTTCGGGTTCAG
>NZ_JAAFYZ010000357.1 GCF_018274385.1 Catenulispora pinistramenti | reverse complement strand
GGGGTAGGGCGGCAGCGCCCGTCCCAGGGGAGCATCGGCCTCAGTATTCCACCCGTAACAACCTGTTCATCCCCCCGCCGCGCCCAATTACCGCCCAGCCCTGGCACCCTCCGCCCGGCGTGGGATCATGGGCGCGTCCGGCAGTGGCTGCCAGCATTCGTGGAGGTGGTCGGTGGCGTCGTGGGGGATGTTCCCGTCCCGAGGGGTGTGGCGGCGACCGGCGTTCCGCTGGGTGGATGCCGTCGTGCTGGTCGGCGTGGCGGTGTTGCTGTTCGGGTTGTTGCGGTTGGCGCCTTCGCTGAACGCACCGTTCCTGCCGAACCAGGCGCCGTCGCAGGTGTCGACCGACCCGGCGGAGCTGCCGTACTACGCCGTGCGGTCCCTGCTGCGGATGTTCATCGCACTGGTGCTGTCGGTGGTGTTCACCTTCGTCTACTCCACGGCCGCCGCGCGGCTGCCCCGGGCGTCGAAGGCGCTGATCCCGCTGCTGGACATCCTGCAGTCGGTGCCGGTGCTGGGCTTCCTGACGGTGACCGTGACCGCGTTCATCAGCCTGTTCCCGGGCTCGTCGCTCGGGCTGGAGTGCGCGTCCATCTTCGCGATCTTCACCGCGATGGCGTGGAACATGACCTTCGCGTTCTACCAGTCGCTGGTCTCCCAGCCGCGCGATCTGGACGAGGCGGCGCGCATCATGCGGCTCACCAAGTGGCAGCGGTTCTGGCGGCTGGACGTGCCCAGCGGCATGATCCCGCTGGTCTGGAACGGGATGATGAGCTTCGGCGGGGCCTGGTTCTTCCTGGCCGCCTCGGAGTCGATCACCGTGCTGAAGCACACCTACGCGCTGCCGGGCATCGGCTCCTACGTCGCCGCCGCGATGCAACAGGGGAGCCTGAGCAAGGTCGCGATAGCGATCGTCGTCATGGTCGTGATGGTGGTCGCGGTCAACATCCTGTTCTGGCGCCCGATGGTGGCCTGGGCCGAGCGGTTCCGGGCCGAGGAGTCCGCCTCCGCCGACAAGCCGCGCAGCGTGGTCCTGGACCTGCTGCGGCGATCGGTGGTGCCGGCGGTGGTGGCGCGGCCCGCGCGGCCGGTCGGCCGGCTGCTGGACAGGATCACGCGGCCGTTCGGGCTGGCCGAGCATCCGCTGTCCAAGCCCCTGGTGCGCCAGCGGACCGGGGACGTGTTCTTCGCCGGGCTGGTGACGGCCGCCGTGGCGTTCGGCGCCTGGCGCGCGGTGACGTACCTGCACGTGCGCGGGGACCTGGGCCAGTTCGGCCACGCCTTCCTGCTCGGCGGCGCCACCTTCGGCCGGGTCGTGGTGCTCTTGGTCTTCGCCACCCTTATCTGGGTCCCGGTCGGGGTCTGGATCGGCATGAACCCGAAGGTCTCGCGGATCGCGCAGCCGGTGGTGCAGGTGCTGGCCAGCTTCCCGGCGAACCTGCTGTTCCCGTTCGCGACCGCCTTCTTCGTGGCCACCGGTATGAGCCTGGACGTCGGCGGCATCCTGCTGATGGCCCTGGGCGCGCAGTGGTACATCCTGTTCAACGTCATCGCCGGGGCCAGCGCCATCCCCTCCGACCTGCGGGAGGCGATGCAACTGATGGGCGTCGGCGGTTGGCTGCGCTGGAAGCGCTTCATCCTGCCGGCCATCTTCCCGGCCTACGTCACCGGCGGGATCACCGCCGCCGGCGGGGCGTGGAACGCCTCGATCGTGGCCGAGATCGTCAGCTACGGCAAGCACCACCTGGAGGCCTACGGCCTCGGTGCCTACATCGCTAACGCCTCCGCGAACAGCGACTTCCCCAAGGTGCTGATCGGAGTGGTCGTGATGAGCGTCTATGTGGTCGGAGTGAACCGGCTGTTCTGGCGGCGCCTGTACGCCATCGCCGAGGCGAGGTATTCCCTGTGAGCGCGAAGGAGCCGGCCGTGACCGACGACAAGGTCCCGCACGCCGCCGACAACATCATCGTCGAGGCCGAACACGTCACCAAGACCTTCACCACCCCCGACGGCCGCGCGCTGCCGGTCCTGGACGGGGTCTCGCTGACGCTGCGCGAGGGTGAGATCGTCGCGCTGCTCGGCAAGTCCGGCTCGGGCAAGTCCACGCTGCTGCGCTGCATCGCCGGGCTGATCGCCCCGTCCTCCGGCACCGTCGAATACCGCGGCGAGCCGCTGAACGGGGCCAATCCGGGTGTGGCGATGGTGTTCCAGTCCTTCGCGCTGCTGCCCTGGCTGACCGTGCAGCAGAACGTGGAGCTGGCGATGCAGGCCCGGGACGTGCCCGAGGCCGAACGGCGCGAGAAGGCGCTGCGGGCCATCGACCTGATCGGGCTGGACGGCTTCGAGTCGGCCTACCCGAAGGAGCTGTCCGGCGGCATGCGCCAGCGCGTCGGCTTCGCCCGGGCGCTGGCCGTGGAACCGGACGCGCTGCTGATGGACGAGCCGTTCTCGGCCCTGGACGTGCTCACCGCCGCCAACCTGCGCGGCGAGCTGACGAAGATGTGGGAGAGCAAGGGCTTCCCGACCAAGGCGGTGCTGATCGTCACCCACAACATCGACGAGGCCGTCCAGCTCGCCGACCGCATCCTGGTCCTGTCCTCCAACCCCGGCCGCATCCTGGCCGAACTACACGTGGACCTGCCCCGGCCCCGCGACAAGCGCGACCCCGGCTATGAGGAACTGGTCGACACCGTCTACGACATCCTCACCGGCCGCGAGTCGGCGCTGGAGAAGGCCGCGCAGATCGCGCCGGCCGCGGTCTCCGCCATGACCCCGGTCGACCTGCCGCTGCCGGCGGCCTCGGTCGGCGGACTGTCCGGCCTGCTGGAGATCCTGGACGCCCGCGGCGGCCGGGACGGCCTGGCCGAGATCGCCGAGGACCTGAACTTCGAGGTCGACGACCTGCTGCCGCTGGTCGACGCCGCGGTGATGCTGACCATGGCCACCGTCGCCGGCTCGGACATCGAGATCACCGACGAGGGCCACACCTTCGTCGTCTCGGCCACCGACCCGGCCAAGGAACAGTTCGCCCGCCTGGTGGTCCAGCACGCCCCGCTGGTCGGCGCGATCGTCAAGGCCCTGCACTCGACCAAGGACGGCTCGCTGCGCGAAGGCTTCTTCCTGGACCTGCTGCGCCGCGGCTTCTCCGAGGACGAGGCCCGGAACCAGCTGGACATCGCCATCGCCTGGGGCCGCTGGGCCGAGCTGTTCGCCTACGACGCCGAACGCGGAGAGCTGATCCTGGAGGTGCCGGAGCCGGTGGTCACCGGCGGCTCGCGGTTGTGACGGTTGTGAGTAGCGGCGGGCGGCTTCGGAGTTCCGGTCACCCCGCCGGATAGAACAGGAACAGCGTGCAGCCGGTCACGGTGGTCGGGATGTGCCACGAGCCGGCCGGCGCGTGGATGAAGCTCCCGGCGGGATAGTCGCGGGCCCCGTCGTTGAACACGCCCGCGACGACGAACACCTCCTCGGGCCCCGGGTTGTGCACGTCATGCCTGGGGAACGCGGTGCCCGGATCCATCTCCAGGACGTTCGCGTGGGCGCCGTCCGCCCCGCGCCACAACGGACGCAGCCGGATGCCGGGGAACAGCTCGCGTGTCGGCGCGTCGGCGGTGGCGATGGAGGTGTAGCCGGGCTGGTCGAGGATCTCGGGACGCATGCCTCCCACGCTGCCGGGTGCGGGCCGCGCGGGACAGAGCCTCGGCGGTCGGCATGGGGTACTTTCTTGCCATGCATCGCGTGGTGGCCCTGGCGCGGCCGGTGCAGTCGACCTTCGAGCTCGGGTGCGCCGCCGAGGTGTTCGGCTTGCGGCGTAACGGGATTGCGCGGCGTTACGAGTTCGAGGTGTGCACCGAGACGCCGGGACCGGTGCCGACCACCGGCGGCTTTGTGATGCACGTGGCACAAGGACTGTCGGCGCTCGACACCGCCGACACCATCGTCATCCCGGGCTGGCTGCCGGTCGGCGCCCCTTTGCCCGACGCCGTCCGCGACGCCTTGCTCCGGGCCCACGCCCGCGGCGCGCGCCTCGCCGCCATCTGCTCCGGCGTCTTCGCGCTGGCCCGCACCGGACTGCTCGACGGCCGCAGCGTCACCACGCACTTCGCTCGCGCCGCCCGGCTGCGCCGCGAGTTCCCCGGCCTTCGTGTCGAACCCGAGCACGCATACATCGACCATGGCGACGTCGCCACGAGCGCCGGCGCGGGAGCGGGCCTGGAGCTGTGCCTGCACCTCGTGCGCCGCGACCACGGGCCCGACCACGCGGCCCTGCTCGCCCGGCACATGGCACTCCCGCAGGCGGACGAGCCCTCGCCGAGTACTGGCGAGGCTGGCGGGTTCGAGAACGTCTCGCAGTTCGACAGCATCCTGTGGTTCGACCGCGGTGCGCAGCTCGACAGCGTTCCGCCATCGCAGGACTCTGCCAACTCTGCCAACTCCCTCGCGAGCCTTCTCACCTGGGCCACCGAACGCCTCGCCGACCCGCTCTCGGTAGCGGACCTCGCCGCACACCTCGGCGTCTCGCCGCGTACCCTGGCCCGCCGCTTCACCGAGCAACTCGGCACCAGCCCCGGCGCCTGGCTGCTGTCCCGCCGGGTCGCCGCCGCCCGCGCTCTGCTTGAGCGGACTGATCTCCCGGTCGAGGCGATCGCCGCTCGGGTGGGGCTGGCCTCGGCGGTCAACCTCCGCCGACGCTTCCGTGCGCACGTCGGCACCAGCCCCGGTGCCTATCGGCGAGCGTCCAGGAACTCCCCTCCAGCCCCGACCCCGGCCGCGACGTTCTCCGCCGCCCGTACGAACGCCGCCACCGCGCGCGACGTCGCCTGCTGCGGCCACGCGAGCACGAACTCTGATTCCGGCAGGTCCGCCACCGCCCGGTAGGCGATCTCAGGCCTCGGATATCGCCGGGTGACCGACAGCGGCAGGAAGGCCACGATGGCGCCGATCTCCACCAGCCGCAGGATCTCGGTCAGGTCCGCGACCGTATGGCGCGCCGGCGTATTCGCGCTCGGCCGCAGATCGCCGGCGTTGGCAGGGTACTGATCCGCGGCACGCCCGCCGGGCAGTACGTGCCCCGCCAGATCGGCCAGCCGCAGCGTGTCGCGGGCCGCGAGCGGGTCGGAAGCCGCCATCGCCACCAGCGTCGGCTCGCTGAGCAGCGGTACGGCGTCCAGCCCGCGATCGTCATAGGGGGCCGGCACGATCGCCGCGTCGGCCCGGCCGTCGCGCAGCGTCTGCGCCTGTTCGCCGATGCTGACCAGCACCAGCTCGGTCTCGCACGCCTCCGGCTCCTCCGCGAACGCCGCCAGGATCCCCTGGAGCAGCCCGGCGTCCAGGTCCGCCTTCAGCGCGATCCGCAGGCTCGGCGACGGCTGCCCGGCGTGCCGGGTGCGTCGTTCGGCGGCGGCGACCGCGTCCAGCGCGATGCGTGCGTCGCGCAGCAGGACCTCGCCGGCCGGCGTCAGCTCGACCCGGCGCGTGGTGCGGCGCAGCAGGGTCACGCCGAGTTCGTCCTCCAGCTGTTGCACCGCGCGCGACAGCGGGGGCTGGGTCATGTGCAGGCGCTCGGCCGCCCGGCCGAAGTGCTGCTCCTCGGCGACCGCGACGAAGTACTCCAGGCGCCGCACGTCCAGGCCATTCATGTCCCCACGGTATCAATCGCTGCCGGATCGGACCTTCAGGTGCCGCCGGCCCGCGGATCTACTGGATGCGGGGCGCAGTGTCCCACCCCTCCACGGAAGGCCGTTCATGATCGTCGTCACCACCCCCACCGGCCGGATCGGTCGCCGGGTCGTCGAGCTGCTGCTCGCCGCCACGGATCCGGCGTCCGTCCGGGTCGTCACCCGCGACCCGGCCGCCCTCGATCCGCGGGTGCGCGCCGCCGTCCAAGTCGTCGCCGGCTCCCACTGCGACCCCGCGGCGCTCGACCGGGCCTTCGACGGCGCCGACTCGGTCTTCTGGCTCGTCCCGCCGGACCCGCGGGCCCCCGGCACCGCGACCGACCACTACCTCGGCTTCGCGGCTCCGGCGTGCGAGGCGCTGGCCAAGCGCCGGGTCCGCCGGGTCGTGGCCGTCACCAGCCTCGGCCACGGCTACCCGCACGACGCCGGGACACTCAGCGCCGCGTTCGCCATGGATGCCGCCTTCCAACACAGCGGCGTCGGCTATCGAGGCCTGGCCGCGCCGTTCTTCCTGGAGAACCTGTTCAGCCAGACGAACACTGTCGACGCCTTCCACAAGATGCTGCTCGGGTTCGGCGTCTCGGCGGGCTGGGCCCAGGGCGTCGCCGACATGGTGCGGGCACAGAACGACGGCATCTACGACGCCGAACCGCACCTTCCGCCGATCCACGTGCCCCACCTGTCGCAGCCCACTGCCTTCCGCACCTGGTGCGAACAGCAGCTCAAGCCCGCTGTCGATGCCGCGTAGCCGCGCCGGAACGCAGTGACGCCGGGTCTGGAGCGCGTCTGGAGAAAACCTGAAGCGCCGCGGTCGAGCCTGGAAACATGACCGCAACCGCGACTGAGGCGACGAACGAGCCGACGACGGCACAGGGCCCGCGAGGGCGGGTCCGCATCGCGATCGTCAGCCCCGACATCCTGGCCCGCATCCGCCAGGAGTTCGCCAGCAAAGGCCTGTCGGTGAGCATCGACCGCCTGCCCGCGCTGGAGCTCACCGTCCAGCCCGGCCCCGGCGCCCCGCCGGCCGCCGCGGCACTCGCCGACGCCCTCAGCCGCCTGGCCGGCCCCGCCGCCCACAAAGCCCCCGCCGCCAGCGCGCACTACCAACTGACGC
>NZ_JAAFYZ010000356.1 GCF_018274385.1 Catenulispora pinistramenti | reverse complement strand
CGTGGCCTCCCGTTGATCCTTCAAGTCTCAGCAACTCGAATGATCACAGAACGTCACGGGCGCTTCGCTGCCATCAAGACCCTGATCCAGCGGGACGGTCGAACATCACGGCCAACTTAGATGAGCCCTCATGGGCTGGGTTGTTCGCTGGCGTTGTGGCCGGTCAATGCGAGTCCGGAACGCGGCCACGGGGAGTCTCCTCTACATAAGCTGTTCCAGGCAGAGCCGGTCGGCAGAGGGAAATACTCGCGTCTGAGCGCTAAGTCAGAGCGCGTGTGGAACAGTATTCGGGAGCGGTTGTGTAGTGCTAGGTCTGCATCCAGGCTGTCACAGGAAGCTTTTGCTTCGCGGCTTGGTGTGTCGGCGAGATCTTTGCGTGACTGGGAGAAGGGCTATGACCTCCCGGCCCTGGGGCGTTTGATTGCGTGGGCCCGACTGCTTGGCTTTCGTCTGATTGTGGTTGCTTCGGAAGGGGTGTTGGGGGATCCGGGTGAAAATGTTGTAGAGGGCGAGTCATATGAGAAGTCTGAGTTGAGGCGGCTGGTCGCGCCGTTGCGGATTAGGCGTAGGCAACGATCGCTGTCGCAGACCGATATGGGCCTGTTGTTGGGCGTGGACAGAGTGACGCTGGCGTCCTGGGAGAGGGCTTCGCATTCGCCGACTGTGGAGAACCTGCTTGCTTACGTCGGCCGTGTCCGGTGCCGTCTTGACCTTGAACCTATTGAGCCCTGAGGTCGCATGCCGAAGGGAGCGGGTTCGGCCGCGGGGCCTGGGGTTGGCCCCGCGGCCGGTTCCGCTGGTGCGCCAGGTCAGGGTGTTTTGAACAGGTAGGTGAGTAGGGCTGCGATGCCGTCGGTGTGCATGGTGTAGAGGGCGGTGGGGATGAGCCAGAGTAGCCATGCGCCGCTTGCGTAGCGTGCGAGGGTTGCGAGGGTGAGGCTGAGGTCTGAGGCGTCGGGGTCGGCGGAGCGGCGGGCGGTTCGCATTGCTGCCATGGCGGCGACGGCCGTGGTCCACAACTCGGCGTTGAAGATACCCAGACCCCACGTCCAGGCGTAGAGCGTGAGTCCGGTTGCGACGGCGGCGCGTGCGCGAAGGTAGCCCCCCGGTCCGGGCGGCGTTCGCCGGGTGGCGGATCCGGTGAGGTGTCGGATTTGGTCGACGCGGTAGCCGGGCCGTCCTATCTCGTGGTCGTCGCTGTGGTCGCCGTTCATGCGGATCAGCTCCCTGATTCTCGAACCTTGTACGCTACGCGCGGCCGGTGACAACGGAAAGCGGTTGTGACGTGGATGCTGCTGCGGGAGTCGGCCGCCACCGTGCCCCGGCTGGGAAGACGGCGGCGTGGTAGCTCAGGTGGCAGGTTCGGCCGGCGGGCGGCCTGGTCGCTGACGTGCGTTCTCTGCGGTCGTGCCGCCCGCCGGCCGGTTCTGCCTGGTGCGCCGAAAGTGTCCGATCGTCACGGGCTGTGCTGTGCCTCGGCTGCCTTTCGTGCTTCAGCGGGGTTTTCAGGCGGTGGCCGGGTCGGGGGCGACGGCGGGCGTCGCGCGGACCGGCCGGAGGCCGCATGCCGCGCGGGCGCCAAGCCGGAGTCACCGGCACGGCCACCGCCCCAGGTCGCGCATGCCTTGATTCATGTAAGGGAAAGTTCAGTCACGCCCTATGGGAGCCGGTGACGCTGGGCGCCTATCGGATGGGGTAGGCGAGTTGGACGCCTTCGGTGCTGGTGCGCTGGGTTTCGGCGTAGATGGTGCGGCGTTTGGCGGTGGCGACGCGGATGGTCTCGAAGATCGGGACGGCGTCTGACAGGTCAAGCGCTGAGCGCTCGTCCGGGTTGGGCATGCGGGCGCGGACGTATTCGGTCGTGGATGCCTTGCCGTGTCGTTTGATCTGCATCGCCAGGAGCGTCGCCGGGTCGGCATCGGGGTCGGGGGCGTAGCCGTCCGTGGCCTCGATGGGGATCAAGGTGCGGATCAGGATCTTGCGGCCGGTGCCGTCTTCGACGGCCGGGGCGTCGACGATGAACAGAGGTTCGTCCTCAGAGATGTTGAGGAGGGCGGCCAGGGAGGGGTCAGTCTTGCCCCGGTAGAGCATCGGCTCCCCGGTCGGGGTGAGCACAGGTGTCTCAGCGTCATGGGCGCGGTCGATGGTGGTGGCGGGCTGGTTGTAGCTGGAGGATACGAAACTGCCGATGCCGTTGCGGACGTGGATGAGGCCTTCGGCGCGTAGGGCGATGAGGGCCTGTCGCACGGTAGTAGCTGAGACGTCGTATTCGGTCTTCAGGGCTGCTTCGGAGGGGAGCATGTCTCCGGGTTGCCAGCGGCCGGTGGCGATGCCGTCGCGGATGGCGTTGGCGAGTTGCTTGTACAGCGCGTCTGCTTTGACGAGCTTGGCCATGTTCGTGGTCCCCAACCTGTGTCAGCCCTGTTCAGCGGGCTTCCGGCACTCTCGCCGGTCACGATTCTGTAACGGTCTCTGAAAACCGGTTCGCCCCGGTTTGTATGCATTCATCCGACGTCGCAGCGCTCTTACCTGCGTCAACGCCTGTCAGCTCTCACCTCTCATGATAGGGCACCCCGGCCTGGCGTCAACTCTCTGGGCTATACTGGTAGCACCTTTCCGGATAGGTGAGAGCCTATAGGTGAGGGGCTTCGGGCCTGGTGGCCGGAGCGGGTTGCGAGAGGTGAAGGGGAAACCTCGTGTCGTTGTTCAGGTTCATTCCGGTGGATGCGGCCCGGTTGGGCACGCCGGTGTGTCTGATCGGTCCGGAGCCGAAGACGGACTTCGAGACCGGCGAGATCAAGACCGATCGGGACGGAAACAAGCTGTGGGTTGTGGGGGTGTCGCTGCGTGAGCCGGGTACCCGGCGGGCGGTGGCGATCGACGTCACGACTGCGGAGGAGCCGCGCGGCGTGGTGGAGGGTTCGGCGGTCCGGCTGGTCGGGCTGGTCGCTTCCCAGTGGGAGCAGAACGACCGGACCGGTGTGGTCTGGCGGGCCGATCTGGTGCTGCCTCCGGAAGGCACGCCGGTTCCGGCGGCTGCCCCGGCGCGGGGCTCCAAGGGCGGTGATGCCTGATGGTGCGGCAGTGGTCAGAGGACGAATTCTCTCCGGTGGTGATGGAGCACCTGGAGTGGATCGGTGAGGTGGTCGAGGAGTTGACCGAGGCCGTGTGGCCGTGGCCGGAGGGGTCCGCCGATCAGTGGCGGGTGGCGTGTGTGGAAGTCGCGTCGCGAGCTTCGGAGATCGCTGTACGGGCCTTGCAAGTGGCGATGGTGCTGGAGTGGGAGCGGGCCTTGGGGCTGGAGGGGGACGCGGAGTGAGCTACATCTCAGGAAGCGAAGCGTTGGACACCACAGAGGTTGAGGCGCTGCTGACCCGGCTGTATCGGTCGGGTGTGCCGGATTCGGGGATGTCGGTGGGGCGTCGGGCGCGTCAGTGGTCGCAGATCGCGGCCATCACCGGGCAGGCGTCGGAGATCGCTTCGGCTCTGGCGCGTCGGCTGGCGTCGGAGGGTGACGGGGGACGGTGACTGTAGGTGAGTAGCAGTGCCCTGTTTTTGTGGGGTGTGCTGCTGGTGGCGGTGTCGGGGCTGTTCGCGGCCCCGGCACTGTCTAGGCGGTTCCCTCGCATGTGGTGGTGTGTGGTCGGGTTTCCGGTGCTGTGGCTGCGGATGCGGCGCACCTGGCGTCGGCTGGCGCGTGAGTGCGATCTGACGGTGATGCGTGGTTCGGGTTCGGCGCTGGTCGGTCGGCTGGCGGTGAAGGGCCGTGAGCTGGACGCGTTGGTGCCGCATCTGGTGGTGCGGCTGCCTCGTAAGGCGCGCCGGGTGTCGGCGACGGTGCGGCTGCTGGCTGGTCAAACCCCTGCGGAGTTCGTCAAGGCTGGTGAGGCGATGGCGCATGCGTGGCGGGTGCATGCGGTGCGGGTGACCTCGCGGGAGCGGGGCCGGGTGGATCTGCTGGTGTCGGCGACTGATCCGTTGATGGATCCGGAGGTGGCGCCGTCTTCGCTGGGTGCGTATCTGGCGCGGTTGAAGGCGGCGGCGGTAGCGCGTGGTGGCCTGTGGGGCCGGTTCGGCCAGGGGTCGAAGGCTGATGTTCCGGTGCTGCCAGAGGGTGCGTCTGTGCTGATGGTGCGGCTGGGGGTGCGTGAGGATGCGTGGCCGTGGGTGCTGGATATGGCGGCGGTGCCGCATTGGCTCATCACGGGTGCGACGGGTTCGGGCAAGTCGAATCTGATCAATGCGGTGGTGGTGGAGTTGGCGCCGCGTCCGGTGGCGCTGGTTGGTGTGGATTTGAAGGGAGGGCTTGAGCTGGCGCCGTATCGGCCCCGGTTGTCGGCGTTGGCGACCACACGGGCGGAAACGGTCGGGGTGTTGGACGGGTTGTGCAAGCTCCTGGATACGCGGATGGGTCAGTGTCGGGAGTGGGGTGTGCGGTCGATTTGGGACCTGCCCGCGTTGGTGCGGCCGGTGCCGGTGGTGGTGATCGTGGATGAGGTCGCGGAGCTGTACTTGGCGGTGGATAAGGCGGGCAAGGCTGAGGCGGCGCAATGTTCGGTGATGCTGATCCGTCTGGCGCAGCTGGGCCGGGCGCTGGGGTTCCATCTGATCATCGCGGGTCAGCGTGTGAGCGCGGATCTGGGTGATGGGGTGACGGCGTTGCGGGCGCAGTTGGGCGGGCGGATCTGTCACCGGGTGTCTGATCCGGGAACGGCGGTGATGACGCTCGGGGATCTGTACCCGGAGGCGGTGGATGCGGCGCAGGCGATCACGCCGGGTGAGAAGGGTGTGGCGATCACGACCGATGCCGAGGGGATGTGGCTTCGGGCGCGGGCGGTGTACACCACGTCGGCGGCGGTGGTCGAGACGGTGGAGCAGTTCGCGCATCTGCGGCCGTCGCTGCCGATGCTGGATCAGATGGCGGGGGGTGGATTGGGATGATCGCGGTTGCTCCGGCGGTGCTGTTCGGCGCGGTGGTGTGGCTTCAGCTTCGTAACCGGAGTCTGGGTGGGCTGGATGCGGCGCTGGTGTTTCTGTTCACGCTGTTTTTCGTGCAGACCTCGATCGGGCATGCGGTGTCGGATTGGGTCGGAACGCTGCTGCACACGCACGACGGTGGCGGGCATGTGGTGCCGCCGACCCCGCCGCTTCCTTCGGGAACCTCAGGTCAGGTGCATCAGCTCTAGGCGGGGTGCATGAAACACAAATCGAGGGCGGCCTGTGTCAGGTGCGGGCCGTCCTTGGTCGTGCCTGCCCTGATGACGGGGTGCGGTGCAGGGGGCGGGTTCGGCCGGCGGGCGGCCCTCCCGCGGAAGTGATCATGCGTGGGGTCGTGCCGCCCGCCGGCCGGTTCCGCCTGGTGAGGCAAAGACTGTGTCTGTCCAAGACGGAAGGGGACTGCTGGATGGTGGAGGAGTCGGGGCTGGATGCGCAGTTGGTGTATGCGGCGGGGATGCCGGATTTCCGGGGCTGGTTGGCGCGGGTTGAGCGGATCGGCGGGTGTGCGTCCCCGGTGAAGTTGGCGGGGCATTCGGTGACGCGGGATGCGGCGACTGGTGAGGTGCTGCATGTGTTCTCCTCGGCGGATCTGCCGGGTGGGCGGTTGATGATTGCGTGTGGGAATCGGCGGGCGTCGCGGTGTGAGGCCTGCGCGTATGTCCATGCGGTGGACACGTACGTGCTGGTGGTTACTGGGCTGGCCGGGGGCAAGGGGGTGGCTGAGTCGGTGGCTGAGCATCCCAGGGTGTTTGTGACGTTGACGGCGCCGTCGTTCGGTGCGGTGCATCGTGTCACCACCGGGGTCCCATGCCGCCCGGCGCAGGTATCAAAGTCCTGTGAGCATGGCGTGTCGCGCGGCTGTGGGGGTCAGCATGGCAAGGCTGATTTGTTGGTGGGCACGCCGCTGTGCCCGCGCTGCTATGACTACACGCATGCGGTGTTGTGGAACGCGCATGCCTCGGGGCTGTGGGATGACTTCGTCAAGCGGTTGCGGTTTCGTCTGGCCTCGGTGTCAGGGGTGAAGCGCTCGGAGCTGCGTGAGCATGTGCGGGTGTCGTATGCGAAGGTCGCGGAGTTTCAGCGGCGCGGAGCGGTCCATCTGCATGTGGTGATCCGGCTGGACGGGCCGGACGGGCCGGGTTCGGAGCCTCCGGGGTGGGCTGATGGCGTCCTGTTGGCCGATGCGGTGCGGCATGCGGCGGGTGCGGCGCTGTTGTCTACGACGCGTCCGGACGGTGCTGGGCTGGCGCTGCGGTTCGGGTCGCAGGTGGATATCGCGCCGATCCGGGCTTTCGCCGCTGGGGAGGAGTTGAGTGCGTCTGGGGTGGCGCGGTATGTGGCTAAGTATGTGACCAAGGGCGATATCCCCGGCCTGGTACTGGATCGCGCCGTGCGTTCACGCGGCCATATTGAGGCGGCGGGGCTGACCGGGCACGGTCGGGCGTTGGCGCTGATGTGCTGGGATCTGGCCGAGTGGGAGCAGTACGGGCCGCTGCGGTTGCGGGCGTGGGCGCATCAGTTGGGGTGGCGCGGGAACGTGGCGACAAAGAGTCGGGTCTACTCGACCACGTATACGGCGTTGAACCGGGCACGGATCGAGCACCGCCGGTCGCAGGATGACCGGGTGCCGGATGGCGAGCGGGAAATGGTTACGGAGGGGTCTTGGGTGCTTGACGGGGTGGGGCATGACTCGCCGGGTGAGGTGATGTTCGCGGCGGGGATCGCGGAGGACAAGCGGCTCAATCGTGAGATCGCTCGGGAAGCCGGGGCGTACGCGAGCCGACCGGAAAAATAGCGGCGCGAAGCGCTCCATTCACGTTCCCAACCGTTGCCGTGTCTGGGTCTTGTCGCCTGTCTTAGGTGACTACACGCGCTGCGGTCGCGGTGGGTGGAGG
>NZ_JAAFYZ010000355.1 GCF_018274385.1 Catenulispora pinistramenti | reverse complement strand
GTGGGCAGTTTCGGGTTCGGGCTGGCCGGGATGCGGGAACGGGCATCGTTGTTGAACGGGTCGTTCGCCGCCGGGCCGCGGCCGGAGGGCGGGTTCCGGGTGGAAGCGCGGATCCCGGCGTGACTGGCGGTACCGGCATAGTCAGGGTCCTGCTCGCCGACGACCAGCCGCTGATCCGCGCCGGGCTGGTGATGGTGATCACCGATGCCCCGGACATCGAGGTGGTCGGGCAGGCCGGCAGCGGCGCCGAGGCTCTGCGCCTGGTGCACGGTCTGCGGCCGGATGTGGTGGTGATGGACATCCGGATGCCCGGCCTGGACGGGATCGAGGCGACCCGCCGGATCCGGACCGAGGCGCCGGGGACCAGGGTCCTGATGCTGACCACGTTCGACGACGACGAGAACGTCTACGGCTCGTTGCGTGCCGGGGCCAGCGGCTTCCTGTTGAAGGACATGGCCCTGGACGACATCCTCGCCGCGGTGCGGGTGGTCGCCGCCGGGGACGCGCTGATCGCGCCGAGCGTGACCCGCAGGCTCATCGCGGACTTCACCGATCGCGACGCCGCCCCGGCCCGGGATCCGCGGGCCGGCGACCGGGCCCGGGCCCGGCTGGTCGGCGTCACAGAGCGCGAACACGAGGTGCTGGCCCTGGTCGCGCGCGGCCTGGCGAACAGCGAGATCGCCGCCGAGCTGGTGATCAGTCTGGCCACGGCGAAGACCCACGTGGCGAACCTGTTGACCAAGCTGGACGCCCGGGACCGGATCCAGTTGGTGATCCTGGCCTATGAGGCCGGGATCGTGGGTTAGAGGACTGAGCCGGAACCCCCGGGAATCACTCGTCCGGCCTGGCGGATTGCGCGTCGGCTGTGCCGGAGGACAGAACTCTTGGGCCCCGTGCACAAACATCCCGCAACGGGTTGTCGCGCGGGCGGACACCTGAAAGCATTCCGCGCATGGAGATCAGTGAGTCACCGCTGGCTGAGGCCGGCCGGCAGTTCTTCAGCCCGGAGAACGCCAAGAAGTGGGTCGAACTGCTGCGCCCGGGATTCCACCTGCGCGAGCAGAACGAGGGTGAGCCGCTGGTCGGCTATCTCGGCGGCGAGCCGCTGCTGCCGGCGGACGTCGCCTGGCCGCAGTGGGAGGGCCACGGGCCGCTGTCGTTCATCGCGGCCGTCGACTGTGGCGAGATCCCGGTCGAGGAGCTGGACATCCCGGTGCCGAACGACGGGATGCTGTTGTTCTTCTACTACAACGGTGTCGGCGATGACGCGGTGCAGTATCTGGACCCGGACAGCATCACGGGCGGCACGCGCGTGATCTACGTGCCCGAAGGTTCCAAGGACGTCTCGCAGCGTCCGGTGCCCGACGGCCTGGAGGCGTTCCCCCGCGTCATGCTGACCGGCGAGTTGATAGCGACCGCCCCGGACAACGAGAACGCGGCCCTGGTCGCGGCGTTCGGCGACGCCGACGCCGACCCCACGGCCGACGACGACTACACCGAGTTCCCGTACACCGACGACGGCGACGGCTTCTACAACGCCCTCACCACCTTCCGCCGCGACCACTCCCCGCACCACCGCGTCGGCGGGTACTCGCTGCCCAAGGCGGGCTCGGTGGCCAAGGAGGCGTCCCACGCGGTCGCCCCGGGCGATGACGACGCGGCCAAGGCCGCCCGCCGCGAGCTGCTGTCCGAACTCGTGATGCTGATGCAGGTCGACAGCGACGGCCGCGCGGCCATGGAGTGGGGCGACACCGGCCGCCTGTACTGGCTCATCAAGCGCGCCGACCTGGCGGCCCGGGACTTCGGCAAGGCGACCTTCACCTGGCAAAGCGAGTAATGACCGAAAGCGGACCGTCGCAGCTCCCGGAGCTGGCCGCCTGGGCGGCCTCCCAACTGCCGAGGCTGATCGACCAGGCCTGTGCCGCGACCGTCGAGCGCATCCCGTTCTACCGGGACGGGAGCGTGGTCGACGGGCCGGAGCTGCGGCGGTCCGTGGACGAGAACCTGCGCTTCCTGATCGCCGCCATCGGCCGACCTGCGAGCCTCCCCCTCGACCTGGCGGCGCCGTCCGCGACCGGACGGCGCCGCGCGCACCAAGGCGCGCCGCTGCCCGAGGTGCTTCAGTGCTACCGCCTGGTCTTCACCACCCTGTGGGACGCCCTGCTCGCGCACACCGGCGACAACCGCCTCCCGGCCGCCGCCGAGGCACTGCTCGCCGCCGCCGGACGCATCTTCCAGCTCACCGACCAGCACGCCATCGCGCTCACCGAGGCCTACCGCGCGGCGACCGCCGAACTGATGCGGGCCCGCCAGGCCCGGCGCTCAGCCCTGGTCGAGGCACTGCTGACCGGCTATCCGGGCCCGGAGGCAGCGCCCTGGGAAGCCGCGGAGTTCCTGGGCCTGCACCGCGACGGCGTCCTGGTCGTGGTCGCCGCCGACACCCGCGGCCTGGCCGAGGCGAGCCTCCCGGACGTCGAGAAGCGGTTGGAGGACCAAGGCATAGTGTCCGGCTGGCGCCTCACCCCGGCCCAACAGCTCGGCGTGGTGTCGCTCCAAGAGGACCGGTACGACAAGATGCTGACAGTCCTGCGCGCCACCGCCCGGGCCCGCACCGGCCTGAGCCCCGCCTACGCGTCAGTCCACGACACGCCGCGCGCCCTGCGCCTGGCACAAGCGGCGCTGGCCGGGCTGCCGACGGGCCGCGCGCAGGTGCGGGAGTTCGACCCGAGCCCGCTGGCCGCCCTGATGGTCTACGAGTCCGATGAACGACGGCGCCTGACGACCAAGGTCCTCGGCCCGGTTCTGGGCCTACCGATGGACGACCGCGCCACCCTGCTGGAAACGCTGAACGCCTACCTGGACAACGCCGGCTCCGCCGAACGCGCGGCCGAGGTGCTGCACTGCCACGCAAACACGGTGCGGTACCGGCTGCGGCGGATACAGGAGCTGACCGGACGGTCGCTGGCGGATCCGCATGGGGTGGCGGAGTTGGCGGCGGCGGCTTTCGCGGTGCGGTTGGAGGGGGCCGGCGGCTGAGGTGGCCGACGGCTGGCGGCTGAGGTGGCTGGCGGCTGAGGTGGCAAGGTCGTGCCTCGCGGCTGCCAGTCATCCCACCGTCGCATCCCGCATATAGCGTTCTGTCTCACGGCGACGCCTATACAGGTTCCACAGGTAGCCGCCGCCGACGATAACGACGCCCGCCACGACGATCAGCGGAGCCATCAGGAGGGCAGTGCCGACGCTTCCTCCCCCGGCGATCACCGTGGTGGTCTCCGTGTCGTTTTGGGCAGTGGCCGAGATGACGGCGTCAGGGCCGCGAAGCCCGACACCCCCGGGTGCGCTCGCACGCCCATCGGTTCCCCCGTATCAATTGCGGCTTTGCTCCGCGCGAAGCCCGCCGGAGAGTATGACACCCTCCGCGATCGTGAACGCGCATCGGAGCGCACCCCCTGGTCGAGGGTCTCCAGGCTAGTCCCCGGCCTCCGCCAGCAACCGACTGTGCAGCGCCACCAGCGCGTCATAAACCCCGACCACATCCGCCAGATCCCCCGGCTCCGGCACCGACTGCTCCGCCGCCCGCTTGATCATCTCGGCCTGCTGCATCAGCACCGCGTACTGTGCCGGGCGCGGCGCCTGCGCCATGATCTCCTTCAGCGCCTGCAACTCCCGGATCATCACCGACGGCATGCCGCGGCTGGTCTGGCGCACCTTCTCGAATCCGCGCTGCACCAGCCGGTCGTAGGGCGCCTGGGTGCGGATCAGCCGTACGTAGCCCGCCCGGTCGCGGTGCACCACCTGCGGGTGCCAGCGCAGCGCCACCTGCCGCAGGCTGTCGCCGATCCAGTCGATGCAGGTCAGTGCGGTGAACGGGTCGTTCACCGCGGGTGAGAGGGCCCGGACCGCGATCTCCACCAGCTGGTCGATGCCGAAGGAGATGTCCTGGCTCAGCGAGCGGTAGGGCCCGGTCAGGTGCGCGCGCCGCAGCGCAGCCTTGACCCGCGGGGCGGCCTCCGGCGGCGTCACCATCGCCAGCAGCCGGCCGGCGACGATGAAGTGCCCCGGCCGGTAGAGCAGGTGGATCACCGCGTCGTTCTCGGTGGCGATCCGGACCAGCTTGGCGTGCGAGACGTACTGCAGGTAGCCGCTCTCCGAGGAGGTGACCACGCCGTGCTCGGCGTCCATCGCGGCCAGGATCTCCTGCGGCGAGGGCCCCAGCCGCTCGCTGCCCGGGGGCGGGGCGGCCTCCTCGTCGATGGCCCGCACCACGTCGGCGGCGATGGAGGCGATGACGTAGGGCAGCTGGATCTGTACCGCGATGTGGTGGATGAAGTAGATCAGGACCGCGACGTCCAGCAGCGACAGGAACAGCACGGCGCTGATCGAGGCGTGCGGGACGAAGTCGCCGTGCCTGCCGGGCCCGATCGAGATCAGCACCAGGATGGCGAAGGTGAAGGTGCCGACGAAGGTGCCCAGCGTCCACTGCGTCCCGCGGTCGCGCATGAAGTTGCGCAGCATCCGCGGCCCGAGCTGGTTGGCGGCCAGCGTCAGCGCCACCAGGATCACCGAGAACACCACGCCGATCACGGTGATGATGGCGGCGGCCAGCGCGGCCAGGATCTGCCGCGAGGCGTCGGCGGTGCCGCTGATCACCCAGGACGGCAGCTTGATCGAGCCGTTGTAGGCCGCGCGGTCCAGGACGTTGCCGCCCCAGAACAGCAGCAGCGCCGCCCCCACCTCCAGCGTCGGCACCCACCACAGGCTGGTGCGCAGCGCCTCCCGGCGCCAGCCGGGCCGCAGCTCGACATGCGTCAACGCGGCCCCCTGTCCTGAAGTGAGCGCCGGTACCCGCCGGATCGGCGAGATGTGGATCGGTCCCGAGACATGAATCCCCATGTGGATCTCCCGGAGCGCGGATCTGACGCCCCGAATGGGCCATCCGGGGTAGCCGACGGCCCGCCGTGGGAGCAGGGTGGTCGCCGTGAAGTCCTCAGAAGGCACCGCCGAGGTCCCGGACCCGCCCCTGGAACCGTCGATCGGCTCGGTCCCGGACGCGCCGCCGAGCTCGCACCCGTACCACCACCCGGCCGCCGGCTGGGGCGCCGCGAAGAGCGTCACGCACGTGCTGCTGGAGCAGGGCGAGCTGCGCGAGGGCACGCGCGCGATCCTGAAGATGAACCACGAGAACGGCGGCTTCGACTGCCCCGGCTGCGCCTGGCCGGACTCGCTCAAGGGCCTGCACCTGGACATCTGCGAGAACGGCATCAAGCACGTCACCTGGGAGATGACCCGCAAGCGCGCGGGCCGGGAGTTCTTCGCCGCGCACACCGTGGCCGAGCTGGAGCAGTGGACCGACTTCGCGCTCGAGGACCAGGGCCGGCTCACCGAGCCGATGGTCTACGACGCCGAGACCGACCACTACGTCCCGATCAGCTGGAAGGACGCCTTCGAGCTGATCGGCAGCACCCTGCGCGAGCTCGACGACCCGGATCAGGCCGCCTTCTACACCTCCGGCCGCCTGGGCAACGAGGCCACGTTCCTGTACCAGCTGCTGGCCCGCGAGCTGGGCACCAACAACCTGCCGGACTGCTCCAACATGTGCCACGAGGCCAGCGGCCGGGCCCTGACCGCGGCCCTGGGCACCGGCAAGGGCACCTGCGACCTCAAGGACTGGGAGAGCACCGACGCGCTGTTCGTCCTGGGCGTCAACGCCGCCTCCAACGCGCCGCGGATGCTCACCTCGCTGGCCGAGGCCTACCGCCGCGGGGCGCAGATCGTGCACATCAACCCGCTGGTCGAGGCGGGGGCCACGCGCACGATCGTGCCGCACGAGTTCGTGCAGATGGCGCTGAACAAGGCCACGAAGACCAGCACCCTGAACATCCAGCCGCGTATCGGCGGCGACATGGCCCTGATCCGCGGCATGGCCAAGGCCGTGCTGGAGTGGTCGGCCGCCGACCCCAAGGCGCTGGACCGGGAGTTCATCGACCGCCACACCCAGGGCTTCGAGGACTACCGCGCGCTGGTCGAGGCCACGAGCTGGGACGAGATCGAGCAGCAGGCGGCGGTCCCCCGCCAGGACATCCGCAAGGCCGCGCAGGTCTACCGCGAAGCCGACCGCAGCGTCATCAGCTGGTGCCTGGGCATCACCCAGCACGAACACGGCGTCGACACCATCCGCGAGATCGTCAACCTGCTGCTGCTGCGCGGCAACATCGGCCGCGAGGGCGCCGGCCCATCCCCCGTGCGCGGCCACAGCAACGTCCAGGGCAACCGCACCTGCGGCATCGACCACCGCCCCAAGCCGGCGTTCCTGGACCGGCTGGCCGAGGTCTGCCAGATCGACCCGCCCCGCGCCTTCGGCCGGGACACCGTCAGCACCGTCGAGGGGATGCACTGCGGCGAGGTGAAGGTGTTCTGCGGCATGGGCGGCAACTTCGCCCTCGCCGCCCCCGACACCGCCTACACCTACGAGGCGCTGCGCACCTGCGAGCTGACCTTCCACGTCAGCACCAAGCTCAACCGCAGCCACCTGGTCCACGGCAAGAAGGCGCTGATCCTGCCCTGCCTGGGCCGCACCGAGAAGGACCACCAGCGCGGCGGCGTGCAGCAGCTGTCGGTCGAGGACTCGATGAGCATGGTGCACCTCTCGGTCGGGATGAAGAAGCCCGCCTCGCCCTACCTGCTGTCCGAACCCGCGATCATCGCCGGCATCGCCAAGGCCGCACTCCCGGACACGAAGACCCGCTGGGACTGGTACGTCGAGGACTACGACCACATCCGCGACACCATGGCCAAGGTCCTGGACGGCTTCGAGGACTTCAACCGCCGCGTCCGCCTCCCCCTCGGCTTCCGCATCAAGCAGCCGGCCCGCGAACTCGTGTTCCTCACCCCCTCCGGCAAGGCCGAGTTCTCCGCCGCCCCGCTCCCCGACGCCTGTCTCTTATAC
>NZ_JAAFYZ010000354.1 GCF_018274385.1 Catenulispora pinistramenti | reverse complement strand
CTACGCGCCGCGCATTTGGTCACCCTCCAGCCCGTCGCATCCCGATTGCGGCTTCCCCCTACAGCCCCTGCCGCACCCTGGAGCTGGAGCTGGAGCTGGAGCTGGAGCTGGAGCTGGAGCTGGAGCTAGAGCTAGAGCTACACACAAGCTCTGAATCCCTTACAGCGTCATGGTTTCGCCGAACTCTCCACCTCAGCGAACCCCGGCCAGAACGCATCGGCCAGCAGCACCGCCGTCTCCCGCGGCCCGATCCCGGACCCGTCCCGCAGCCGCCACCGCGCCACCCGCTCGCTGGCCCCGACCAGCCCGTGCGCCAGCACCGCGACCCGGGTCGGGGAGGCGTCGACAAGCCACCGGCCGAGCACGTCCTCCAGCAGCCGGGTCTGCTGGCCGCGGATCGCCTCGATCGCCTCCTCGGCCGGACCGGCCACGATCACCGACTCGTTCAGCAGCACGGCCCAGGCCCGGCCGTGCCGGTCGGCGAAGTCGAAGTACGCCTCCAGGCCGGCCTCCAGCACGGCGCGCGGACCGTCCGCCTCGGCCGCCGCCATCGCACCGAGCGTCGTGGTGTGCAGATCCGCGCGGATCCGCGCCACGCACGCCAGCAGCAGCCCTTCCTTCGACGTGAAGTACTCGTACAACATCGGCTTGGAGACCCCGACGCGCAGCGACACCTCGTCCATGGACGTGTTCTGGAACCCGCGCTCGGCGAAGACTTCCTCGGCGGCGGCCAGGATCTGCTGCTCGCGTTCGGCGCGGGGCACGCGCTTGCGGCGCGGGGCGTCGGTCATGGCCCCGGACTCTATCGACTTCTCTCCCTACTCTCAGTAGGCTACCCGCCGGTAGGTTGTCGCCGAGCAGGGGCAGGGGAGCATGGCCGATCAGCGATTCCACACTGTCGTCGCCTTCGACGGCGCCGAGTTGCACGTCGAGGAAGACGGCCCCGCGGACGCGCCGGTCACCGTCGTGCTGGCCCACGGCTGGACCCTGTCCACCCGCGCCTGGCGGGCCCAGGCCGAGGCGCTGGCCGCGGCCGGAGACGTCCGGGTCCTGCGCTACGACCAGCGCGGACACGGCTCCTCGACGCCGGGCGAGGCATGGCTGGAAGGCGTCACCGGCGCCGCCGCGCAGCGCTTCGGCCCCGGCCCGTCGGTGGACCAACTGGGCCGCGACCTGGCCGCGGTCCTGGACCACCTCGTGCCGGCCGGCCCGGTGGTCCTCGCCGGCCACTCGATGGGCGGCATGACCATCATGGCGCTGGCCGACCAACGGCCGGACCTGTTCGGCGGCGAGGTGTCTGGTGGCAAGGTGTCTGGTGGCGAGGTGTCCGGCGGCAAGGTGTCCGGCGTCCTGCTGACCAACACCTCCAGCGGCGGCCTGTCCCGGATCACCCTCGGCTTCCCCGAACTGATCGCCAAGCCGGTCCGCAACTCCATCGTCAAGACCCTGCGACGCATCGCCGCCCACCCCGGCAAGGCGGACGCCGTCCGGGCCAAGCAGGCGACCGGCTCGCGAGCCGCGGTCGCGCAGACCCGCTGGCTGCTGTTCGGCCGGCGCGCGCCGCGAGCGGTGGTCGTGGAGTGCAACGAGATCCTGAAGACTTGCCCCAGCGTCACGCTGGCCGGCTTCTTCCCGGCGCTGATGATCCACGACAAGCGCGCGGCATTGAAGAACTTGGCCGGCGTCCACGTGGAGATCGTCGCCGCCACCCGTGACCGGCTCACGCCGCTCGCGCACGCCCGCCGGATGGCCGACGCGATCCCGGGCGCCCGGCTGACGGTCGCGCCGGGAGCCGGGCACATGGTGCCGATGGAACGGCCGCAGGTCCTCACCGCGTTGCTCACGAAGCTGATCGCCTCGGCGCGGGCTCGGTCGGACAGTGCGGCGTAGCACGGCGTGAATTCCTGCGCGTGCTCCCGGTGCGGTGCGCGAACCGTGCTTACGTAAGTGGTACTGACGGAACCGTAGTAACGCTTACCGCGCGTACCGACGCACACCGCTCCAGAAGACGCCTATCGCCTCTATCGCCTCTATCGCCTCAGAACCGCATGGGCCGCCTTGCGGCGGCCCCGCGGCGCGGGATCAGGCCGCGGCCCGCTCCCCGGTCGTCACCAGCACCGCCAGCACCGTCCGCGAAGGGATCGAGAGCTTGGCGAAGATGCGCGACAGGTGCGCCTCGACGGTCTTGGTGGACAGGCCCAGGGCGCGGGCGATCTGACGGTTGGTCCGGCCGTCCCGGACCAGGCGGGCGATCTCCATCTCGCGCGCCGTGAGGCGGTCGAGCGAGGCGGGGCGCTGGCTTCCGACGGTTGTGGTGCTCATTGGTGGTTCCCCCCTGTTGTGATGAGAAATGCTGGCGCTCCGCCGGGCCCGCACGGCCGGTTCAAGGCCGGTCGGGACGCCGTCGGTGCCGTGTTCACCGTCCGCGCGGTGCCTGCGGGCGGCGTGGGGCGTGGTCCAGGGGGAGGTGGCTTGGCAGTCGGCGATCATCGGTCGGGACGCCTCAGCGACCCCGTCCGACCCCGTGCGCGCGGAACCGTGCGGCGTGTCTGGTTGAACCCGCACGCCGATCCCAGCGATCCGATCGACCAACTCCGACACAAGCGTCGGCAGGCCAATTCCCCCATCCTGGCCCATGCACTGAACTATAGGGTGGTGCATTCCGGCGCGATAGGGGTTCTCCCATATTCAGCCGTGGTTCAGCATGGCGAGCTGGCGTACGCCACCGACGAGCCGGCTCCGGAAGCGCTTGCCACCGCGTCGATGTACGGAGCCGAGCCGGACGAGCACACGCCGTGCACGTCGACTCCCGGGTCGAGGTCGTACGACGTCTTCCCGGACAGCGTGAACGACTGGCTCTGCGCGCCGATCGACCCCGGTGAGTTCCCGGACTCCGAGCCGGCGAAGGTGACGGTCACCGTGACGCTCCCGGTTCCCCGCGTGGTCACGTGGACGTGCGCGACGTAGTTGAAGCCACCGCTCTGGTCCGCGCTCAGCGAGGACACACTCAGGGAGCTGACACCGCCGGACGCCGGCGGGGGCTGCTGGTGCGTGGTCTGCACCGGAGGCGGCGGCGCGGCCGAAGTGTGCGACGGCGGGGCCGCGGTCGTCGGCGCGCTGCTCGCCGGCGGGTTCGGCTTCGGCGGGATCACCGGCGGTTTTGAGGCGGTTGAGGAAACCGGCGGCGGCGTGTCCGTCGAGGTCGGCGCCGTCACCGCGCCGGGGTCGACCGAACTCGACGAGTCGCTGGTACTCGGCGGCACGGCGGAAGTGGACGGCCTGGTCGCCGGCGGCGCCGCGGTCTTGTTGCCGGAACTCTTCCCGCTGAGCGCGACGAACGCCGCCACACAGCAGACCGCGACTACGACCGCCGCCAGCGCGTAGCGCACGATGCGTCCGCGGTCGACCGGCTCGACGGGTTCCGTCATCGGGAACACCGGCGGCGGCATGTCGCTGCCCGGTTGGAAATGCTCGAACTCGTCGTGGCCGCCTCCGCCGGAAGCGACCGCGCCGGAACCCATCGCGCCGGAGCCCACGGCGCCGGAACCGATTGGGCCGGAACCCATCGCTGCGGCGCTTACAGCGGCGCCGGCAATGGCGGCTGTGGTCGCTGCGGCGGCCGAGCTCGGGGCCGGTGCCTTCGGTTCGGGACGGAACAGCGGGCGCGTGGATTCGTCGGGCAGCGTTCCGGCTCCAGGTCTGGCTCCCGAACCGGCACCGGCGCCTGTTCCTAGGGCCGCCGGACCGGGCGAAGCCAGCGAGACGTGGGTGCTGTCGGCGTCGGTGTCGGCGCTCAGACCGCTGCCATTGGAACCGGAGTTGGAGCCGGCTGCCTTTGAACGGGTCGCTTTGGAACCGGCGACTATGGAACCAGCGCCTATAGCGCCTGCGGCAATCGGGCCGGGACCCGCACTCGCACCCGGGCCCGCACCCGCACCCGCACCTGGGCCAGGGCCGGGGTTCGGCGGTGTCCGGGGCACGCGCGGCAGGTCGTCGTCGCCGACCAGACTGACGACGGGCGCTCGCGGCCCACGCGGGCGATCCGCTGCCGCCGGACCGGCGTTCAGCGGCGTCCGCGAGAGCTCCGCGTCCGTCGGGCCGCTGTTCGGCGGCGTGCGGGGGATCTGCACGATGTCCGCACCGACGTGGGTGTCATCCGGGCCCTGATTCGGCGGCGTCCGCGGGACCAGGGGCATCGCGGCGTCGGCGACGACGGCAGCGTCGGCGGCGTCGGCGGCGAGGTCGTCGAAGCCGAGCGGCACCCTGTCCGCCGGGGCACGCGAGATGTGCGTCGTGTCGGGATCGCTGTACTCAGGGCCTTGATTCGGCGGAGTCCGCGGTACCGACGGCAGGGAGTCTTCGGTGCCTGATATGGACAGATCGGTGGCGTCGGGCGTCGTCGGAGCTGTCGACTCCGCGAATCCCCCACCTGTTCCTCGGTCGCCCCGGTTTTCGCTGGTGATGGCGTCTTCGGCGCCTGGGGCCGTGATCGGCGTCGCCCGCGATATGTGCGTCTCGTCGGCGGACATGCTCGGTTCGGCCGGCTCGGTCTGCATGCCTGGTGCTTCCGGAGCGCCGGACATCTCCATGAGGGCCGCGTCCATGAGCGCGGCACCCGGACCGCGCAGCGGGGTGATCCGGGCCGTGTGCTCCTCGCCGAAGTCCTCGGCCGGATCGCCGCCGTCGCGGGCGTGACGCGCGGGGGCGTGCGGCTCTGCGAAGTCCTGTGCGCCCGGCGGCGGCGCGGGCGTCGATGCCGGCTCCGACCCCGCCTCCAATCCAGACCCCGACCCCGCCTCCGACATCGACGTCGTCTCGGTGTCCGGCTCGGCGTTCGTGCCCTTACCCCGCCGCAGTTGCGTGACCGAGGCGATCCGGGTCACCGGTGCCGTGCCCTCGACCATCTCCAGTGTCCGCAGGCGTTGCGCGTCCAGGCGCTTCACCCAGTCCGCGTAGCCGTCGGCGGACCAGGACGGCCAGGACCCCGCCGACTTGCCCTCCAGCCTCGGCAACCACCACGAGGCGAAGTACTGGGCGTCCACGGCCAGCTGCTCGACCGCCGGCAGCCACTCCAGATCACGCCGGCGCCCGCCCCGCGGGGCCTGCGCCAACTTGGACAGCACGGGTCGCAGCCGTACCGCCAGATCCCGGGCCTCGCGCGCGGTCTGCGTCGCCTCCTGCGGGTTGGTGGCGGGGTGCCACTCGGTGCCGGCCAGAATGCCGGTCACCAGCGTCCTCGTGCCGCCGCGCCCCCGTTCGTCTCCCCTGTCAGGCATGGGTACGAACGTATCCGTTTTGGATGTTCGAGTACAGATACGGGGGCAAGAACCTCAGGCCGCTTCCGGCCAGCGGTGCGACGTCCTAGAAGTCCTTGATCAGCTTCGCCAGGGCCTCCGCGGTGAGCGCCGGGGTCAGGGCGGTGACGCTGATCCGCTCTATCACCTGCAGATACACGTCCACGTCATCGCGCTTGTCCAGGTAGAGCGCGCCGGCCAGGTGCTCCAGGTAGACCACGTCCGGCAGGTCCGGCTCGGCGAAGCGCAGGATGGTGAACGCCCCGGCCTCGGCGGCGTGCGCGCCGGACTGGAAGGGCAGCACCTGCACCGTGACGTTCGGCCGCTCCATCATCTCCAGCAGGTGGGACAGCTGCTGGCGCATGATCTCGGGGCTGCCGACCGGGCGGCGCAGCGCGGCTTCGTCGACCACGGCCCACAGCCGTGGTGCGTCCTGCTCGCGCAGCAGCACGTTCTGGCGCTCCAGCCGCACTTGAACGCGGCGCTCGGAATCGCTGTCGTAGACGCCGCGGCCGGCCATCACGGCCCGCATGTAGTCGGCGGTCTGCAGCAGACCCGGTATGTACTGCACCTCGTACGTGCGGATCAGAGAGGCAGACTCCTCCAGTCCGATGTAGCCGGCGAACCAGCTCGGCAGGACGTCGTGGTAGCCGTGCCACCACGTGGTCGCGTTCGCGGCCTTGGCCATCGACAGGAACGGCTCCCGGGCGCCGGGGTCGGTGACGCCGTACAGCGAGAGCAGATCCTCCACGTCCCGCATCTTGAAACCGACGCGTCCGAGCTCCAGCCGACTGATCTTGGACTCCGACGAACGGATCTCCCAGCCGGCGGTCTCCCGGGTGATGCCCGCGGCCTCACGCAGCCGCCGCAGTTGCGAGCCGAGCATGATCCGGCGCACCGTCGCGCCGCCCGAGCGTGGGGGCTCGGACTCGGGATCAGCGGTGTGGGGCCCACTCATTGCTTCCTCGCTCCATCTGAGGCCCGATCCCTGTAAATCCCAGGTGCCGGGCGGTGGATCAGCTGCCGATTGTGCCACTCGGGCGTCCGCTTGTGAACACCGCAAGCCTAGGTGGTCCCGGTGGCAGGGACACCCCGGAGCGCACGGCAGAACCCTGAATCATCTCGTCAAAGACTTTGCTCATCCGAGACCCTGCGCGCGCCGTCTACGCTGTAGCATGCACGTGCATCCGCCTTATGCATAGGAAAACTCTGCGATTGCATGTGCCACCGCCGAAGCGGCCGGCACCTGACGGGAGACCCGATGGTCGCGTCTGGTTACGCCTACTCCCTGCTCCATGCCGACCTGCCGGTCTGCATCGGGTACCAGGCCGTGGGGCGCAGCGTGTCGACGCGGCACTGCGTGCTCCCGGCCCGCGCCGAATCCGTCTCAGCAGCCCGCCGCTTCGTCCGCGACGTAGCGGAGGACTGGCGAGGCCGCCCCGAGAGATTCGCCACACTCCTGGAGAACCTGGGCATCGTCGTCAGCGAACTAGTGACCAACGCCCTAGTCCACGCCTACGAAGCAGTCCTCCCAGGCCGCACCTGCGACGAATCCGACCTGATATCCCTATGCCTCGTCCACGAACCCTGCGACACCGCCGACGGCGAAGCCGGCATAGAACGCGTCCTCTTCGCCGTAGCCGACCCCTCAGCCGCCTCCCCAGTAG
>NZ_JAAFYZ010000353.1 GCF_018274385.1 Catenulispora pinistramenti | reverse complement strand
GGCGGACCCACCCCGCCCAGCGCATCCGCCACCGCCTTCGGCGCCGCCACCACGGTCGGCGAATCAGCCACCGAACTCCCGTTCTGCGGCACCGCCGCCTGCCCTGCGGCCGTGGCCCGCGCCAGCTCCAACCACAGCGACGTGTCCGGGATCCACACGTCCGGCCGCCCTCTCACCCCCGCCGGGGCCGCACCGCTGCCGGCCAGGTACTGCGCCATGTCCGCCGAGTCAGCCGCGGTCATCAGCACCCGCACACACGGCACCGGCTGCGGCGCGAGCACCGGCGCCAGCACGCTCGCCAGGTCCGGCGCGACCACCGCCGAGACCGTCGTCGGCCGCGAGGCGCAGGAAACCGAGGCGGCCGCGCCGGATGTGTGCCGGTGCCGTGCCGAGTACCAAGCCGCCCCGCCCGCGGACGCCCCCAGCACCAGCGCCACCACGATCGTGATCGGCACCGAGATCCGGGCGCCACGCCGCGGGGAGGAACGGTGAACGTGCCCGTGCGCCATGCCGGCGGTTCCTTCCGTGTGTGACCCGTGGTGTGACCCGTGACACTCGTGGAACGCGCGCAGGCTATTGGGTCAGGGCCCGGATTTGAAGACATCGCGCGGTCACCGCCGCGCACCGCGGCCCGCCCCCTTCCCGCGTGTCGGCGCGGACCGGACCGATTCGTCCAGGAAGATTGCGATATGCAGTTCGACGACGACGCCCGACTGGACTCCGGACAGGTCCGCGACGAGCGCGGCTCCGGCCCGGCCCGCGGCGGCGGCCTCGGGGGCGGCTTCGGCGGCGGCTTCGGCCTGCCCGGCGGCCGGGGCGGGCTGATCGGCCTGATCCTGACCCTGATCGCGGCCGTGGTCGGGGTGCCGCTGGCGCTGACCGACGGCTCGGGCGGGACCTCGAACGCCCTGTCGTCCTCCAGCAGCGGCGACGTCTCCGGGACCGTCAGCAGCGGCTCGCTGGCCGCCAAGTGCCGCACCGGCGCCGACGCCAACGTCAGCGACGACTGCCGGGTGGTGGCCATCGTGAACTCCGTGCAGAACTACTGGACCGGCTTCTTCGCCGCCGACAACCAGAAGTACCCGCGGGCCCAGACCGTCATCTTCAGCGGTGCCACCCGCACCGGCTGCGGCACCGCGACCTCCGCGGTCGGCCCCTTCTACTGCCCGGCCGACCGCACGGTCTATCTGGACCTGGGTTTCTGGCAGGAGCTCAAAACCAAGTTCGGCGCCCGCGGCGGGCCGTTCGCGCAGGCCTACGTCCTCGCCCACGAGTACGGACACCACGTCCAGAACCTCACCGGGGCGCTGGGCCAGAGCCAGTCGTCGCAACAAGGTGCGAACAGCGGTGCGGTGCGGGTGGAACTCCAGGCAGACTGTTACGCCGGGCTGTGGGCCCACTACGCCACGACGACGAAGGACGCCTACGGCAGAGTCCTGATCAAGGATCTCACCAAGCAGGACATCTCGGACGGACTGGACGCCGCGGCCGCGGTCGGCGACGACCGGATCCAGGCCCAGTACCAGCACCGGGTCACCCCGGAGACCTGGACCCACGGTTCGGCGGCGCAGCGTCAGAAGTGGTTCCTCACGGGTTACCAAACCGGAGACTTCCGGTCCTGCGATACCTTCTCCGGCTCCGTCTGAACCTCCGTGCGATATTCCGGCGTTGTCCCGCCGTTACTCAAAGGCTGGATGCGTCATAGGCCGCGAGCGGTCGCGGCCGATACCCCGGCGCGCCGGAATGCCGGTTCGGGTAAACGGATCTGACGCGATATCAGGGGCATGACGGTGTGATTCGAGCCCTGCAATCCGCCACGAATTACGCCGGACTCGCCCCCATTGGTCCGGGTATGCCCACGGGCTGGCCGAACGAGAAGCGCAGATCCCCTCTCCTAGCCCCCGACTACGGGTGTACGCTGCGGATTCGTTCCACCAGTTGTACCCGCGGGTCTCGTCCGCCAGGTGAGGTCCCGCATGTCTTGGGGGAGTTCGAGGCATGCCATAGGCCTCGGTCGAACCCGGACAAGTCCACCGACAGTACTCGAAGTCCAGAGGTGAACCGGCGTGGCTCTTCCGCCCCTCACTCCAGAACAGCGTGCGGCCGCACTTCAGAAGGCAGCAGAGGCGCGGCGTGAGCGCGCCGCTCTGAAGCTCCGTCTAAAGGCGGGCGGCGTGACCCTGTCCGACGTTGTGCGCGAAGGTCAGAAGAACGAGATCATCGGAAAGATGAAGGTCTCGGCTCTTCTGGAATCGATGCCCGGCATCGGTAAGGTCCGGGCCAAGCAGATCATGGAGCGTCTCGATATCTCAGAGACGCGCCGGATCCGTGGGCTCGGCGCCAACCAGATCGCATCACTGGAGCGTGAATTCGGCGCGTGACGTCCAACCTGCCCCGGCGCCTCGTTGAGACGCCGAGGTAGGCGACGCGGTACAACCGTCGGAATCGCGGCCCTGCGGCCCGGTACGATCTTCTCCCATGAGCGATCGCGCCGGAACGGACGGCCACGGTTCCGACACCCCTGCCTTTGAATCGGACACTGCCCCCGCACTTCTCACAGTGCTCTCGGGTCCCTCAGGCGTCGGCAAGACGACGCTCGCCAAGCATGTGCGCGAGGTCCATCCCGAGGTGTGGCTGTCGGTCTCGGCCACCACCCGCAAGCCCCGGCCCGACGAGGTCGACGGCGTGCACTACTTCTTCTACGACCGGCCCACCTTCGAGGACCTGATCGCCGAGGGCGAGTTCCTGGAGCACGCCGAGTACGCCGGCAACCTCTACGGCACCCCGCGCCGCCCCGTCGGGCAACGCCTGGCCGCCGGCCAGCCGGTCCTGCTGGAGATCGAGCTGCAGGGCGCGCGCCAGGTCCGCCGCGCGATGCCCGCCGCCCGCCTGGTCTTCCTGGCCCCGCCCTCCTGGGAGGTGCTGGAGCAGCGGCTGCGCGGCCGGGGCACCGAGCCCGAGGACGTCATCGAGGCGCGCTTGGACACCGGCCGGATCGAGTTGGCCGCCGAGAGCGAGTTCGACGTGACGATCGTGAACACCACGGTCGCCGAAGCGGCGGCGGAACTGGTCGAGCTGGTCACCGGTTCGCCGATAAACCACTGACTCACCACAGCGGCAGGTCCGGGCCGTCGGAGCTGTTATTCTAGAACGTCCGGGTCGTGGAGATCCGGAAATGATCTTGCTCGTCTGCGACAGGAGTCCTCACGCGTGTCCGCCACTGAGCCCGAAGGCATCATCAACCCGCCGATCGACGAGCTGCTGGACGCCGCCGGCTCCAAGTACAGCCTGGTGATCTACGCGGCCAAGCGCGCCCGGCAGATCAACGCCTACTACTCGCAGCTCTCCGAGGGTCTGCTGGAGTACGTCGGCCCGCTCGTGGACACCCACGTCCACGAGAAGCCGCTGTCGATCGCGCTGCGCGAGATCAACGCCGGCCTGCTGACCGCCGAGCCGATCGAGGCCGGCGCGCCCGGCTCGGTCATCCAGTAACTCCGCAGCCGACCCCGGTCGGCCGTCACGCGGTGATCGCCCTAGGGTTGAAGCGTGACTGAACACTCCACGATGCCGCCGCCCGACGTCGTTCTCGGCGTGGGCGGCGGCATCGCCGCGTACAAGGCCTGCGAGCTGCTGCGGCTCTTCACCGAGTCCGGGCACGCGGTCACCGTGGTCCCGACCGCCGCCGCGCTGCACTTCGTCGGCGAGCCGACCTGGGCCGCGCTGTCCGGGCGGCCGGCGGCCACCGAGGTGTGGGAGCGCGTGCACGAGGTGCCGCACGTGCGCCTCGGCCGGCACGCCGACCTGGTCGTCGTCGCCCCCGCCACCGCCGATCTGCTGGCCAGGGCCGCGCACGGGCTGGCCGACGACCTGCTGACCAACACCCTGCTCACCGCCACCTGCCCGGTGGTGTTCGCCCCGGCCATGCACACCGAGATGTGGGAGAACGCCGCCACCCGGGAGAACGTCGCGACCCTGCGCCGGCGTGGTCTGTACGTCATCGAGCCCGCGGTCGGCAGGCTGACCGGGGCCGACACCGGCAAGGGTCGGCTGCCGGACCCCTCGGCCATCTTCGAGTACTGCCGCTCCCTGCTGACCCGCGGCACGGCCGCGGCGGATCTGGCCGGGCTGCACGTCGTGGTCTCGGCCGGCGGCACCCGCGAGCCGATCGATCCGGTCCGCTACATCGGCAACCGTTCCTCGGGCAAGCAGGGCTACGCGCTGGCGGCCACCGCGGTGGCCCGCGGCGCGCGGGTGACTCTGGTCGCCGCCAACACCTCGCTGCCCGATCCGGCCGGGGTGGACGTGGTCCGGGTGGCGACGACCGCACAGCTGCGGGACGCGGTGCGCGCGGCCGCGCGGAACGCCGACGTCGTGGTGATGGCCGCCGCGGTGGCCGATTTCCGGCCCGCCGAGCCGGCCGAGTCGAAGATCAAGAAGGCCGACGACAGTTCGGCCCCCGAGATACGGCTGGTCCAGAACCCGCACGTGCTGCGTGAGCTCGGTCACTCCCGGATCCGGCCGGGACAGACGGTGGTGGGGTTCGCCGCTGAGACCGGTGATGCGCACGGGACGTGGCTGGAGCACGGCCGCGCCAAGCGCGCCAAGTACGGCGTCGACCTGCTGGTCGTCAACGAGGTCGGGGTGGACCTGACGTTCGGCGCGGACCACAGCGCGGCCGTCCTGATCAGCGCGGACGGTTCGGAGGAGCCGGTCGGGGACGGTCCGAAGGAACGGCTCGCCGACGTCATCTGGGACCGGGTACTTAAGGTGCGCACCCGCACCGACTAAACTGGCCTCGCGGTCGTTTCGATCTTCGTGACACGCACGCGCCCGGGGAGCCCCCAGGCGTGTGCGCTTCGTTCGGGGGCCGGGGCGTCGCGTCGACCTGTAGTCAGCAGCCGCTGCGAACCTAGGAGTACCCATGTCCGGTACCGTCCGCCGCCTGTTCACCTCCGAATCGGTGACCGAGGGGCACCCCGACAAGATCGCCGACCAGATCAGCGACGCGATCCTCGACTCCCTGCTCAAGGACGACCCGAAGTCCCGGGTCGCCGTCGAGACCATGCTCACCACCGGCCAGGTGCACATCGCCGGCGAGGTGACCACCACCGCGTACGCCGACATCGCCCGCCTGGTGCGCGAGACCATCCTGAGCATCGGGTACGACTCGTCCAAGAAGGGCTTCGACGGCGCCTCCTGCGGCGTCCAGGTGTCCATCGGCTCGCAGTCCCCGGACATCGCGCAGGGCGTCGATGACGCCTATGAAGCGCGGGTCGAAGGCGACACTGATGAACTGGACCGCCAGGGCGCCGGCGACCAGGGCCTGATGTTCGGCTACGCCTGCACCGACACCCCGGAGCTGATGCCGCTGCCGATCGCGCTGGCGCACCGGCTGGCGCACCGGCTGGCCGCGGTGCGCAAGGACGGCACCGTCCCGTACCTGCGCCCGGACGGCAAGACCCAGGTGACCATCGAGTACGACGGCCACAAGGCGGTCCGCCTGGACACCGTGGTGCTCTCCACCCAGCACGCCTCCGACATCGACCTGGAGAACCTGCTCACGCCGGACATCCGCGAGCAGGTCGTGGCCCCGGAGGTGGCCGCGCTGGACCTGGACACCACCGACTACCGGCTGCTGGTCAACCCGACCGGCCGGTTCGAGATCGGCGGCCCGATGGGCGACGCCGGGCTGACCGGCCGCAAGATCATCGTCGACACCTACGGCGGCATGGCCCGGCACGGCGGCGGCGCCTTCTCCGGCAAGGACCCGTCCAAGGTGGACCGCTCGGCGGCCTACGCGATGCGCTGGGTGGCCAAGAACGTGGTCGCGGCCGGCCTCGCGGAGCGGTGCGAGGTCCAGGTCGCGTACGCGATCGGCAAGGCCGAGCCGGTCGGGCTGTTCGTGGAGACCTTCGGCACCGGCCTGGTGGAGGACGTCCGGATCCAGGAGGCGCTGCTCCAGGTCTTCGACCTGCGGCCGGCCGCCATCATCCGCGACCTGGACCTGCTGCGCCCGATCTACCAGCAGACCGCGGCCTACGGGCACTTCGGCCGCGATCTGCCGGACTTCACCTGGGAGCGGACCGACCGGGCCGAGGCGCTGAAGAAGGCCATCGGCTAAAGGCGAAGCGAGCGCGCGCCGAGCGAGGCCGAGCACGAGGGCCGAGCACGAGTACGGGCATCGAGCCCCGGCTCCCCGATGGGGGCCGGGGCTTTTTCGCGGGCCCGGCCCCCGCCGCCGACAGACGGCACCGACCAGTACCGAGTGATATCAACGCCTTGCGCTCAGAACGGTACCGATCGGTGCCATTCCCGATATCAGCGGTGGCGTCCCCTGGGAACCGATCGGTACCATTCCTAGCCATGGCGGTACAGGCGCGCGAACGACTACTGGATGCGGCCGAAAAACTGTTCTACGACCAGGGAATCCGCGCGGTCGGGGTGGAACGGATCCTGACCGAGTCAGCGGTCGGTCGGGCGTCGTTCTACCGGCACTTCACGAGCAAGGAAGCCCTGGTGGTCGAGGTCCTCACCCGCACCGACGAACGCTGGCGGGCCTGGCTGCGCGCGACGATCGAGAGCTACCGCGTCCCGGCGTCCGAACGGCCCGTGGCACTGTTCGACGCGCTGGGCGAGTGGCTGGACGGAGCGGGCTACCGGGGCTGCGCATTCATCAACGCGATGATCGAGGCCGCCGACCGCGACAGCCCGATCCACGAGGTCGTGGTGGCCCACAAGAACGCGGTCACGGACTACGTGCAGCAGCTGCTGATCGCCGCCGGCCGCGACGACCACGCAACACTCGCACCGGAGCTGATGCTGCTGATCGAAGGCGCGCTGGTGACCTCGGTGCGCGAGGGCTCCTCGGAGCCGGCGACCCGCGCCGGACGGATCGCGCGGACGCTGCTGGCGCGCCAGCCGGATCCGCGGGACGCGGTGCGGCGGCGGCTGCGGGTGGTTACTGGGGGGATGGGGT
>NZ_JAAFYZ010000352.1 GCF_018274385.1 Catenulispora pinistramenti | reverse complement strand
GCCCACCCCAGCCCAGCCAGCCCATCTCATCCAGCGCAGCGCAGCCCAGCCCCCGCCCCTACCACTCATCCCGAATCGCAGCCCACTCATCCTGCAAAATCGCCCACACCTGCATATCCTGCCGCTCCCCATTGTGCAGATAGCTCGACCGCAGAATCCCCTCAGCCGTCATCCCCACCCGCTTCGCGACCGCCGCGCTGCGCTCGTTCCGCGGATCGCAGTGCCACTCAGCACGTGCGAGCCCGCGCTCGATCAGGGCGTGGTCCAGCAGGATCCGCACGGCGGTGGTGACGAAGCCGTGTCCCTGGCCGGCCGGTTCGGTCCAGACGCCGATCTCGCAGTTGCCGGACTGGGCGTCGAAGTGCGGGTACATGCAGCCGCCGACGAGGACGTGCTGGTGCCAGATGCCGAACAGGCGTCCGGTGTCGGCGGCCTGGCGGTCGGCGTAGCGCTGCAGGGTGTCGCGGGCGCCGTTCAGGTCGCTGGCGCCGGCTGCGAAGCGGATCCATCGGTCCACTTGCTTGCGGGCGCGCTGGATGTGCGCGAAGAACTCGTCGACTTGCCAGACTTCCAGGGGGCGTAGTTCGGCGTCGTCACTGATCTCTATCGCGAACACGGCACTCCTCGAAGCGGGGCGGCCAAGCGGGATCGGCCAAGGGGATCGGCGTGGCGGGGTCGGCGCGGCGTGGCAGGGCATGGCGCGGCGGTGATGCGGCCGGCGCTGGCCTCTTAAGGACTGTACCGGCCTTGTCCCCCTTACGTCAGGCTACCGGTGCCGCTCCCGATCAAGATTTGGTGACGGTCACCACGTCCCCGCTCGACGACGACGCGTCCACCTTGATCGTCACCCCGTCAGTGTCGTCCTCGAACGTCTGCCCGGGCTCGTAGGCGCCCCAGTCGACCGCCTCGCCGCAGGCGCTGGTCGTCGGCGCGTCGGGGGAGGAGTTCTGCACCCGGATCGGGCCGTCCCCGCTGGCGATCGAGGAATCCACCGCGTAGACCACGACCCCGCTCTTGCAGATCCCCTTATCGACGCCGTAAGGCTTGCGCGACTCCGCTACGTACGCCGTCGTGGGACCGGTCCGCACCACCGCGATCTTCGTCCCGCCCAGCGACTCCACCTCCTTCAGCCGCACCGAGAGCGACCCCGGTTCGTTCAGGCACGCCACCTGGGAGTCGGCCAGCCACCCGATCTTCCAGTCCTCCCAGCCGAAGTGGTGCGGCGCGTCGCCGATGATGTTCCCCATCACGTCGAATCCGCCGACCCAGTGGTGCGCGTCCTGGTCGGTGAAGGAGTAGAGGTCGGGTAGTCCGAACGTGTGGCCGGTCTCGTGCACCAGCACCTTCGGGCCCCAGACGTACATGTCCTGCCCGAGGGTGACGCCCCACCTCATCTCCTTGCCGTTCACCACCAGGTTCGGCTGCTTCGGGTCGAAGACGTAGGCGGGGGAGAAGGTGATCGCCGTCGCGTTCTTCGGCGGCACGATGTACACCATGTCGAACTTCGACAGGTCGACGTACTGTGCCGCGAGTTCCCCGGCCTGTTTGACGTAGAGCGCCTGCTGCGGCCAGGTGATCCCGCGCACGAAGCCGTACGTCGTCGAGTCCTGCGGCATGTGCAGCCAGTGCTTGACCGGCGTGATCTGCAGATCCACGGCTCCGGCGGAGAACTGCGTCATCAGGCCGTGGGCCGGGGCCAGGAAGTTGTAGTAGTCGTCCGTGGAGTCCATGGCCGGGGCGTCGGGGAAGTCCACGAACAGCATCGCGGCCTTCTTCGTGCCCTGTGGCTGCTGGAACTGCGTGGTGTAGTCGGTGGCGTGGCCCTCGTCGGTCCAGCCGGTGGGGTTCGGCAGCGCGCACTGGGCGCTCGGGTCGCGGTGGCTCGCCGGGATCGGGTCGGCTTGGACGGGGCCGCCGGCGAGCAGCGGTACGAGTGCGGACACCAGCGCCACCGCGCACGCCAGCCCGGCTCGGTGGACCGCTCGCCGGGAGCGGGAGCGGCGGGGGAGCGTGGGCATGCGGGTCCTTCCGTCTGGAGCCAGTGACGCGGACCACACCTGCCCGCCGGGAGCGGATGCACACCCCGGCTGCTCCTCCTGGCGAACGTTGATCCGCCAAAGGAGGGAACGGACCGGGAAAGGGCCGGGAATAGGCCGACCGCCGAACCCGACCGCCGAACCCGACCGCCGCCGAACTCGCGCCGCCACCCCGCTACCGCCCTGCTGACAGCCCCGCGACCGTTCCCAAAACACCAGAAGCGGCGACGCGCGGGTAAGGGATAGCCTGCCCGCATGCTCAATACGCACCGCCTCCGCATCCTGGCCGAAATCCATCGGTCGGGATCCATCGCGGGAGCGGCACGTGAGCTGAAGCTGTCGCCGTCGGCGGTGTCGCACCAGCTGTCGCAGCTGGAGAAGGAAGCGGGCGTCAGCCTGGTCGAGCGCGGCGCCCAGAGCCTGCGCCTCACCGCCGCCGGCCGTCGCCTCTCGCTGCGCGGTCAGGAGATCCTGGCCCTGCTCGATGCCGCCGAGAAGGACCTGATGGCGCACTCCCGTGCCGACACCGGGCACCTGTGCATCGGCTACTTCGCCTCGGCCGGCCGGCGCCTGGTCCCGCAGGCCCTGTCCCGTTTCGCGCACCGCTACCCGGCCGTGGAACTGGACTTGGTCGAGGGGCAGCCGCATGAGCTGGCGCCGGCTGTCCAGCAGGGCGAGATCGACGTCCTGGTGATGTTCGAACACGCGCTGGATCCCTGGGCGCCGCCGGAGGGTGTCGAGGTCCGCGAGCTGTTCAACGACCCGCAGCTGCTGGTGGTGCCGACCGGCCACCCCGCCGGACGCCGGGGGCAAGTCCGGCTCGACGAACTCGCCGGCGAGCAGTGGATCACCAGTTTCGGCACCGGGTCCCCGGTGCTGTCGGTCTTGGAGCGGGCCTGTGCACTGGAGGGATTCGTCCCCAACATCCGCTGCCGCAGCGACCACTACGAGGTCATCACCGGTCTGGTGCGGGCCGGGCTCGGCATCGCGCTGATACCGAGCCTGGGGATCAGCGACACCAGCGGCGTGGAGACCACGCGGATCTCCGGGCCGCGGCTGTATCGGAAGATCGGGGTCGCTTCGCGGCCGACCAATCCGAACCCCGTACTGGCGTCGTTCCTCGCCTATCTGGCCTCCACGGCGGCGAACCTGCGCGCCGGACACTGAGCCTCTGCCAGACACACGTTCTCCGCGCCGCGTGCAACCGAAAGCCCCGTCCCGCACTTGAGAAAGTGACACCGGCCAGACGAGGGGAGCGGGACCAGGGTGGGCCACGACAATGAACGGCTGCGGGGCTTCGAGGAATTCGTCGCAGCCCGCTCGCAGTCCTTGATGCGCACCGCCTACCTCCTGGTGGGCAACCATGAAGCGGCCGAGGACCTGGTCCAATCGGCGCTGGAGAAGGCCTTCCCGCGCTGGTCGCGGGTGCGCCGGATGGACACACCGGAGGCGTACGTCCGGCGGATCGTGGTCAACGACGCACACGCCGTGTGGCGCTCGGCCAAACGGCTGCCGACGGTGACCCTGCCGCTCGGCCCCGACGCCTCGGCCCTGGTCGCCGCCCCCGCGGGCCACGCCACCGACCACGCGGACGGCGTCACGCTGCGCGACAGCCTGCTGCGGGCGCTCGATGAGCTGCCGCACGGGATGCGCACCATCGTCGTGCTCCGCTACTGGGAGGAGCTGAGCGTGCAGGAGGTGGCCGACCTGCTGCGGTGCAGCACGGGAAACGTCAAGTCCCAGGCCGCGCGCGGACTGGAACGTCTTCGAGAACTGATGACCGCGGAAGCAGTGAGGAGTGAGCGATGAGCGAGGGCTTTCCGGGAAAGCCGGAAGCGGGAGACGACGAGTTCGGGCGTGACGGGGAACGACTGCACGCCGTGATGACCCAGGCCACCGCGCACATCGGCCCGGTGCGGGTGGACCCGGCGCGGCTGCGGCGCGCGCAGCGCCGGCACCGGCTGTCGGAGGGCGGGGTGGTGGCGGGCGTGCTCTCGGTCGCGCTGGTCGCCGCGGCGGTGACGATGCATGGCGGGGGCGGCGGTGCGGGCAAGAGCCCGGCCGCTACCCACACCACGTCCACGCCGGTGTCCCAGGCCCCTACGGCGCCGACGACGTCGAACCGCGTCACGCCGGTCGGCGTATCCGTCTACGACTCCGACAACGGCACTGAGGGCAAGGGCACGGTCAACCAGTTGTTGTCCGGGACCGGCGCCTGGACGACCGACCAGTATTGCGGGAAGTACGCGACCCACGACAGCATGGCTAAAGACACTGGCGTGGTCTTCGACCTCGGCGGCGCGACGTCGATCGGCAGCGTGACGGTGAACGTCGGGACCCCGGGCGCGAGCCTGGAGATGTGGACGGCCGACGATTCCACGGTAGGCGGGCCGCCCGCCATCCGTCCCGGCCAGCCGCCCGCGGGGTTCACCAAGGTCGCGAGCGCCACCGATGTCGGATCGACCGCGGTGCTCACCCCCGCCAAGCCGGTCAAGACGCAGCTCGTCCTCATCTGGTTCACCGGCGCGCTGCCGCCGGTCCCGAACCCGGACGACGTGATCCACTGCGGGCACGACGACGGTCAGCGTTTCGGCGACTCCATCACGTCGGTCCAGTTCACCCGCGGGTAGCGCGGACTGGCCGACGGGTTTCCTGGCTGCTCGGTACTGGCTGTTCGGTACTCGCTACTCGGTATTAGCTGCTTGGTATTGACTGCTTGGTATTGGCTGTTCGCCCACTAGGCCGTCGCGATCCGCCCCACCACGGCCCCGATCTCGCGCATCCCCCGCACCATCTCGAACTCGTACCCGAGGGCGCAGCGCGTCAGTACGGCGTAGCAGACCTGCCGGGCGCCGCGCACCACCCCGACATCGCACCGCGTCCCCACATCCGTGCCGGTCTTGTTGGCCACCCACAAGCCGGCGACGGGCACCTCGGGCACGCTCGAGTCCTCGGGATCGTGGGGAATCGCGGCGGGCACCATGCTCCGATCCAGGCAACCGGCCATCCACTCCATCACCAACGCCCCCCACGTGCGCTCGCCGGCCACGCCGCCGACGAGCGCCGCCAACTCGCGAGCCGTCCCCACCGCGAACGTCGGTGGGTGCTCCGGCAACCGGGGCTCCCGGATGAAGTCCAAAATCCGTGTGTGCACCAGCCCGAGCGCCGCAGCACCCGCCGACACCCGCTCCAATCCGACCCGACGCAACAAGGCGTTGGTCGCTGTGTTGTCACTGACCGCCGCCGTGAGCCGCGCCAAGTCGAGCAGCGTCCACTCGCGCGCCGAGAGCTTGAGGAGCAGGCCCGAACCCGCGCTGTAGTCCTGATCAAGGAGGGTCAGGCGCTCCTCGGGATCCAGCGTGCCGGTCACGAAACCCTGCGCCACCGAGGCGAGCAGCAGGAGTTTCCCGACGCTGGCCAACGGCAGTACCTCATCCGCGCGATGCTCGCCGGCGCCGGGGACGCAGAACGCGAGGGTTCCGGGGAGGCTTTGGACGTCCGGGAGGTCTCGCGCGTCGGGCAAGTCAGCGCCGCTCAACAAGCCAACACCCGCCCCGGCCCCGCCCCCGTGGCTACTCTGTCCCGCAACACCGTCCCGTCCCGCACCACCACCGCGCCGCCGACCACCACCAGCCGCACACCGGTCGGCGGCAGCAGCGGCTCCGCGAACGTGGCGCGGTCCGAGATCCGCGCCGCGTCGAACACCACCAGGTCCGCGTGTGCCCCGTCGCGCAGCACTCCGCGATCCGTCAGCCCGAAACGTGCGGCCGGCGCACCCGTCATCTTGCGCACCGCCTCCGGTAGCCCGAACAGCCCCTCTTCCCGCGCGTAGTGCCCCAGCACCCGCGCGAAGCTGCCCGCCCACCTCGGGTGCGGCAGCCCCGGCTTCGGCACGCCGTCCGAGCCGATCATCGCGAACGGGGCCGCCAGGACGCGCCGCACGTCGTCCTCACGCATCGAGTGGCTGATGATCGTCACATCGCCGTCCTCGGCCAGCAACAGTTCCGCGACCAGGTCGAGCGCGTCCACGCCGGCCGCCCCGGCCAGGTCCGCGATCGTCCGTCCCTGATACCCGGCGTGCCGTGGCGCCCCGGCGACCACGATACGGTCCCAGCCGCCGTTCCCGACCGTGTTCTCCCAGCCGGGCACGCCTTCGGCGATCGCCTTGCGCAGCAGGTCGCGCTGACCGGCTTCGCGCAGCCGCGCCAGCAGCCGCGCCGGACCGCCGTCATGGGCCCACGGCGGCAGCATCGCACCCAACCCCGTACTGCCGGCCGTATACGGATAGACGTCGCACGTCACATCCATCCCCGCATCCCGAAGCCCCGCCAACCGCGCCAACGTCACCTCGGTCCGTCCCCACGCGAACTTCCCAGCGGTCTTGTGATGCGACACGTGTAGCGCCGCACCGCTGTTCCGCGCAATAGCGATCGCCTCCTCCAGAGCCCCCTCCACCCCGGCCATCTCATCGCGCAGATGCGTCACATAAGGCTTCCCATGACGTGCGGCTACCCGCGCTAACGCAGTGACCTCCGCAGTGTCCGCATAAGAGCCCGGCGTATAGATGAGCCCTGTAGAGAAGCCCACTGCCCCGGCCGCGAGAGCCTCATCCACCACTGCCGCCATCCGAGTGATCTCCGAAGCACTCGCGGCGCGCGCCGAATATCCGACTACGGCGGCGCGCACAGTGCCGTGCCCTATAAGAGACGCGAGATGGTTAACCCGCCCTATAGCGCTGTGGACCCGGCCCAACGCAGCCAACCCTGAATACCGCCCGGGAAAGACGCTGTGCCCGCAGTTCCCCGCGATCTCAGTCGTCACCCCCTGGACCACCGAGGCGAACACCTGAGCCGTATCAAGCCGCCCCTCCGCGCCGTCTACAGCGTCTACAGCGTCTATAGCAGCGGTATCGGAGTGCGTATGCGCATCGATGAACCCTGGTGCGACCACCAGCCCCGAGACGTCTACAACCTCCGTGGCGGAAGCGCCACTTCC
>NZ_JAAFYZ010000351.1 GCF_018274385.1 Catenulispora pinistramenti | reverse complement strand
GGTCGGCGTCGGGGTGGGTGTGGGAGTCGGCGAGGGTGGCGGCGGCGGTAGGGCCACCACGGTGAATCCGTCGGCCGCGGAAGCGGAAAGCGTCGGCGGCGCGACGGTGCCGCCGTCTTCACCGGCGGTCGAGGTGCGGTCGTCAGCGGTGACAGACAGAGTGCTGTGATAGGCGCCAGGCGCCAGATCGACCACAGCACCGCAATGAGCGACCGCGCCCGGCGCCAATCCGCCAGAAATACCGCCGCAGCTGAGTTTCGCGGCGGGAACGAGCGGGTCGGCGAGCGAGAAGTCGTAGACCGGCAGGTTCCCCACATCGGTGACCGTGTAGGCGAAAGTGGCCCGGCCGCCGCTCGCGGTCGGCGTGACCGACACCGAATCAGTGGCCGTGATCAGCCCACCGACCCCGCGATACCCGACCGGCGCCGAAGCCGTCACCGACTGGCGCCAGTCATGGTGGTCGTCGTCGTGCCACCACCACCGGACCTGCCCGGTGGCCGTGACGGTCCCGTCCTGCGTCCCGGCGGCGGCGCTGTCGACCACCGCCTCGCACGTCACGCTTCTGTGCGCTTCCAGCACCGGGACCTCGGCACCGCCGGAGGGGCAGACGATCGTGCCCCGCGGCGCGGTCAGCCGGATATCACCGATGTCCCAGTCGCCGGGGTTGGTCAGCCGGTAGGTGAGGTGGACCGGGCCGCCGGTCCTGATCAGCGGATCGGGGACCGCGGGACGGCCGTTCACCGTCACCGATATCTCCAGGCGCGGTTGAAAGCAGTCCGCGCCGGAGGACAACGCCGTCGTCACCGGCAAGGTGCCGAGCAGGGCGCACAGTATCGAAGTTGTAGCGGTCATCGAGGCGCAACGTAGCAATCCGCCTTGATCGCGACCAGTAGTGCGGTATCTGGCGAAAGAACCCGCCCGCAGGCATCACGGACGGAACTCAAGGCATCATGCGTGTATCGCAGAGTCCAGATATGCCAGCGCCTCGGCGGGCTCGTCGGAGAAGTGCACCAGATCGGCCAGCGGCAGCGGCAGGAAGCCCTCGTCCTCCATGCGGCGGAACTGCTGCTTCAGGCCGTCGTAGAAGCCGGCGGTGTTGAGCAGGACGATCGGCTTGGCGGTGTGGCCGTGCTTCTTCAGCTCCAGGATCTCGGTGGCCTCGTCCAGGGTGCCGGTGCCGCCGACCATCACCACCACCGCGTCGGCCTTGGCCAGCAGCAGCTTCTTGCGCTCGGCGAGGTCGGCGGCGACCACCATCTCGTCGGTGTCCGGGCGGGCCTTGTCGGACAGGAAGCCGACCGAGACCCCGACCAGGCGGCCGCCGCTGTCCTGGACGCCGTCGGCGAGCACCTTCATCAGGCCGACGTCGGACCCGCCCCAGACCAGGGTGTGGCCGCCCTTGCCGAGGCGTTCGGCGAAGTCGCGGGCCGGGCCGGTGTAGCGCTCGTCGAGATCGGCGGCGGAGAGGAAGACACAGATACGCATGAGATCACCGTACCCGCGACGTCCCGGGGGTACGGCGGCCGCACTCGGTGCCGGCCTCACGCGGCCTCAGGCAGGGCCGACCTCAGGCGTCCCACCCACCCCTTTCGGGTCCAGCAGCCCCAGCCCGGCGGCGATCACCCCGGCCTGGAACCGGCTGCGCGCGCCGAAGGCCTCCATCAGTTCGGCGATGTGGCCGCGGCAGGCCCGGACCGACAGTCCCATACGCTTGGCGATCACGTCGTCCTTCAGGCCGTTGGCCATCAGCGTCAGGATCGAGGACTTGATCTCGGTGACGGCCATCCGGGCGGCGGACGGGCCGGTCTGGTAGGGCGTGCCGAGGTTCCAGGACTGTTCGAAGGCCGAGCACAGGTAGGCCAGGATCGAGGGTTCGCGGACGACGATCGCCCCGAACTCGTGGCGGACGTGCGGCAGGAACGCGGTCCGCTGGTCCACGACGATCATCTGGCCGGGGATCTCGGCGACGGTGCGGATCTGTGAGCCCTCGGCGAGCACGGATTCGGCGTAGTCCTGGGTGGGGACGTGGAAGCGCGCAGTGTGCTGATACAGGCTGCGCAGCACGATGCCGCGGCGCAGCAGCGCCAGGTCCCGGGGCAGGGCGTCGGCCAGGGCCCGGGGCGGTCGGCCGCCGCCGGGCTGGCAGGCCATGATCTCGCTCTCGCAGGTCGAGGTCAGATCGCTGATCAGGGCCCGGACCGCGTGCATGTCCTCGATGACGTCGACGCCGGGCGAGCCGCCTTCGCGGGCCAGTTCGGAGTAGACCGGCGCGAGCGCGGACAGCCGGGCCCGGAGCCGGTCGGTGCGGCCGCGTTCGGCCAGCAGGTCCATCTCGGCCCGGCGGTGCGCGCTCTCGCGCGGGCCGACCAGGGCCGCGATCGCCACATCGGGGCTGGCCGCGGCGACGGTGGCGCCGGCACGGACCAGGACGTGCCGTTCCTCCAGCAGCGCCACGGCCCGCCGGCACTCGGCTTCGGGGTGGCCGACTTCGGACGGCATCCGCGCCAGGTCGGCGTCGGTCGGCCGGCGCTCGGCGACCACCCAGGCGTAGACGGCGGCCAGGACGTCTTCCCCCTGCCCGGTTCCGGACGGTCCGTCCATCGATGTCTTCCTTCCAGTTCTTCCCAGCCACATGGTGAACCATCTGGCACCTGTCGGCCCGGCCATTCCAGGAATCACTGTGTATGCAGGAACTCTGACACGGGCGCCTGACATTCACGTGAAAGGGACGAGACATGCGCAGACCGAACGCCTTCGCCCTGACCACCTTGGCCGTCGCCACCGCGATCGCGACGACCACCGTCTCCACCGCCGCGTACGGCGCGGCGCGCACCACCGCTACGGCGGCCGCCCACACAGCGGCCGGCGTCCGGGGCGACGACGACACCGGCTGGGGGAACACGTGCCCGCCTCCCGGCTCCACGACGCCGCCCCCGCCGAAGTGCGTCACCCTGCACTTCTGATCCACCCGGGCGACCGGGTGTGGTGGAGGCGACGGCAGCCGGCCGTCGTCGGGTGGGTGGTGGGACCTCGCACCCGGGGTCTGTAAAAGCACTGAATCAGTTTGCTCCACGCTGCATAACCCGTCCCTAATGCGGGCCGCGGGGCGATCCCGGCTGCCCGGAATCACGGAACGAATGTCGCTCAACGCCTCGAATCAGACATTGATGAAAGGAAGAGGACACCAAATGAGATTCCCGCGCAACACCCGCGTGCGGGTCGCGCTGGCCGTCGGCGCGACGGCCCTCGGGCTGGTCGCGAGCGCCGGTTCGGCGTATGCCGCACCGGCCGTGCGCACCGCCTCCGTAGCACCGGCGGTCGCCCCGCAAGACGCCGCCAGCACCTGTACCGACACCTCGTCCGAAGACGGAAACATCGCCGGCTGCATGGCCGCGGCCCGCGCCATGCAGTGGGTCGATGCCAACGGCGGCCAAGGCGTCATCTACAACCAGGGCGACGGCACGTCCGGCTTCGGCGACTACCGGGCCGACTGTTCCGGCTTCGTGTCCTACGCCCTGCACATCAGCGACACCTCACCCACCCCCGGTGGTCTGGTGTCCGGCCAGATGTACGAGTCCAACGGCTTCGTCGACGTCGCCAAGGACAACCTCCAGCAGGGCGACGTCCTCACCAACCCGTCCGCGGGCAGCCAAGGCCACGTGGTGATGTTCGACCACTGGTCGGACTCCAGCCACACCGCCTACTGGGGCTTCGAGCAGCACGGTCCCAGCGGCTCCTACGGCACCGCCTACCGCCTCATCACCTATCCCTACGACGACCCCAACGCCGGGACCTTCTACCCACAGCACTACACCAAGCTGGTCCCGCCGACTCCCCCGCCGGCCCAGACCCCGGCGGAGACCGCCGCGAGTTCGACGTTGGTGCACGACGGCTACACCAGCGTCTACACCGTTGACGCGAGCAACGGTCATCTGCAGGAGACGTACCTGCCGAAGATGGGCGGCTCTTGGGCCACCCAGGACCTCTCCAACAACTACGGCACTCCGGCGGTGCTCGCCGGCACGCAGCCGGTCGCGATCTACCACGACGGATACACGAGCGTTTACACCGTCGACGCCAGCAACCACCACGTGCAGGAGACCTACCTGCCGAAGATGGGCGGCTCTTGGGCCACACAGGACCTGACCGCCAACTACGGCACTCCGGCGACGTCGGTGACGCCCACGACGGTGCTGCACCAGGACTGGCTGAGCGTGTACACGATCGACCAGAGCAACGGCCACCTTCAGGAGACCTACCTGCCCAAACTCGGCGGCCCCTGGTACTCCAAGGACCTCGCCGCCACTGACGGCGCACCGGCCTCGGCCAACATCAAGCCGGTCTCGATCATGCACGGCGGCTACACCAGCGTCTACACCGTCGACGCCGGAACCGGCCACGTCCGCGAAAGCTACATCGCCGCACTCGGCCAGAACTGGGTCACCCAGGACTTCACCGCCAAGTACGGCACCCCGGCCACGACCGTGGCGCCGACCGTCGCCGTGCACCAGGGCTGGACCAGCGTCTACACCCTGGACAGCAACGGCGACCTGCAAGAGACCTACCTGTCCGCGATCGGTCAGCCCTGGTACTCCAAGGACCTCGTCCCGCAGTCCGGGACCCCGGCGGCCAGCCTGAACACCGCGCCGATCGCCTTGTTCCACGGCGGCTACACCAGCGTCTACACGGTCAACGCGAGCAACGGCCACCTGGAGGAGAGCTACTTCTCCCAGCTCGGCTCCCCGTGGACCAGCCAGGACCTGTCGGCGAAGTACGGCACGCCGAACCCGACCGGCGCCATCGACGCGCTGGTGCACCCGGACGCCAACCAGAACATGGTCTACGCCAGCGTCTACTCGATCGACTCCGGCAGCAACCAGCTCCAGGAGACCTACCTGGCGGCGATCGGTCAGGCCTGGCGCTCGCAGAGCCTGTCGGTGGGCTACGGGACACCCACTGCATCCGTCATCTGAGAGTAAACCAACAGCTAACTGGTAATCCCCTACTAAGAGGTATCCAAGGACTCGATGTCATGAGTAACAATCGCAGACTCCGAATACCCGCCGCCGCCCTCGGCACCGTGCTGCTCGCCGCCACCGGCGTGGCGACCGTGGCCGCCGGCCCGGCCGGCGCCGCCGCGGCGAACCCGACCAGCACGACCAGCACGACCAGCACGACCAGCTGGCAGGAGAACCTGGCCCAGGCCCACTCCGACGACGTGAACACCGCGTGGACCGGCCACGCGCTGGCCGTCCGGGACGTCCACGCGCACACGGCCGCCGCCCAGGACTCCCGTGGCTACGCCATGGACACCTTCCCAGCGCACGCTCTGTCCGCCGCGACGAACCAGCTCACTGTCAGCTCCGCTGTGCAGCAGCCGTCCGGCTCCCGCGTCGAGGTCGATGTCCGGGGCCAGGCCGCAAACGGCACCTGGACCGAGTGGACTCCGGCCGCGGCGAGCGGCGCCACCCGGTTGTCCGAGGCGGCGAAGCTGGTGCAGACCCGCGTGACGATGTGGAGCAGCGCCTCGGGGACGGCGCCGAGCGTCACCAGCGTCGCGGTGACCGCGGACGCGAACCTCAACGCGGCCGTGGCCGCCCCGAGCGCCACCGCAACGCCACTGTCCTACAAGGTGTTCGCCACCGATGAGGGCTTGGTCGGCAGCACCACCGCCAACGGCCACGTGATCCAGCCGAACGACCACTTCGTGGCGCTGCCGTCCACGACCGCGCTGTCCCCGCAGGGGTCCGGCGAGTACTCGGTCCAGGTCTGCGGGCCGGTGCGGTGTGAGACCGCGCCGGTGTGGGACGTCGGCCCGTGGAACATCCACGACAACTACTGGGACAACCCGCGCGCCGAGTTCACCAGCCTGCCGCAGGGCGAGCCGGAGGCCCAGGCCGCTTACGACAACGGCTACAACGGCGACAAGTCCGATATCGGGTCCACGATCGTGAACCCGGCCGGCATCGACCTGGCCGACGGCACGTTCTCCAACATCGGCCTCACCGACAACGGCGACGTCACCGTCACCTACCTCTGGACCAGCGGCGGTGCGACGCCGCCTCCGCCACCGGCGCAGACCCCGGCGGAGACGGCCGCGGGCCCGACGCTGGTGCACGACGGCTATACGAGCGTGTACTCGGTGGACTCCAGCAACAGCCATCTGCAGGAGACGTACCTGCCGAAGATGGGCGGCTCTTGGGCCACCCAGGACCTCTCCAACAACTACGGGACCCCGGCGGTGCTCGCCGGCACGCAGCCGGTCGCGATCTACCACGACGGATACACGAGCGTTTACACCGTCGACGCCAGCAACCACCACGTGCAGGAGACCTACCTGCCGAAGATGGGCGGCTCTTGGGCCACACAGGACCTGACCGCCAACTACGGCACGCCCATCACCTCGGTCACCCCGACCACCGTCCTGCACCAGGACTGGCTGAGCGTATACACGATCGACCAGAGCAACGGTCATTTGCAGGAGACCTACCTGCCCAAACTCGGCGGCCCCTGGTACTCCAAGGACCTCGCCGCCACTGACGGCGCACCGGCCTCGGCCAACATCAAGCCGGTCTCGATCATGCACAGCGGCTACACCAGCGTCTACACCGTCGACGCCGGAACCGGCCACGTCCGCGAAAGCTACATCGCCGCACTCGGCCAGAACTGGGTCACCCAGGACCTCAGCACCAAGTACGGCACCCCGGCGACCACCGTCGCCCCGACCGTCGCCGTGCACCAGGGCTGGACCAGCGTCTACACCATCGACTCGAACGGCCACTTGCAGGAGACGTACCTGTCGGCCATCGGTCAGCCCTGGTACTCCAAGGACCTGGTGCCCCAGTCCGGGACTCCGGCCGCGAGCCTCAACACGGCGCCGGTCGCCCTGTACCACAATGGATACACGAGTGTTTACACTGTCGACGCTGGAAACGGCCACTTGGAAGAGAGCTACATCTCGCAGCTCGGCGCCGCGTGGACGAGCCAGGACCTGTCGGCCAAGTACGGGACGCCGAACCCGGCCGGCAACATCGACGCGCTCGTGCACCCCGACGCCAACCAGGCGATGACCTACGCGAGCGTTTACTCATTGGATGCCGGGAGCAACCAATTGCAGGAGACCTACCTGTCGGCCATCGGAAGCCCGTGGCGTACGCAGAGCCTGTCCATCGGCTACGGCACGCCCGTCGGCTCCGTGATCTGAGTAGCACAGCCGAATCCCGGGTTCCCTCTCCGGTCCTCGCGACCGGAGGGGGAACCCTTCCCCCGACCCTCACC
>NZ_JAAFYZ010000350.1 GCF_018274385.1 Catenulispora pinistramenti | reverse complement strand
CGGCGGCTCGGACTGGGGCGGCGGGGGCGGTGACTCCGGCGGCGGTGGTTCGGATTGGGGCGGCGGCGGCGACTGGTGAGCTGCGACAGCTGCGCTGCGACTGACGACCTGCGGCTGATGACCTGCGGCGAGTGAGCTGCGGCGAGTGAGCTGCGGCGAGTGAGCTGCGGCGAGTGATTGAAGCGCGGGCGCCGGACTGGATGCGATGAGGCGGGAAGCTCAGCCCGCGTGCCAGTCCGGCAGCCCCGGCAACACCTTCGCCGCGACCGCCCGCTCCAGCCGCCCAGCATCACTCTGCGCGATCGTGGACCCGTCCGCCATCATCACGTCCACCGCGTAGACCCCCGCGCCGCCAGCCGCTCTCCAGGCCACTTCCAGCCGGTTCACCTGGTGCCCGCTCGATGTGCCCGACAACAACGCCGCCGGGTGGCCGGCGATCTGCTCGGTCCCCTGCACCGTGCCGGTCTGGCTGGTCGACAGGACCACCGCGTACTGGCCCGCGTTCCACTCCACGTGGACTTCCTGAGTGCTTCCCGGCGCCGCCATCTGTCCGGCGTACACCGCCTTCGCCGACGGCACGCCCAGCAACGACGGAAGCCCCGCGTGCTGCAACGCCTTGCACAGCTTCGCCCCGGTCTGGTCCGCAGGACTCTGCGATGCCGCCTGGCACGGGTCCGTGTCGCCGCCCTTGGTGCCGGAGCCCCAGTACACCGCCGCGCCGACCACGATGCCGCCCACCACGAGTGCGGCGGCCAGTTGTGCCTTGGTGCTGTGCAGCGAGACCTTCACGTGTGTCGCCCCCCATGCCGCTACCGGTCGGTAACTCGCGGAGCGACCATCCTGGCAGCGATATCAGAGCTCAGACAAGCCCTCCGGCGGCGACGATGCGCGGCGATGAGCGATGTTGAGCGACGGCGAGTGGCGATGCAGCACCGCCACCGCTCAGTCCTCGTCCTTCACATCCGCGTGCAGCCGGCGCGCGGCCTCGGCGATCGAACCGGACAGCGACGGGTACACGGTGAACACCGACGCCACCTGGTCCACCGTCAGGTGCAGGTCCACGGCCATCGTGATCGGGTGGATCAGCTCGCTGGCCCGCGGCGCCACGATCACGCCGCCGACGATCGTGTCCGAGCCCTTGCGGGAGAACAGCTTCACGAAGCCGTCCTTGAAGTCCAGCATCTTCGCCCGCGGGTTGGAGTCCAGCGCCAGCTTGTACTCGTTGAAGCCGGGCGAGTCGTGGTGCGCGTTGGCGTTGGTCTGGCCGACCGTGGCCACCTCGGGGCTGGTGAAGATGTTGGACGAGACCCGCTTGAGGTTGATCGGCCACACCGCCTCGCCGAGCGCGTGGTACATCGCGATCCGGCCCTGCATCGCGGCCACCGAAGCCAGCAGCAGCACGCCGGTGACGTCGCCGGCCGCGTAGACGCCCGGCGCCGACGTGCTGCGCGACACCCGGTCCACGTCGATGTGGCCGGTCTTGGTCAGCTCGACGCCGGCTTCCTCCAGGCCCAGGTCTTCGGTGTTGGGCAGGGAGCCGACGGCCATCAGCACATGCGAGCCCTCGACCGTGCGGCCGTCCTCCAGCGTGACGATCACCCGGTCGCCGTCGCGGACCGCGGAGGCGGCGCGGGAGCGGGACAGGACGCGCATACCGCGGCGGCGGAAGACGCTCTCCAGCACCTCGGCGGCGTCCGCGTCCTCGCCGGGCAGGACCCGGTCGCGGGAGGAGACCAGGGTGACCGCCGAGCCGAGGGCCTGGTAGGCGCCGGCGAACTCGGCTCCCGTGACGCCCGAGCCGACCACGATCAGCTCCGGCGGGAGCTCCTTGAGGTTGTAGACCTGCTTCCAGTTCAGGATGCGCTCGCCGTCGGGCATGGCCTCGGCCACCTCGCGCGGGCGCACGCCGGTGGCCAGCAGGATCACGTCGGCGTGGTAGAGCGCCACGGTGCCGTCCGGCAGGTCCACCTCGACCTGGCGGTCCGGGGTCAGCCGGCCCCGGCCCTTGACGATCTGCACCCCGGCCTTGGCCAGCGACTCGGCGATGTCCACGGACTGGGCCGAGGCGAGGTTCTTCACCCGGCGGTTGACCCTGTCCAGGTTCACACCCGTCACACAGCTACCACCGAGCGACACCCCGCCGATGCGGATGCCCAGTTCCTCGGCCGACTCGAAGGACGACATCACGTCCGCGGTGGCGATCAGCGTCTTGGACGGCACACAATCGGTGAGGACGGACGCGCCGCCGACCCCCTCGCGTTCGACCAGCACGACTTCCGCGCCGAGCCGGGACGCCACCAGGGCCGCCTCGTAGCCGCCAGGTCCACCGCCGATGATCACTATCCGAGTCACGTGCACCATTGTCTCTCACAAAAAGCTGTTGGCAGCACCGGATAGCCTGGATCGGTCGGCGACAATTACGAAACCAGGTAGATAACCGTGAGCAACACCGCCCCAGACTTCGAGGCGGAAGCGCCCTCAATCGACCAGGTAGCGGAATCGCAGTCCCTCAAAGAGACCTTCCGCGAATCCCTCACCGTCCTGCGTATCAGCCAGTTCCGGCTGGTGCTGCTGGAACGCCTGTTGTCCACATCGGCGACCGGCATCTCGTCGGTGGCCCTGTCCTTCGCCGTGCTGGCCGTCACCAAGTCCGCCGGCCACCCGGACGGGAACGCCGCCGCGGTCTCCTTCGTGCTGGCCGCGCAGCTGGCCCCGATGCTGGTGTTCACCCTGGTCGGCGGGGTGCTGGCGGACCGGTTCCGGCCGCAGCGGGTGATGATGGCCGCCAACTTCTCCGCGGCCGCCGGCGAGGGCCTGGCCGCGGTGCTGATGCTCACGCACTCCGCACACACCTGGAACCTGCTGTTCGCCGCGCTGCTCATGGGCACCGGCGGCGCGCTGTTCTATCCCTCGTCCCAGTCCCTGATCCCGCGGCTGGTGCCCGAGGACCGGATGCAGGCCGCCTCCTCGCTGTCCCGGCTGGCGCAGTCCTCGATGCTGATGCTCGGCGCGGCGGTCGGCGGCATCCTGGTCACGGTCTTCGGGCCCGGCGAGGCCATGGGCCTGGACGCGGTCCTGCTGCTGCTCGGCACCGCCCCGCTGGTCCGGATCACGGTCCCGGCGCTGGTCCGGGCCGCCGAGAAGGCGCCGGGCATGATGCACGAGCTGCGCGAGGGCTGGGCCGAGGTCCGCTCGCGCACCTGGCTGTGGGCGGTCATCGCCTGTTACGCGGCGGTACTGGCCGGCTGGTTCGGCGGGTTCACGGTCCTGGGCCCGGAGGTGGCCAAGGCCCGGCTCGGCGGCGCCGGGGCGTGGGCGACCATCATCAGCTGCGACGGCCTGGGGATTCTGCTCGGCGGCATCGCCGGGCTGATGTACCAGGTGAAGCGGCCGATGTTCGTCGGCACCATCCTCACCTTCGCCTTCGCGCTGCCGCCGGTGGTGATGGGCCTGGGCGGGCCGCTGTGGGCGATCTCGGCGGTGTCGGTGCTGGCCGGGTTCTCCGGCGAGTACTTCATGATCCTGTGGACCGTGGCGCTGACCCGGCACATCCCGCAGGAGAAGCTGGCCCGGGTGTACTCCTACGACGCGCTGGGCTCGCTGAGCGCCTCGCCGCTCGGCTCGCTGGTGGCGGGCCCGGCGTCGAACGCGTTCGGGACCCGGGCGGTGCAGCTCGGGGCGGGTGCGGTGATCGTCGGGGCGACCGGGCTGACGTTCATGTCCTCGCAGGTGCGGAACCTGCGTGCGGACGCGCCGGTGGGCCCGGCCACGGCGGACGCCGGTGCGCTCGGCGAGGAGCCGGCTCCGGGGTTCGCGGCGGTCTGACACGGCGCTGCGACGCGGCCGCCGTTGAGAGATCGGCGCGCTGTACGCTCACCGGGTGACGAACAGCGCAGACGCCTCCCAGGACCCCTACCAGCAGGCCGAGACCGCCGCCGCCCGCCTGACCGAACTGGCCGGACGGCACGATGTCGCCGTGGTCATGGGCTCCGGGTGGGCCGAGGCCGCGGACGCGCTCGGCACCCCGGACTGGGAGTCCCCGGTCGACGCCCTGCCGGGCTTCGCCGCGTCCACCGTCATCGGGCACGCCGGCAAGGTGCGCTCGGTGGCCGTCGGCGGCAACAAGGTCCTGGTGTTCCTCGGGCGCACGCACCTGTACGAGGGCCGCGGCGTGGCGTCGGTGGCGCACGGTGTGCGCACCGCGGTGGCCAACGGCGTGAAGACCGTCGTGCTCACCAACGGCTGCGGCGGCCTGCGCTCGGACATGCAGGTCGGCCGGCCGGTGCTGATCAGCGACCACCTGAACCTGCAGAACGAGTCGCCGATCGTCGGCGCCCGCTTCGTGGACCTCACCGACCTGTACTCCGCCCGGCTGCGCGAGCTGGCCCGCACGGTCGACCCGACCCTGGCCGAGGGCGTCTACCTGGCGTTGCGCGGCCCGCACTTCGAGACCCCGGCCGAGATCCGCATGTTCCGCACCTGGGGCGCCGACCTGGTCGGCATGTCGACGGCGCTGGAAGCGATCGCGGCGCGTGAGGCCGGAGCCGAAGTCATGGGTATCTCCCTGGTGACGAACCTCGCCGCCGGCATGACCGGCGAGCCGCTGTCGCACACTGAGGTGATGGAGACCGGTGCGGCGTCGGCGGCGTCCCTGGGGACGCTGCTGCAGGGCATCGTCGAGAAGATCTGACCGGCGAAGATCTGACCGGCCCGGAAGGGGACGCGATGACGCAGAGGACTGAACACAGCGCGGGCGGGGCGGCTACCGACGCCGCGGCCGCCGCGACGACTCCGACCCCCGCCGCGACCGGCACCGCCATCAGCGAGGCGTTGTTCGCGGCGGCCCGGGCCTGGCTGGCCGAGGACCCGGATCCGGCGACCCGCGGGGAGCTCGAAGAGCTGCTGGCGGCGGCCGAGTCCGGCGATTCGGTGGCGTACGGCTATCTGGAGGACCGCTTCGACGGCCGCCTGCAGTTCGGCACCGCCGGGCTGCGCGGCGAACTCGGCGCCGGCCCGAACCGGATGAACCGGGTGACGGTGCTGCGCGCGGCCGCCGGGCTGGCCGCGTTCGTGACCGGGCAGCACGGCACCGGGCAGGTCGTGGCGATCGGCTACGACGCCCGGCACAACTCCCGGCGCTTCGCCGAGGACACCGCCGAGGTGATGCTCGGCGCCGGGCACCGGCCGTACCTGATGCCGCGCGAGCTGCCGACGCCGATGCTGGCCTACAGCGTGCTCGCGCTCGGGGCGCAGGCCGGCGTGATGGTGACCGCGAGCCACAATCCGGCGCGGGACAACGGGTACAAGGTGTACCTCGGCGACGGCTCGCAGATCACGACTCCCAACGACACGCTGATCGCGGAGCGGATCGACGCGGTCGGGGCGCTGGCCGACGTGCCGCGCGGGGCGATCGGGGACGTGACGGCGGTACCGGAGGACGTGATCGACGCCTACGTGGCGCGGGCGGGGGAACTGGTCGCCCAGTCCGCCCACCGGGATCTGCGGTTCGTCTACACCGCGATGCACGGCGTCGGCTTCGAGCTGTTCCACCGGGTCCTGACCAACGCCGGGTTCCCCGAGCCGATCAGCGTCCCGGAGCAGCAGAAGCCTGATCCGGACTTCCCGACGGTCTCGTTCCCCAACCCGGAGGAGCCAGGAGCGCTCGACCTGGCCTTCGCCCTGGCCACCGAGCACGACGTCGACCTGATCATCGCCAACGACCCGGACGCGGACCGGATGGCCCTGGCCGTGCCGGACCCCGCGACGCCCGGCGGCTGGCGGCGGCTGTCCGGGGACGACGTCGGCATGGTCCTCGGCTGGTACCTGGCGAACAAGGGCCGCCGCGGGACCTTCGCGACCTCGATCGTGTCCTCGGAAGGCCTGGCCGCGATCGCCGCCGAGGCGAAGGTCGGCTACGCCCGCACCCTGACCGGGTTCAAGTGGCTCTCGAAGGTGCCCGACCTGGCCTTCGGCTACGAGGAAGCGATCGGCTACTGCGTCGACTCCGCGCACGTACGGGACAAGGACGGCGTCACGGCCGCACTGGTCGCCGCGGAGTTCGCCGCCACCCTGAAGGCCGAGGGCCGCACCCTGCTCGACGCCCTCGCCGAGATCGACAAGGTGACCGGCAACCTGGTCACCACCCAGCTCTCGATCCGCAGCAACGACCCCGAGCAGATCCAGACCATGATGCGCACCCTGCGCCGCACCCCGCCGGCCACCCTCGGCGCCGTCCCCGTGACCGAGGTCGGCGACCTGTCAGCCGCCGGCCAGGCGCTGCCGCCGGAGCAGGGGCTGCGGCTGGCGCTGGAGCACGGCTGGATCGCGGTGCGGCCCAGCGGCACGGAGCCGAAACTCAAGTGCTACATCGAGCTCGGCGACCGCACCGCCGCCGACCGGTCGCCGGTGGTGGCGCGGATCGCGGCGGTGCGGGCCGGGCTTGAGGAGTGGTTCGGGCAGTTCGCTTAGCCGCTGTCCGATCGGCCATCGGCCAGGCTTTGTTCGCCCCGGCCCAGGACAAGCCGCTGCCCGCCGAGTCCTGGGCCGCAGCCGGACTCTGCGCGGCGTTGCCCGCCGCTTCGGCGACTTGACCAGCTGCGGAGCTGGACTTCGCGCCGCAGCCCCGCCCGCAACGGCAACGGCAACGGCAACGGCAACGGCAAGGCCAACGCCAACGCCAACGCCAACGCCAAGGGTGGCCGATCACCTGATCGGCAGCCTTTGTCGATCCCGATCGCCGGTGAGGGCTGATCGGGGTTCGGATCTTCTTTGGTGGGGCTGGGGTTTGCGGGCCGGGCTGCGGTTAGCTTTTGGGCCTTAAATGCTTTTTACAGCCTTCGGTCATAGTTGTACCGGTTCGGGGTTCGGGGCGGTGGGTATGTTTGTCGGCTGCCGGTTTTCGCGTTCACAACCCCGCCCCGCCTCAGGCCTCTTCAACTCCAGCAAGTCAGAGCAAGGACACAGGCCAGATCAAAAGCAAGATCAACAGCACAGGCAAGATCAACAGCAAGATCAAGGTCAAACCCATGGTGAAGAGCCGGGCCTCCGGCGGGCCTCGGCAACCTCAGGGAAACTAGCGCGGTTCCCTCGGGTGGCTGGGTCAGGGCTCAGCGGCTGCGGTTTGTGGGGTGGTGCGGTTCGTTCCCCTCGGTCGCGTCGTCAGCCCGATGGGTACAGCACCGGTGTCCGGGGGTAAAGTCCGCGCGCGGCGGACATGCAGGTAGGCGGCGGTTTCGTACGGCGCGAACTTGACCCCCGGCCACCGGCACTGTAGGCGAAGCCCTGCCGACGCGACC
>NZ_JAAFYZ010000035.1 GCF_018274385.1 Catenulispora pinistramenti | reverse complement strand
ATCCGGGAGACGGGACGACGGCCTGGCCGGAGCTGGCGGTGGGGACTCCGGACGGGGAGGCGGAGGGGTCGGAGGATCCGGAGGGTGAATCAGAGGACGAGAATGTGATGGAGGTGGGTCCCGGGGCGGCGATGCGCGGGCCGCTTTTGCCGCCGTGGCTGAAGTCTGCGCCGAGAATGCTCGCGAAGATGACGACGAGGGCTAGCGCTACCAGCACTGTGGCGGGCAGGCGGCGGCGGTTTGAGTTCGTGCCCGGTCGGCGATTGGTGCCCGGGGGATCGGCGGACGGGGGATCGCCGCTCGGAGGCATCGCAGGAGCTTGCGATTGGTCGCCGGTGGCTGATGCAGCGGGTGCCGGTGCGGGCTCGGCTTCGATCTTGCTTGCCGATTCACCACCGGCGGCCTCGTCAGCCGTCGGCTCGGTCGCCAGCGCTACCGGCGCAGGGCTCGTCATCGCCGATGCCTTCGCCTCGGCGCCGGTCGCCATTGGCAGCATCGCTGGGGCCCGGACCAGTTCGGCGAGTTCGGCGCCCGCTCCGGCACGCGGTGCCGGGACCTCCGGGGGGATCCGCCGCGTCGCCAGGTTCCCGATCTGCTCCTGCAAGTCCGGCGCCGTCGGCCGGTCCTGGGGTTCCTTGGCGAGGCAGGCCATGATCAGCTTCCTGATCAGCGCGTCCTCGACGCCGTCGAGGTCCGGCTCCTGGTGCGTGATCCGGTAGGAGAGCGTGGCCGGGTCGCCCTCGCCGAAGGGGTGTCGGCCGGTGACGGCGAAGGTGAGCACGCCGCCCAGCGCGAAGACGTCGGCGGGCGGTCCGACCTCGCGCTTGCCCTGGATCTGCTCCGGGGCCATGTAGGGCGGGGTGCCGACCACGATGCCGGTGAGGGTGATGGTGCTGAACGCGGCGCCGCGGGCGATGCCGAAGTCGATCAGGTGCGGGATCAGTTGTCCGTCGTGCTCGGCGAGCAGGACGTTCGCCGGCTTCACGTCGCGGTGCACGACCCCGGCCGCGTGGATGGTGGTCAGCGCCTCGGCCAGGCCCGCCGCCATCTGCTGGGCGTCGGCGGCTTCCAGCGGGGAGCCCTGGGCGGCGACCAGTTCGCTCAGCGAGGTGCCCTTGATGTACTCGGTGGCCAGCCAGGGGTGCGCGCCGTCGAGGTCCGAGGCGACGATCCCGGCGATGAAGCGGCCGTCGACCTTGGCGGTGGCGGTCGCCTCGCGGATGAAGCGCTTGCGGAACTCCTCGTTGCGCAGCAGTTCGGCGTTGACCACCTTGACCGCGGCCCAGTGTTTGTTCTTGTCGACGCCCAAGTAGACGCGCCCCATGCCGCCGGCGCCCAGCAGCCCGCGGATCCGGTACGGGCCGATCTTCCTGGGATACGTGCCCTGTACAGGTCCCATCCCCGCGTCCCCTTGCGTACTCGCCCTGTCACTCAAAGCGGTCGCACTTTAACAGACGGCTGCGTTCCTAAACGGGCACTACCGGGCAGTTCGCCACGGTGTTCGAGCCCTGATGTCCGCACGGTAGCCCAAACGTGCGAATCGGGCGATTCCTCGACATCTCCGCGACCGTGCGGGTTATGCTCCGTCGTATCGGATTAAGGACGCTGAGAGGCGTGGGCACGCGTTGGGTGGTCCTTTGACACGATGGCTGCGGGCGGGCGGCGTGGGCACGCGCCGGCCGGCCGATAATGGTCGTGCCCTCTTACTACTGCTGCTGCCCGGGATCTGGGTCGCGGTGGTACTGGTCCTGCAGGTGCTGCTCCCGGCCCGGATCCAGCTCGCCCCGCTGCTCGCCGCCGCGCCCGCGATCGCCTGCGCCGGGACCGGCCGCCGGCAGTGCGTGGCGATGGCCGGGCTGTGCGCCTTCGTCGCGTTGCTGCCGTGGGGGCCGCAGGCCCGCTCCGGCGGCGAGGTGCTGCGGCTCGGCACGTTCGGCGCGATCCTGGTGGTGGTGGCGGCCAGCTACGTGGTCTCGGTGCGGCGGCAGCGGATGCTCGGCGAGCTCAGCCAGGTGCGGGCGGTCGCCGAGGTGGCGCAGCGGGTGCTGCTGCGCCCGCCCCGGCCCGCGGTCGGTGACGTGCTGGTCGCCGCGCGCAGCGCCTCGGCCTCGGCCGGCGCCTCGGTCGGCGGCGACTTCTACGACATCGTGGACACGCCCTACGGGGTGCGCGCGATCATCGGGGACGTGCGGGGCAGCGGGCTCGGCGCGGTCGAGGTGGCCGCGGTGCTGCTCGGGTCGTTCCGCGAGGCCGCGTATGACGAGCCGGACCTGCGCGACCTGGTGCGCCGGCTGGAAGTGAGCCTGCGGCGGTTCCTCGGGGACGCGGACGCCGCCGCCGCGCACGTGCCGCTCGCGGACGGCGCCCGGCTGTGGGAGACCTCGAACTCGCTCGCGGTGGCCCCGCCGCGCACGGCCGTGGACGTCCGCGAGGAGTTCGCGAGCGTGGCCGTGGTGTCGATCCGGCCCGACGGCCGGCTGGAGCATGTGAGCTGCGGCCACGCACCGCCGCTGTTGGTGCGCTGCGGCGCGGTGTCGACGGTCCAGGGCCAGTCGGTCGGGCTGCCGCTGGGGCTCAGCGCCCTGGCGCCCGGCGCGGACGACCGGGCGCGGCTGGTGGTGACGCCGTTCGACAGCGGCGACTCGCTACTCCTCTACACAGACGGCGTGACGGACTCCGGCGGGCCCGACGTGGAACCGCTGCCGCTGGCGCAGATCCTGGAGGACTTGGCGGATGCCGGGCCGGAGTACGTGCTGTCGGCGATCGAGGGTCAGGTGACGGTGCGGGCGCGGGGGGCCCGGGCGCGGGATCTGGCGATGCTGTTGGTGCACCGGCCCTGACTGGACGGATCGGCTGATCAGTTCTCGACCGGCAGCGCCGTGTACCCCGGTGCCCGCAGCCCGTCCAGGAACAGCTGGAGATAGCGCCGCGAACCGCGCCGCACCGTCACCAGATCCGGCAGCGGCCGGGTGAGCTGGGCGACGCCGACGAAGATGTCGTCGCGATCGATGCCCGGACGCAGCAGGCCGGCCCGGCGGGCCCGGGCCAGCATCGTGTCGAGCAGCCCGTTCAGCCGCTCTTCCAGGACCTTGACCTCCGGGTCGCCGGGGTCGTAGGCGCCGTCGAGCATCACGCACGTCGCGCCGATCTGCTCGTCGGCGGCGGCCAGGACGAAGCGGCTCAGCGCCTCGAACGGCTCCTCGGCCTGGGCCATCGCGGCCTCGGCACGGTCGGCGGCCCGCTTCAGCACGCTGTGGACGACGGCCAGCACCAGCGCGTCGCGGTCGGGGAAGTGCCGGTAGACGGTGGCGTTGCCGATGCCGGCGCGGCGGGCCACCTCGTCGATCGGGGCCTGCCGGCCGACTTCGGTGAACAGGTCGCGGGCCGCGGCGACGATGCGTTCGCGGTTGCGTTGGGCGTCTACTCGGGGGGCTCGGGCGTGCGGCGTGCGGCGTGGGGTGGCCACGACGTCCACGGGTTCCTCCTGGGCGGTGGGGGCGGGACGGGAGCCGGACCATCGTAACCTTTGGAAATGCCCTGATTTGCCGGGCGCCGCGGCTTTTCCGGTGAACGGGGAAGACCGCCGCGCACGAGACACGGAGGGGGTGCGTACTCGGGCGCGGCGGCCGTTTTCCAAGGATCGACCTGCGGAGGGATCCTCGTCGGGGACCAGGTCCCCGTGTGCAGGGTAACGCATCTTCCGGGGAAATGTTCCCCGGAAAATAACGATACTTAGCGTTGCTTATTATATCCCCGCCTCGGCCACTGTGGGCGGTTCGTGGGCGGTTCGTCGGCGGCCGCGGTGTTCCGGGCGCTGGACCGGGCCGCGGGTAATCCCCGCTGGACGGATTCTTCCCGCAGATGACCATCGCGCCCGGGCGCCGATCCCCGTAGGCTTCTGGCGTGACCGAGCCAGGACGGGTGATCGGGGGACGCTACCGACTGGTGGATCGGTTGGGTTCCGGGGCGTTCGGACAGGTCTGGCGCGCCTATGACATGCACCTCGGGGTGGATGTCGCGGTGAAGCAGGTCCTGCTGCCGATGGAGGGCAAGGGGCCGCAGGCCGCCGAGCGGGTGGCGCGGGCCGCCCGGGAGGCGCGCAACACGGCGCGGCTGCGGGACTGCCCGAACATCGTGACCGTGCACGACGTGCACATCGAGAACGGTGCGCCGTGGATCGTCATGCAGCTGGTCAAGGGCGAGAGCCTGGCCGAGCATCTGACGCACACCGGGCCGCTGACCGAGAACAACGCGGTCGCGCTGGCCCGCGACCTGCTGCGGGCGCTGGCCGCCGCGCACGCCGCCGGGATCGTGCACCGGGATGTGAAGCCGGGCAACGTCCTGCTGGCCGCCGACGGCACCGCGCTGCTCGCCGACTTCGGGATCGCCGTCCGCTTCGGCGACGACCAGCGCATCACCCGCACCGGGACCTTCATCGGCTCGCCGGGCTACGTCGCGCCCGAGCGGGTGATCTCCCAGGACGCCGGCGCGGTCGGTGACCTGTTCTCCCTCGGGGCCACGCTTTACGAGGCGGTGGAAGGGATTCCCGCCTTCCGGGCCGACGTCATCGGCTCGGTGGTGGCCGGGCAGCCGGCGCCGATGCGCCGGGGCGGGCGGCTGACCCCCCTGATCACCCGGCTGCTGGACAAGGACCCCGCGACCCGGCCGGACGTGGCCGCCGCGTTCGCGCTGGTCGGTGACTGGACCCCGCCGCCGACGGTCGAGGCGCCCGAGTCGGTGCGGGCGCTGGGCCAGGACGTGCAGCTCGGCGTGGAGTGGGTCGAACACTTCGCGTTCGTCAACGAGCGATTACGGAACGACGACAGCGCGGCCAGCCGGGTGGCGCGCGCGGCCAACGCGCCGGAGACGATCCGCAGCATCCAGACCACGATCGAGGTCAACCAGAACGAGTACCTGGCGGCCGGCGGTCGCGAGGTGCACGCCGTGGTCACGGTCAGCACCGCGGACTCCGGGAGCGGGCCGCCCCGGCACGGCGCCGCGGCGGCCGCCGCGGCGCGCGCCGACCGGACCTATGGCGCCAAGCCCGGGCCGATAGCCAGCGCCGACGGACCGCCGTCGGTGGTCTTCATCGCCGACTGCTCGCGGTCGCTGGCCGAACCGGGCCGGCTGGCCGGGGTCAAGGCCGCGTTGCACGCCGGGATCGAGGCGCTGCCGGACGGCGCGCGGTTCGCGGTGATCGCCGGGCGCGCCGACAGCCAGCCCGTCTACCCCGAGGACGGCGGCACCGAGCCGGTGACGGCGGCCTCGCGCGCGGCGGCCAAGTCCGCGGTGGACCGGCTGAGCGCCTACGGCGGCCGCGAGATCGGCCTGTGGCTCAGCCGCGCGGCCCGGATGTTCGCACTCGGGTCCGGGCCGGTGCGGCACGCGATCCTCATCGTCAACGGCAAGGACGAGGGACTGCACCCCTCACGGCTGGCGCTGACCGCGCGGGCCTGCGCCGGGCTGTTCACGGCCGACTGCCTGGGGCTCGGCGAGGACTGGGAGGTGCACGAGATGCGCCTGGTCTCCGACCAGCTGTCCGGGACGATGGGGTTCGTCCCCGATGCCGAAGCCCTGCCGGAGGCGGTGCGCGAGGCGACGGCCGGAGCCGTGACCAAGCGGGTCGCGGACGTCGAGCTCAGTCTGTGGACGCCGAGCGGCGCGGTGATCCGCTACGTGAAGCAAGTCAGCCCACTGCTACGTGACCTGACCGACAACCGGATCCCGGGCGACGCGGTGCGCACCGTCGGCTTCCCGACCGGCGCGTGGGGCGAGGAACGCCGGGAGTTCCACATCTGCGTCGAGGTGGCGCCGGGCGAACTCGGACAGGAGAAACTGGCCGCGCGGGTGCAGCTCACCGCGCGCGGGCCGGAAGCCATGGAAGTACTCGGCGAGGGCAAGATCCGCGCGGTGTGGACCGACGACGAGACCATGGTGATGCGGGTCGTGTCGAAGGTCGGCCCCTACACCGGGGCGGCCGAGCCCGAGGTGTGGCTGGACCCCGAGATCGCCGACCTGGAACGCGAACTCGCCGGGCTCGCCGACGAGCTGTCGCAGGCCGAAGCCGAACTCGCCGAGGTGCGCAACCTGCTGACCGTGTTCGGGCGTGCCCACGCGCGCATGTTCGCGCCGCTGCTGGCCGAACTCGACGAGATCGAGGCCCGCATCGCGGAGGTGCACGCGGCGCGCAGCGGGCGCGAGGACGACCAGCGCGACGCGGAGACGGCGCGCGAGCGGGCCCAGCAGTCGGCCCGGCAGGCGGACGAGGAGAAGGTGCGCGCCACCCGCGCCGACCCGCCGCGCCCGGCCCCGACCGGCGAAGCCAAGCGCATGTACCGAAAACTGGCCCGCCGCTGCCACCCGGACCTGGCCGACGACGAGGCCGACCGGCAGCGCCGCGAGGTCTTCATGGCGCGCGTCAACGACGCCTACACCCGCGGCGACATCGGCCTGCTGGCCCAGCTGTCGCAGCAGTGGGACGCCGAGGGCGGTGCCGACAGCACCACCGCGCCGCCTCCGAAGGACCCGGGCGCGCGCCGGAAGCTGAAGGAGCACCTGCGCCAGGCCCTGTCCTCGGTCCACACCCGCCTGGACCGCATCCGCGACGAGCTGACCGCCGCGCGCGACTCGGAGCTCGGCCGCATAGTGTTCGCGCCCGGGCAGGAGGCCGGGATGCCCGCGGCGATGCGCCGGCTGGACACGATGGCGGACAAGCTGAAGACGCTGGTCGACGAGCGGCGGCGGGTGCTGGACGGGTTGTTGGACGCCGCCGCGGCTGCCGGCGCCGCCGGTGTTTCGGGTGCGGGTGCTGCCGGCTCGGCCGGTGCCGGTGTGGGGGATGAGCGCAGACGGTGAGGATCGGCCGGTTGGCCGCGACGGCGAGCGTGGCGGCCCGGTGACGAGGCGGCGGTGAGCATGGCAGGTGACGCGGTCGGCGGCGAAGCGAGTGGCGTGGTTGGCGTCGAGGCAGGTGGCGTGGTCGGCGGCGAGGCGAGTGGCGCGGCTGGCGCTGAGGAACCGGAGCGGGCTGCCACGGGTTCCGAGGTCGCGCTGGCCGGCGTGGCGGATCTGGCGGTCGTCGGCGAGTCCGTGCTCGCCCGGCGGATGTCAGAGCTCGGTCTTGCCGACGAGCCGCGAGTGGTGTGGCGGCGGCCGATCGACGAAGACTTGAGCGTCGGGGCTTGTGAGGATGGCACGCTCGGATTGCACCTGGTCAGGCTTGCCGAGGTCGGTCTCAACGCGCCGGTGGGCTGGGTGGATGCCGCCACCGGTGCGGAGGTGAATCCACTTGGGCCGTACATCGTGGCGGGTTCTGTCATCGGACCGGTGGACACGGTGGTGCGCGTGGACCCGCGCAGCGGCTATCTCGTCTTCACCGATCAGGATCACCCGGGACGGGCCAACACCGTCGCGATCGGTCGGCTGAGTTCCGAGGTCGCGTGGATGATCGTGGCCGACCGCATTACGAAGACGCTGGGCTACGGCTGGCCGCTCTGGGTCCACGACGACCATCCGGACGCCGAGGTCCTGATCCCCTACGCCACTCAGTTCACCGATGACTTCTTGTGGCAGCTCTCTGATCCGCTCAGCGGCCGACCGGTGTGGGGGGTCGACTGGATGGAGGAGCTGGAGCCGCCGACCGGGGCCGGGCCCGATCCCACTCAAGTAGTGCTCGCCTTGCTGCCCGGCGGCACGCGCGGCTACGACGGCTTGCTCGGCCTGAGCGCCGAAGACGGCACGCCGTTGTGGCGCCTCTTCTATACGACCGTCGGCAATCGGTACCGGAGCCGCAAGCACCCGATCTACGCGGGAAAGTCAGACACCTGCGTCGTGTTCGCCGAGGTGATCGATGAGATGTCGTGTGCGTGTGGCGAGGTGGTGGTACCCGGCGGGTTTCCTGAGCGCTTCTGTGAAAGCTGTGGCCAGGGGTTCGACTATCGAGTGACCATCCAGGTCCACAGCCGCGCGACCGGTGGGCTCCTGTTCGCTCGTTCCTGGCCGGACCTCAACGCCCCGGTGACGGAAGTCGCCGACGTCGTCGACATCCGTTCCGAGGTCCTGTTGACCCGCGAGGGTTCTTTCGTGCGCGGATACTCGCTTCCCGAGGGTCGGCAGCTCTGGTCCCTCACCCCGCCGACCGGGACCACCTTCCACGACAGCGGATGCCATCCGCACAGTCGCTGGGCTTGGCTGCGGGGCGTGGCCGACGCGTCGGAAGGCCTGTTCGTCCACGCCGCCACCGGCCGCACCCTCGCCCTGCCCGGCGCGGTCCATCACACTCCCGACGACCACGTCGTCACCCACGTCGACGGCGAACTCGTCTGCTGGGCGCTGCCCGGCGGCGGAATCGGTTAGCGAGCGCTGTTATCAGGAAGCAGAGTTCGTGGGTATGATCCGCGCCAAGCGATCAACACCGGGATGGGCCGGGATGGGGAGGCGACATGCCTGAGGCGGACTGGACTGTGCCGGGAGTGGACACCGAGGTCGCCACGCCGGCCCGGATGTACGACTACTACCTTGGTGGCAAGGACAACTTCGCCGCGGATCGTGACGCCGCTGAGAAGGTCCTGAAGAACATGCCGAAGGTGCGGGCCTTCGCCCGGGCGAACCGTGCGTTCCTGGGCCGTGCGGTGCGGGCGATGGCGGCCGAGGGGATTTCGCAGTTCCTTGATATCGGCATCGGGCTGCCCGGCCCCGGCGGGACGGTGGCCAGTGCGCTGGCGGCCCGGCCGGACGCGCACGTCGTGGGCGTCGACAACGACCCGATCGTGCTGGCGCACGCCCGGGCCCGTCCGGTGGACGCCGGGGCCGGGGCCGCGACGATCGTCGCCGGGGATCTGCGGGATCCGGCCGCGGTGCTGGCCGATCCGCGGGTGCGCGGGGTGCTCGACTTCGAGCGGCCGATCGGCGTGATGCTGATCGCGGTGCTGCACTTCGTGAGCGATGACGAGGACCCCTACGGCATCGTCAACACTCTGATGGACGCGGTCGCGCCCGGCAGCTTCCTGGCGCTGACCCACGTCACCGGGGACTTCGATCAGGAGCGGCTGGCGGTGTCGGCGCAGGCCTACGAGAAGTCGACGGCGAAGCTCACGGTGCGCAGCGCCAAGGAGACCGCCGCGTTCTTCGACGGCCGGGAGCTGCTGGAGCCCGGTGTGGTGTTGCTGCCGCGGTGGCGTCCGGACGGCGCGGTGCCGGCCGACGCCGACGACATCTGGATGTACGGGGCGCTTGGCCGCAAAAACTGACCGAAGAGGCTGACCGAAGCAGCTGACCGAAACGGTTGTCCGAAGCGGCTGACTGAAGTCGCGGCAGCATCTGCCGGTCGAAGTTACTGAAGAGTTGCCTCCGCACCGCACCCCGACCAAGGTGGGAGGCATCCACCTCGGAACGGAGTCCGCATGACCCAGCCCGCCGCGCCGGCCGTCGGCACGCACCCGAACCCGGCCGACCTCCTCCGCGGGCTGGAAGCAGTGCTCCCCGGCCTCCGAGACCTCTACAAGGATCTCCACGCCCACCCCGAACTCTCCTTCCATGAGGTGCGTACCGCGGGCATCGTCGCGCAGCACCTGCGCGCGTCGGGCTGGGAAGTCACCGAGGGCCTGGGCGGCACCGGAGACCTCCCGGGCACCGGTGTCGTGGGTGTCCTGCGGGGTGGCCTGAACGGCGCAGCCGCCGGGCCCGTGATCCTCGTCCGCGCCGATATGGACGCGCTCCCGGTCGCCGAGGAGACCGGCCTCCCCTACGCCTCGACCGTCACCGCCACCGACCGCGACGGCACCGACGTCCCGGTGATGCACGCCTGCGGTCACGACGTCCACGTCACCTGTCTGCTCGGCGTGGCCGACCTGCTGGCCGCGAACCGTGCGGCGTGGGGCGGCACCGTGGTCGCCGTGTTCCAGCCGGCCGAGGAGGTCGGCGGTGCGCCGAAGATGATCGAGGACGGGTTCCTGGATCGCTTCCCGCGTCCCGAGATCTGCCTCGGCCAGCACGTCGCCCCCGCTCCGGCCGGGCTGGTCGGCACCCGGCCGGGTCCGGTGATGAGCGCCTGCGACACGATCCGGGTCAAGGTGTTCGGGCGCGGCGGGCACGGTTCGATGCCGGAGTCGACCGTGGATCCGGTGGTGATCGCGGCCGCGATCGTCATGCGGTTGCAGACGATCGTGACCCGGGAGATCGCCGCGAGCCAGCAGGTCGTGGTGACGGTCGGATCGCTGCGGGCCGGGACCCGGGCCAATGTCATCCCGGACGAGGCCGAGCTCGGTATCACCGTCCGCACCGCGTCGCCGACCACCCGGACCAGGGTGCTGGCCGCGATCGAGCGGATCGTGAACGCCGAGGCCGTCGCGTCCGGCGCCGAGCGGATGCCGGAGATCACGACCGAGGACGAACTGCCGTTGCTGGTGAACGACCCGGCCGCGACCGAGGTGGTCCTGGCGGCGTTCCGCGGGCTGCTCGGCCCGGGCTCGGTGTTCGTGCTGCCCAGTCCGCTGACCGGCAGCGAGGACTTCGGGAACTTCGGCACCGCGCTCGGCGCCCCGACCGTGTTCTGGCACTTCGGCGGCCTGGACCTCGCCGACTTCACCGAGGCCGACATCCAGTCCCTGCTGGAGAACGGCATCCCGGCCACGCTCCCGACCAACCACTCGCCGAAGTTCGCCCCGGCGGTCGATCCGACGCTGGAGTTCGGGGTGCGGTTGATGATCGCCGCCGCCGGTGCGTGGCTGGCGGGCACGTCGGCGGGAGAATAGGCGTTGGGACATTCGGAAGGGAGCGCGGGATGGGTGTGGGTGGCTGGCTGCGCAAGGGCACCGATCGGTTCCTGAGCCGTTTTGAGGATCCGCTGGAGCAGTTCGAGCTCGCCCGGCGGCGGCAGTTGGACCTGCTCGGCGACCTGGAGCACCGGATGCTGCTGGTGCAGCCCGGCTCGAAGGAGGAGGCCAACCTGCTGAAGGCCAAGGCTGATCTGGAGGGCCGCATCAGCGAGTTCCAGGGCATCATCGTGCGGTTGAAGGCCTCGAAGTCGGCCGGGGCCTCGGCCTCGGCGGCGGACCGGTTGGAGGAGGAGATGCGGCGGTTGGCCGAGGACGCCCGGCGGTGGAGTTGAACATCCCCCTCGGCGGCCATGAGTGTTAAGTTGCCGAATATGCAGGCATCCGCACAGATCGGCGTGACCGGACTGGCCGTCATGGGCCGCAACCTGGCCCGCAACTTCGCCCGTCACGGCTACACCGTGGCCCTCCACAACCGCACCGCCGCACGGACCCGGGCCCTCGTCGAGGAGTTCGGGGACGAAGGCTCTTTCGTTCCCACCGAGACCGCCGAGGACTTCGTCGCGGCGCTCGAGAAACCCCGGCGCCTGATGATCATGGTCAAGGCCGGGGACGCCACCGACGCGGTGATCGACGAGTTCGCCCCGCTGCTGGAGTCCGGCGACATGATCATCGACGGTGGCAACGCGCACTTCCTGGACACCCGCCGGCGCGAGAAGGCACTGCGCGAGCGCGGCATCCACTTCGTCGGCTCCGGGGTGTCCGGCGGCGAGGAGGGCGCGCTGCACGGCCCGGCCGTCATGCCCGGCGGCTCCGCCGAGTCCTACGCGGTCCTGGGCCCGATGCTGGAGGCGATCAGCGCCAAGGTGGACGGCGAGCCGTGCTGCACGCACATCGGCACCGACGGCGCCGGGCACTTCGTGAAGATGGTGCACAACGGCATCGAGTACGCCGACATGCAGCTCATCGCCGAGGCCTACGACCTGCTGCGGCACGTCGCCGGCTACACCCCGGCGCAGATCGCCGACGTGTTCCGGGTCTGGAACAAGGGCCGGCTGAACTCCTACCTGATCGAGATCACCGCCGAGATCCTGGCGCACACCGACGCCGGGACCGACAAGCCGTTCGTCGACATCGTCCGCGACGCCGCCGAGCAGAAGGGCACCGGTCGCTGGACCGTGCAGACCGCCCTGGACCTCGGCTCCCCGGTGACCGCGATCGCCCAGGCGACGTTTGCCCGAGTGGCCTCGTCCCGCACCGCGCTGCGCGAGGCCTACCGGCCGCTGGCCGGCGGCACGGAGCACCCGCTGCGGCCGCACGAGGCCGAGCGCTACGTCGCCACGGTCGAGCACGCGCTCTACGCGTCCAAGGTCATCGCCTACGACCAGGGCTGGACGATGATCCGGGACGCCGCCGAGGAGTACGGCTGGGACATCGACCTGGGCAACGTCGCGGCGATCTGGCGCGGCGGCTGCATCATCCGGGCGGCGTTCCTGGACCGCATCCGCGCCGCCTACAACACCGACGCGACGCTGCCCAGTCTGCTCTCCGAACCGGAGTTCGCCGACGAGATCACCAAGGCCCAGGTGCCGTGGCGCGAGGTGATCGCGGCCGCCACCCGTCGCGGGATCCCGGTGCCGGCGTTCTCCTCGGCACTGGCCTACTACGACACACTGCGGGCCGAGCGGCTGCCGGCGGCGCTGATCCAGGGCCAGCGGGACTTCTTCGGCGCGCACACCTACCGCCGGACGGACCGGGAAGGGACGTTCCACACGTTGTGGGCCGAGCCGGGGCAGCCTGAGGTCGAGGCCTGATCCGGTTCTGACGCGGGGCTGAGTTGGCTGAGTCAGTTGAGTCAGTTCCCGCGCGGGGCTGATTCACTGATTCGCTGATGTGCGGCGGGTTTCGGCCGAGGTGTGGACCTGGGTCCTCGCTTCGGTCGAAGCCCGCCGCGTTTCGTCGCGGTCGCTACGCTGCCGGCCAGTTCCGCAGCGCCACGTCCAACGCTTCGATGGCCGCGTTCCACGAGTCCTCGGCAGGCCGTGGGTGGTGCTGATACGAACCCCCGGCCTCCAGCGTGACGAAGCCCAGGATCGTCGCGCCGAGCAGCCGCACCGCGTCGGTCTCGGCGGGTTCGCCGAGGGCGTAGCCGCGCAGCAGGGCGCGGTTGAGGTCCGAGTTCCGGCGCGCGGCGTCGGCGGCGGGGGAGTCGAGCGGGAAGGACATCCGGGCGGCGGCGAAGCGGCCCGGATGGGACTTGGCGTAGTCGCGGTAGGCGGCGGCGAAGGCCAGCAACGCCTCGCGTCCCGCGCGTCCGGCCAGCGCCTCGGCGACCCGGTCCGCGAGCTCGCCCAGCGCCCGCGCCGCGACCCGGACCCGCAGGTCGTTGGCGTTGCGGATGTGCGAGTACAGGCTGGGCTCCCTGACCCCGAACCGCCGCGCCACCACCCCGATCGTGAGGTTCTCGAACCCGATCTCGTCAGCCAGTTCCGCGGCCGCGGTCACGACCAGCTCGGGGGACAGCCCGGCGCGCGCCATCCGACTCCTTCATGAGTTAACGATTTGCCTAAGTGACTTAGGCAACCTTACCGTACCCACCATGGAACCGATCACCGAGCGCGAGATCCGCACCAGCTTCGTCAACTGCTCCAAGGGTGAGGCCCTGCGACTCGGCCTGCCGGCGGACCTGGCCGAGAAGTCCTGGCCCGACCTGGACTTCCTGGGCTGGCGCGACCCCGGGGCCCCCGAGCGCGCCTACCTGGTCGCCCCGTACGAAGGCCGCCTGGTCGGCGTCTCCCTGCGGGCCTCCGGCGGCGGCGCCCGCGGCTTCGGCGCCCGCAGCATGTGCTCCGTCTGCTTCACCACCCGCACCGGCGGCGGCGTGGCCCTGATGACCGCCCGCCGCACCGGCGAGGCGGGCCGGCAGGGCAACTCGATCGGGCAGTATCTGTGTACTGACTTGCAGTGCTCGCTGTTCGTGCGCGGCATCAAGACCTCGGCGGTCGGGCACGACCTGGACGAGTCGATCGATCCGGCGGGACGGATCGCGCGGGCGAATGCGAATCTGCACTCGTTCTTGAACCGGCTTTTCGCTTAGCGGTCAATCCATCGCCTCAACCAGGCGTCGGCTCACCAGCAGAACGCTGGTCAGCCCCGCTTCGGCTGTGGTCCCCGCATTCTCGTGCAGCACCACTCCGAGCACGAAGTGGTCCTCCCCGTTAAGGGTGCGGTGCGCGGCCCACATCAGGGCCCCGCCGGCGGGGGTGCTGGAGCCGGTCTTGCCGCCGACTACGCCGTCGGCGCCGAGGAGGGTGTCAGTGTTCGCCAGCACGGTCGGGTCGTCGGGGACCTCGGTGTCGGGGACGCCGGTCAGGGCGAGCAGGGTGGGGTCGGTGAGGGCGGATTCGGCCAGCAGCAGTTGGTCGGTGGCGGTGCTGCGGGTGGCCGCGTCCAGGCCGCTGGGGTCGGTGTACGTGGTGTGGGTCATGCCCAGCGTGGCCGCCGCGGTGTTCATCTTGGCCACGAAGGCGTCCTCGCTGCCGGCGTCCCAGCGGGCCAGCAGCCGGGCGACGTTGTTCGCGGACGGGACCAGCATCAGCTCCAGCATCGCGCGCTCGCTGAGCCGCTGCCCGGTCCGTACCGGCGCCGAGCTCTCGTCCCGGTCGTAGGACTCGTCCTCGGCCTCCCGGTCGACGGTGATGTCCGGCCCGTTCTGCCCGTCGGCCAGCGGGTGGTCCTTGAGGAGGACGTAAGCCGTCATCACCTTGGCGACACTGGCTATCGGCACCGGTGTCTGGTCCCCGCACGTGCCGAGGCTGCCGATCCCCTGGGCCCACAGCGCCGTCTCGCCGTCGTTCGGCCACGGCAGCGACTCGGCTATGTCCCGGTACGCCGGCGCGACCAGCCTCAAGTCCGGCTCGGCCGGGCTGTCGAAACCGTGCGCGGCCAGCACCGCCACAGTTCCCCCGCCGCCGACCAGCACGACGCCGCCGACAAGGGTCGCGGCGGCGGCGAGCCGGGAACGCCGCCGGCGTCTGCCGGCGCGTGCCGCGGCCCGCGCCGCGGATTCAGGTGCCGCAGCTCCGAGTGCCGCAGCTGGCGTAACAGCTTCGGGCGCCGAGGTCTCAGGCCCGGAAGCCGATATCTCAGGGGGCTCCGATGCCGTCTCTTCCAGTTCTGGATTGGGCACCCATCGAAGCTAGCGGAGCCCCGGTGTCGAACGCGATCTCTAACGCCGCGTTGTGACAGAACTGCGGAACGGCAGTCAGGTCCCGACCGTGTACTCGATCAAGACTGACAGCACCGCCAAGGCGGCGAACCCGATCGCCATCGTCCGATGCCCGGTCCCGGCCAGCGCGAGCGCCGCGATCAGGAACACGGCCAGCTTCAGCGCCGCCTCCGGAACCGTCGGCAGGTTCACCGGATGTCCGCCGGCGGCCAGGAACGTGGCCCAGATCGCGATGGCCGCCGCGGGCGCCCCCACGGCGAGCGCGGTCTTGGCGAGCCCGTTCCCGCCAGTGCGGATGCCCCAATAGACGAGCACCGCGAGCATCGCCATCTCCAGCGCGAAGGCCAAGCCGGCGTTGGTGGCGGTGACGGCGGTCTTCACGGGTTCCTCCTGGGCCGACATCGGGGATCGCGCGGACGTCCGGTGAGCATAACGGCGTCCGCTCTCAGGCGAGGAACGCTGCCAGAGTCGCTGCCGCAGCCCGCAGTTCAGCCGCCTTCTCAGCGTGCCCCGCCCCGTCGTAGACCTCCGCAGCCCGCTCCTGCTCGGCGATCTCCGCGCGCACGATCGCGGCGACGTCCGCCTCACTGAGCTCGCGGCGCGCGGCCTCGGCCACGCCGATCCCCACCGCGCTGGCCTCGATCGCACCGGCCCGTGCCGAGCCCGCGTCCACGGCTTCGGCGTTCTCGATCGCGGCCAGCGTGGCGCGCAGCGTGGAGGCGGTGGCACGGTCGCGTGCCTTCAGGGCGGTCGGCAGGGCGGCACGCAGGCGGTCGCGCAACAGGACAGGAGGTTCGGTCATGCGTTGACGGTAGGTCCGGCGGCGCCGGTGATCAAACTGTTAAGCCGAACCACTCCGCCAGCGTGGCGACGGTTCGCGCGGAATCCGTGTGATGCAGCCCCCTGATACCGAGCCGCTCGGCACCCCGCAGATTGTGCTCCAGATCATCGATCATCACGCACTCGGCGGCCTCGACCCCCAACCTGCCACACGCGATCTCGTAGATCGCCCGCGACGGTTTGCGCACCCCGACCTCGCCGGAGATCACCCAGGTGTCGGCGAGCGCGGCGAGATCGTAGCCGCGATAAGCGTCGTCGCCGAGCGAGTTGGAGACGATCGCGACCGGGACGCCGGCCGCCCGCAACGCCTCCATGGCCGCGACCATCGCCTCATCCGGCTTCAGCAGCGCCTGGAACGAGTCGACGAACCCCGGCGCCGGCACCTCGACATCGTGCGGTGCCAGCAGTTCCGCGATCCCGCGCTCGAACCCCGCTTGATCGATCCGCCCGCACTCGTGCTCCACCAACAGCGCACCGGCCGCGGGGTCGGTCCGGAACAGCGTTCCGAACAAGGCCGGATCGCCTGACACCGACAGCGAATACGTTTCGAAGGCCTCGAAGATGCTCGTCGTCAGGACGCCGCCGAAGTCGGTCAGCACGGCGCGGGGCGCGTCGCTCATGCCGACTCCAAAGGCTCGAACCGCGGGGGACGGCGCTCCAGGTAGCTGTGCACGCCCTCCGCCGAGTCGGGATGCCGGAACGACTCGTGCATCAGCTTCGTCGACAAAGCGACAGCGGTCGGCAGATCCGAGTCCAGCGCCTGGAACACCTGCTGCTTGATCAGCGCCATCGACCGCGGCGAACAGTTCTCGGCCAGATCTGCCGCGTAGGCCAGTGCGTCGGCGAGCAGGGATTCGGCGGGCCGGACCCGGTCGACCAGACCCAGCGCCAGTGCCTCCTCGCCGAGCACCACCCGCGCCGACATCAGCAGGTCCAGTGCCCGGCTGGGCCCCACCAGGCGCGGCAGCAGCCAGGCGATCCCGTACTCGGCGATCAGGCCGCGGCGGGCGAAGGCCGTCGTGAACTTGGCTTGCGGCGTGGTGAACCGCAGATCGCAGTACAGCGCCTGGACCAGCCCGAGCCCGGCCACCGGGCCGTTGATCGCGGCGATCAGGGGTTTGCGAAAGGACAGCGGACGCTCCCGGGGCCGGCCCGGGAGCTGCCCGAAGGTGTCGGGATCGACGGTGCCCAGCTGCGACAGGTCCTCCATGTCGGCCCCGGCGCAGAACCCGCGTCCGGCGCCGGTGACCACCACGACCCGTACTCCGGGATCGGCTTCCGCCGCGTCGAGCAGGGCGAAATACCGCTCCTGGAGCGGTATGTTCCACGCGTTCAGCCGCTCCGGCCGGTTGAGCGTGAGCAGCAGGACCGCGCCGTGCCGCTCGGCCAGGACCAGCTCGGATGTCTCAGTCTCAGTGCTTTGCGTCATGTTGCTCCGCGTCATGCCGCTCTCCGCCTCCTTGAACGAGCGCTCAGTCCTTCGGGCCGCCGGCCGCGTAGATCACCTGGCCGGACACGAACCCGGACTCCTCGCGCACCAGGAACGCCGCGATCGCCGCGATGTCCTCGGGCTTGCCGGAGCGCCCGACCGGGATCTGGCCGATCGCCACCTGCCGGAACACGTCGAAGTCCACGCCCATCCGCTCGGCGGTGGCCCGGGTCATGTCGGTCTCGATGAAGCCCGGCGCGATCGCGTTGGCCGTGACGCCGAACTTGCCGAGCTCGATCGCCAGCGTCTTGGTGAAGCCCTGCATCCCGGCCTTCGCCGCGGCGTAGTTCGCCTGGCCCCGGTTGCCCAGCGCCGAGGTGCTGGACAGGTTCACGATCCGGCCGAACCCGGCGTCCACCATGTGCTTCTGCGCCGCCCGGGACATCAGGAACGCGCCGCGCAAGTGGACGTTCATCACCGCGTCCCAGTCCCCGACGCTCATCTTGAACAGCAGGTTGTCCCGCAGGATCCCGGCGTTGTTGACCAGGATGGTCGGCGCGCCGAGTTCGGCGACGATCCGGGTCAGCGCCGCGGCGACCTGCTCCTCGTCCGAGACGTCGGCGCTCACGGCCAGCGCCTTGCCGCCGGCCTTGGTGATCGCCGCGACGGTGTCCGCGCACGCGGTCTCGTCCAGGTCGACCACGGCGACCGCGTGCCCGTCGGCGGCCAGCCGCAGCGCGACGGCGGCGCCGATCCCGCGCGCGGCGCCGGTGACGATCGCGGTGCGCGCGGTGTCGCGCGTCGTTCCGGAGGCGGCGCCGGAGGTGGTCTGGCCGGTCTGCTCGGTCATGTCAGTGTCCTTAGTGCTTTGGCGATGAGGGAGTCGATCTGGTCGGTGGTCGGCGCGAACGCCGCGGCGCGGTTGCGCGGCTCGTCCTGGACGCGGCGCAGCACGCCCTCGGCGATGATGGCGATCTTCCACAGTCCGAGTGCGTGCCAGAAGCCCAGGGCGGAACCGTCACGGCCGCTGGCTTCCAGGTAGGCCGCGGCCATCTCGTCGCGGTCCGGGAAGCCCGGCATCGCGGAGTTGCTGAGCAGGCCCTGGCCGGCCTCGCCGTCCGCCGGCCAGTACGCCAGCAGCGTGCCGACGTCGGCCAGCGGGTCGCCGAGCGTGCACAGTTCCCAGTCCAGGACCGAGCGGACCGAGCCGTCGTCGGGGGAGACGATCACGTTGCGCATGTGGAAATCGCCGTGCACGAGCGTGAGCTCCCGCTGCCCCGGGATCGCCGCCGCCAGCCCGGCGGTCAGCGTGTCCAGGTCCGCGGATTCGCGGGTCTTCGAGTTCTGCCACTGCGTCGTCCAGCGCTTCAGCTGGCGCTGGGCATACGGCTTGTGGCTGGCCAGGTCGATCAGCTCGGTCCGGGCCAGATCGACGGCGTGCACCGGCGCCAGCGCGCGGGCGATGGACAGGCCGACGGCGTGCCGGGTCGGCTCCGGGACGGCGTCGACGACTTCCTGTCGGTCCAGGACCAGGCCGTCGACGAACTCCATCAGCACCATCGGCACCTCGTCGGTCTTCCACACGCCGAACACGTGCGGCACCGGGACGTCAGAGTCCCGCAACGCGGTCAGGACGCGGGCCTCGCGGGCCACGTCGTGCGCCGAGGCCAGCAGGTGCCCCAGCGGCGGGCGCCGGACGATCCAGCGCCGGTCCGGCCGGCCGGTGGCGTCGGTGACGGCATAGGTCAGATTCGACTGGCCGACGCCGACCCGGGTCAGCGTCAACGGCGGCTCGTACTCGATCCCTGATTCGCCGAGCCAGCCCGAGACCAGCCCGGGCAGCTCGGCGGCGCTGCCAGAGCCCGCGCTGCCAGAGCCCGCCATGTCAGAGCCCTCAGACACCGGCCTGCCCCAGCAGCGCGCCGCCGTCGATGACCAGCGTCTCGCCGGTGATCCAGGCCGCGGCGTCGGAGGCCAGGAACGCCACCGCCGAGGCGACGTCGTCCGGCTCGCCGAGCCGGCCCAGCGGATAGGCGCCGGCGACCTCGGCCTCGTGGTCGGCGAACAGGCTCTCGGCCAGCCGGGTCCGGACCACCGCCGGCGCGACGCCGTTCACCCGCACCTTCGGTGCCAGCTCCAGCGCCAGCTGCTTGGTGACGTGGATCAGCGCGGCCTTGCTGGCGTTGTAGACGCCCAGGTTCTGCGCGACGTGGATGCCGCCGATCGAGGCGGTGTTCACCACCGACCCGCCGTGCTCGCCCATCCACGCCTTCACCGCGAGCGAGGTCCACAGGATCGGGCCCCACAGGTTGGTGTCCAGCGTCTTGGCGAACCGGCTCTTCTCGATGTCGATCAGCGGGCCGTAGGCGGGGTTGGTGCCGGCGTTGTTGACCAGGATGTCCAGGCTGCCGAAGCGCTCGACCGCGAACGCCACGCAGGCCCGGGCCGCGTCCTCGTCGGTGGCGTGCGCCTGGTAGCCGATCGCGGTGCCGGGGCCTTGGACCAGCTTGGCCGCTTCGTCGGCGTTGTCCTGCGTGCGCGAGGTCAGGATGACGTTCGCGCCGCCGGCGGCCAGCGTCTGGGCGATCGCCAGGCCGATGCCGCGCGAGGCGCCGGTGACGATGGCCGTGCGGCCGGACAGGGAGGGGATGAGGGGATTGGTCATGAGCTTTCGGAAACTCCTGCTGGGCGGCGGGTGTGTCAGTACTTGTCAGTGCTTGTATTTGGCCAGCTCGATCTTCGCGATGGCCCGCTTGTGCACCTCGTCCGGCCCGTCGGCCAGCCGCAGCGTCCGCAGGTGGGCCCAGGCCCAGGCCAACGGGAAGTCGTCGGTCACGCCGGCGCCGCCGTGCACCTGGATCGCCCGGTCGATGACGCGCAGCGCCATCTCCGGCGCCGCCACCTTGATCGCGGCGATCTCGGTCCGGGCCGCCTTGTTGCCGACGGTGTCCATCATCCACGCGGCCTTCAGCGTCAGCAGCCGGGTCTGCTCGATGTCGATCCGGGACTCGGCGATCCAGTCCTGGATGTTCGCCCGCTCGGCCAGCGGCCGGCCGAAGGTCACACGCTCGGCGGCCCGCCGGCACATCAGCTCCAGCGCCCGCTCGGCCATGCCGACGGTGCGCATGCAGTGGTGGATCCGGCCCGGGCCCAGCCGGGCCTGGCTGATCGCGAAGCCCTCACCCTCGCCCTTGAGCAGGTCCTCGGCCGGCACGAACACGTCCTCGAAGGTGATCTCGGCGTGCCCCTCGCGGTCCTGGTAGCCGAACACCGGCAGCGAGCGCACGATCGTGACGCCCGGCGCGTCCAGCGGCACGACCATCATCGACTGCTGCCGGTGCGGCACCGCCTCCGGATCGGTCTTGCCCATCACGATCAGCACCCGGCAGTTCTGGTGCATCGCGTTGGACGTGAACCACTTGCGGCCGTTGAGGACGTAACCGCCGCGCGCGTCGTCCCGGACCATGCGCATCTCGATGTTCGTGGCGTCCGACGACGCCACCGCCGGCTCGGTCATCGCGAAGCCGGACCGGATCTCGCCGTCCAGCAACGGCTTGAGCCACTTCTCCTTGTGCGCCTCCGAGCCGAAGAGCGTGAACACCTCCATGTTGCCGGTGTCCGGCGCGGCGCAGTTGGTGGCCTCCGGGGCCAGGTGGCTGCGGCCCATGATCTCAGCCAGCGGCGCGTACTCGAAGTTGGTCAGCCCGGGACCCCACTCGGCGTGCGGGTGGAAGAGGTTCCACAGCCCCCGCTTCTTGGCCTCGGTCTTCAGCTCCTCGATGACCGCCGGCTGGTGGTGCGGGTCCCCCGAGGCGCGCATCTGCTCCTCGTAGACCACTTCTGCCGGATAGACCTGCTCGTCCATGAACGCGAGCAGGTCGTCCTGGTAACGCTGGGCGCGATCAGAGACAGTGAACATGATTCCGGTATAGTTGAGGTCGGCGTCAAGTTCAAGTAGGGAGACCGCGTTTCGCCATGGCGAAGTCTGAGGTGCGCGTCACACCGCGCAGTGCCCGGGGCATCCGCACCCGCAACGCGCTGGTCGCGGCGGCGCGCGTGGTCTTCGAGCGGGACGGCTACCTGGAGGCCCGGCTGGCGGACATCTCCGCCGAGGCCGGCGTCGCCTCCGGCTCGCTCTACACCTACTTCGAGGGCAAAGAGGAGATCTTCCAGGCGGTCGCCGAGCAGGTGACCGAGGAGATGGTCCACCCGCACCTGCGGGCCCGCACCGGCGTCACCGACCCGCGCGAGCTGATCAACCTGGCCAACCGCGAATACCTGCGGGCCTACAAGAAGAACGCCGCGCTGATGGGCCTGTTCGAGCAGGTGTCGCAGATCGACGAGGACTTCCGGGCGATCCGGATCGAGCGCGCGAACGCGTTCGTGCGGCGCAACGCGAAGATGATCCGGACGTTGCAGGACGCGGGCGTCGCCGATGCGGATCTGGATCCGCTGCTGACGGCGCACGCGCTGTCCGGGATGGTGTCGCGGATGGCGTATGTGGCCTTCGTGCAGAAGGCGCCGATGCCGTTCGAGAAGTTGGTGGAGACGCTGAACCGGATCTGGGCCAAGGCGTTGGGGCTGGACCCGAGCGCGGCCGAGAAGTAGGGCGAAGGTCAGGGCTCACCGCTTTCGGCGAGCCCTGACACAAGACCTCAGCTGGCCGGCAGATCCACCAACTCGGCGAGCCGCCGCCGATGCCGGGCCGGACTCCCCAGCGCGATCGACGCGCTCTTGGCCCGCTTCAAATACAGATGTGCGGGGTGCTCCCAAGTGAAGCCGATCCCGCCGTGCATCTGCACGCACTCCTCGGCGGCCTGCACCGCGACCGCCGAACAATGTGCCTGGGCGACCGCGACCGCGATCACCTGCTCGTCGCCGCTGGTCGAGACCGCGTACCGGGCGACTGCGCGAGCCTGCGCGATCTGTACCCATAGCTGTGCCAGCCGGTGTTTTAGTCCTTGGTAGGAACCGACCGCGCGGCCGAACTGGTGCCGTGTCTTCACGTACTCGACCGTCGTCTTCAGGCACTGTTCCGCCAGGCCGAGCTGTTCGGACGCGAGCACCGCCGCCGCGCTCAGCAAGGCCTGCGCGAGCGGTGCGTACCCGATCGCCAGCATCTGGCCGGGGGCGTCGTCGAACTCGATGTCACACAGCACCCGGGTCATGTCCAGCGTGGTGACCGGAGTGCGTTGTGCGTCCGCGGCCTGCACGACGTAGATGGACCCGTCCGCCGGGACCAGCAGCACGTCGGCCGGCAGCGCGTCCGCGACGCTGGTGACCCGGCCGGTGAGCCGGGCTTCGTGCGGATCCTCGCGGGGCGGCCACGGGGTGACCGAGACCTTGCCCCGGTAGGTCGTGTCCGGCGAGCGCGAGAACGGGATCGCGACCGCCGCGGTCTGCTCGCCGGCGGCGATCCGGCGCAGCAGGTCGTCGGCCAGGGCCGCGGTCCCGTTGCCGGATTCGCGGGCCGCCAGCAGCAGCGCCGTGGCGGTCAGGTTGCCGAGGAACGGCACCGGCGCGACCGCCTTGCCCAACTCCTCGGCGACCACCGCGGCCTCGCGCAGCGAAGCACCGGCCCCGCCGAGTTCCTCGGGCACCAGCAGTCCGGCCACGCCGATACCGCCGCCGAGCGTCTTCCACAGCCCGGTGTCGTAGGGCTCCGCGGATTCCGTGCGGGCCAGAACCGAAGCCCACGCGGCGCGGTCGGCGAGGAGGTCGGCGACCGCGGCGCTCAGTTCCTCTTCGGGCTCTGAGTAGAGGAGTGCTTCGCTCACCGGGGCAGGTCCTTCCACGCGACGTCCTTGTCCACCCGGATCTCGCCGGGCAGGCCCAAGACGCGTTCGGCGATGATGTTCAGCAGGATCTCCGAGGTGCCGCCCTCGATCGAGTTCCCCTTGGCGCGCAGGTAGCGGTAGCCGGGGGAGCGGCCGACGAAGCTGACGGTCTCCGGCCGGCGCATCGTCCAGTCGTCGTAGCGCAGGCCCTGCTCGCCCAGTAGTTCCAGTTCCAGACCGGAGATCTGCTGGTTGAGCGAGGCGAACGCGTACTTCGCCGCCGAACCCTCGGGTCCGGGCTGGCCGGCGGCCAGTTGCGCGGACAGCCGCATCGCGGTCAGCCGCGCGGCCTCGGCCGCCACCCACAGCGTCAGCAGCCGGTCGTGGAGCGCGGGATCGCGCACCTCCGGCTGCTCGCGCCAGGCCGAGGCCAGCACCCCGATCATCCCGGACTCACGCGGCGCGGCGCCGCCGCCGATCGCGACCCGCTCGTTCATCAGCGTGGTCTGCGCGACCTTCCAGCCCTCGCCGACGGCGCCGAGCCGCTGGCCGTCGGGCACCCGCACGTCGGTCAGGAACACCTCGTTGAACTCGGCCTCGCCGGTGAGCTGGCGCAGCGGCCGCACCTCGACGCCGGGCGCGGTCATGTCCAGCACGAAGTAGGTCAGGCCCTGGTGCTTGGGGACGTCCGGATCGGTCCGGGCGACCAGGATCGCCCAGCGCGCCTCGTGCGCCATGGACGTCCAGACCTTCTGCCCGTTGACGATCCAGTCCTCGCCGTCGCGCACCGCCCGGGTGGCCAGCGCGGCGAGGTCGGATCCGGCGCCGGGCTCGGAGAACAGCTGGCACCACACCTGCTCGCCGCACCACAGCGGCCGCAGCCAGCGCTGCTTCTGCTCGTCGTTGCCGAAGCCGAGGATGGTCGGGGCGGCCATGCCCAGGCCGATGCCGATCCGCTGCGGTTCGTTGTCCGGCGCGCCGGCCGCGGCGAACGCCTTCTCGGCGACCGGCTGCAGGCCGCGCGGCAGGCCCAGCCCGCCCAGGCCCGGCGGGTAGTGCAGCCAGGCCAGGCCCGCGTCGAAGCGCGCGTGAAGGAAGTCCAGCCGGCTCGTGGTGCCCGGATCGTGGGCGGCGAGCAGGTCTTGGATGCGGTTCTCGAGGTCGTGCTGGGTGATCAATGGCGGCACCCTTGCTTTCCAACCGGTCGGTAACTGTCCGCTCAGTATTCTCCCGGCGCCGGTGGTGTCAACAGGGGTGATCAATTCTTTTCGGCCGGGGTCAGCTGCCCTTGGGCAGCTCGACCGTGCCGATCAGGCTGGCCGACCAGAGCATGTGGCTGGAGATCTCCGAGATCAGCGCGGTGTCGTCGAGCCCGGTGCCGGGGACGCTGGCGGTGTCGAGCGCGAATACTCGGAACACGTAGTGGTGCGGCTGGCCGGTCGGCGGCGGGCAGGGTCCGGCGAAGCCGGTGGTGACGCCGTCGTAGTCGGTGGCGCCTTCGCTGTAGGGGTTCGAGCCGTGCCCGGCCAGACTCGTGACGTCGCCGGGGATGTTGTAGACGATCCAGTGGGTGAAGCCCGGCGACTGCGGGGTGTCCACGTCGTTCACCACGACCGCGAAGCCCTTCGTGCCGGCCGGCGGATTGGTCCAGCGCAGGGCCGGGGCCAGGTCCTTGCCCGGGCAGGAGGGATCCTTGCCCCACAGCGTCCAGGGCGGCAGCTTGCCGCCGTCGTGGAAGTCCGGACTGGTCAGCGTCATCGGGGTCAGGCCCGGCTTCGAGGCGGTGGCCGCCAGTGCGGTGGCGGTCCCGGCCGCGGCCAGGACGACGGCGGCGGCCAGCGCGATCGTGACACGGTGCCGTGGGCGCCGGATCTTCCAGCTCATGGGGTCCTCCAGCGGGGCTGTCGGTCGGTTCGGGCGATCAGGGATCAGGGATCAGGGATCAGGGATCAGGGAATCAGCACTCGTGCCTGAATCAGCACTCGTGCTCGGCCCACCAGGACTTCGCGGCCGCCAGCAGGTGCCGTTGGACCCGCGCCGCGTGCGGGTTGGCCGAACCGCCGGGGCGACGGACCAGGAACGAGGTGTTCAGCGGCGCCTCCTCGGGCTGATGGAGCAGAGTCAGGGTACTGCTGTCCAGCTCGGCGCGGCAGAGGTACTTCGGCAGCACGGTCCAGCCGGCCCCGGCGAGCACCGCGGTGCGGATGCCGCGCAGGTCGGGGATGGTGGTGAGCTGCGCCGGGGCGGTCAGGCGGGTGTTGAAGACGTAGCGCCAGTAGCGGCGGACGATCGGCAGCTCGGCGTCGTAGGCGATGAGCGGGACGTCGGCCAGCCCGGCCGGAAGCTCCGCGCCCTTCAGCCTTTCGGCCCAAGCCGGCGCGGCCACCAGGACGAACTCCTCATCGGCGAAGGGCTCTGAGATCAGTCCACTGATCGTCGGGCGCCGAGTGGAGATCACCAGGTCGTGCCGGCCGGACCGGAGCTCGTCCAGCAAGTCGTCGGTCAGGCCGGTGGTGACCCGGAGCTGCACGCCCTCGGCGATCAACGGCGCGAGCAGTCCCATGCCCACCGCGCCGAGGAATTCCGCCGGGCCGGCCAGGTGCACGGGCTCGGCGGCCGGGGCGGCGCCGTCCTCGGCCAGTCCGGACAGCCGATCCAGCGGCGCCGAGACCTGCGCCGCGAGCTCGTCGGCGTAGGGGAGCGGGGCCACGCCGCGGGCCCGCCGCTCGAACAGCTCGCGGCCCAGCCGGGTCTCCAGCGCGCGGATCTGCGTGGTGACCGTCGACTGGGACAGGCCGAGCAGGTGCGCGGCGGCTGTGAAGGAGCCCGAGCGGTGGACCGCGAGGAAAGTACGCAGCTGGTTGAGGTCCAGGGGATCGGCCATGCGGCGAGGCTACGCGAGCCATCGAAAAATCGATACTCGGTATCGGAGTGGCCATTGGCGCCGATAAGTTCATGAGGTTTAGCGTTTACCGCATGGCGAAGATCCTGATGGTTCTGACCGGTGCCGACTCCTGGACTCTGAAGGACGGCACGAAGCATCCCACCGGCTTCTGGGCTGAGGAGGCCGTGGTGCCCTACCAGGCGCTCAAGGCGGCCGGGCACGAGGTGACGGTCGCGACGCCCGGCGGCGTGGTGCCGACTCCGGACGCCGGCAGCCTGTCCCCGCAGTTCACCGGCGGCGAGGACGGCGCGCGGCAGATGGCCGAGGCGGTGGCGGCGATGACCGAGCTGCGCAGCCCGGTCGCGGTGGCCGACGTCTCGCTCGGCGACTACGACGCCGTCTTCTACCCCGGCGGCCACGGCCCGATGGAGGACCTGTCCGAGGACGCCGACTCCGGCCGGCTGCTGACCGCGGCGCTGGCCTCCGGCAAGCCGCTCGCGGTGGTCTGCCACGGCCCGGCGGCCCTGCTCGCGGCCCGCGAGGCGGACGGCACGTCCTCCTTCGCCGGCTACCGGATCGCCGCGTTCACCAACGACGAGGAGATCCAGGGCGGCCTCGCCGACCAGGCGAAGTGGCTGCTGGAGGACCGGCTGACGGCCGACGGCGTGGTGGTCGACAAGGCCGCGCCGTGGACGCCGCACGTGATCGTCGACCGGAACCTGATCACCGGGCAGAACCCGATGTCGTCCGCGCCGCTGGCGGCCGAGCTGATCAAGGCGATCGGCTGAGCACGGCGCTCGGCTGACCCAAGGCGCTCGGCTGAGCCGGGCGCCGATGAGCGGCGGCTGAGTGGCAGCGCCGCCGGGCCTCGGTGACGATGAGAAGGCCGAGCCCCACCCCCAACCCTCACTTTTTTGGAGTAACCCGTGTCCGTCGCCAGTCGTGAATGGCAGCTGATAGCACGTCCGGTCGGCGAGCCGAAGCCGACCGACTTCCGCCTCCTGCGGGCCGAGGTCGCCGATCCGGGGCCGGGCCAGATCCTGGTCCGGAACACCTGGCTGTCCGTCGACCCCTACATGCGGGGCCGGATGAACGATGTCCCGTCCTACATCCCGCCGTTCCAGCTGAACGAGGCGATGACCGGCGGCGCGGTCGGCGTCGTGGTCGCGGCCGGGGACGGCTCGGCGATCCCGGTCGGCGCGACGGTCTCGCACTTCGAGGGCTGGCGCGAGTACGCGCTGCTGGACGCCGCGAAGACCCAGGTGCTGGACACGTCGAAGGTGCCGGCGCAGGCCTTCCTCGGGGTGCTCGGCATCACCGGACTGACCGCGTATGTCGGCCTGACCGAGATCGCGCCGGTCAAGGAGGGCGACGTCGTCTTCGTATCCGGCGCGGCCGGGGCGGTCGGCTCGGTGGCCGGGCAGATCGCCAAGAAGCTCGGGGCGTCGAAGGTCATCGGCTCGGCCGGCGGGCCGCAGAAGGTGAAGCGGCTCACCGAGCACTACGGCTTCGACGCCGCGATCGACTACCGGGAGGGCGGGCTGCGCACGCAGCTGAAGCAGGCCGCTCCCGACGGCATCGACGTGTACTTCGACAACGTCGGCGGCGACACCCTGGACGCGGCGCTGACCCGCATGAACCTGTTCGGGCGCATCGCTTTGTGCGGCGCGATCTCGGTCTACAACGAGGAGTCCATGCCGGCCGGGCCGCCGCATCTGACGCTGGCCATCGGCAAGAGCCTGACGCTGCGCGGGTTCACCATCGGGCACCACATGAAGGCGTTCCCCGAGTACATCGGCAAGGCTTCGGGGTGGCTGGCCGAGGGGTCGCTGCGGACCGATGAGACGGTCGTGGACGGGATCGAGGAAGCGCTCAACGCCTTCTTCGGAGTGATGAGCGGCGCCAACACCGGCAAGATGCTGGTTCGGCTGCCGGAGGCCTGAGCAGCCCACGAAGCCTGAGCAGCCCCGACGGCGTCGGGCGGGGCAGTTCCGATCCGGGGCTGCCTGGTCCGAACGGTCGCCTCGACCTCCCGTCGCGCGCCCGGGTGGGATAGGGAGGACGCATGCGTATCGTGATTGCGGGCGGCCATGGACAGATCGCCCTGTTGCTGGAAGCGCGGCTGAGCGCCGACGGACACACCGCGCAGGGGCTGCTCCGGCGTCCCGACGGCGCCGCCGATCTGGTGGCCGCCGGCGCCGAGCCGGTGGTGTTCGACCTGGAGAGTGCCACCAAGGAGTCGCTGGCCGAGGTGATCCGCGGCGCCGACGCCGTGGTGTTCGCGGCCGGGGCCGGCGGCGGGAGCAGCGCGGAGCGGAAGTACACCGTGGATCTCGGTGGTTCGGTGCTGCTGGCCGACGCCGCCGAGCTGGCCGGGGTGCGGCGGTTCGTGCAGATCTCGTCAATGGGCGCCGGAGCGCCGGCCTCCCCGGGCTCGGACCAGACCTGGGTGGCCTACCTGGACGCCAAGACCAAGGCCGAGGACGACCTGCGGCCCCGGGATCTGGACTGGACCATCATCCGGCCCGGCGGCCTGCTGAACACGCCGGGTCTGGGGCTGGTGCGGCTGGCCCCGAGCACCGGGCGCGGGACCATTCCCCGGGCCGACGTGGCGAACGTTCTGGCGGAGGTCATCGAACAGCACGCCGCGGTCCGGCAGACCCTCGAACTGGTGTCCGGCGACACCCCGATTTCTCAAGCGGTCGAAGCGTGGAAGGGATGAGGAAATGCAATACATCACTTTGAATGACGGCGTCCGGATCCCGCAGTTGGGTTTCGGCGTCTGGCAGGTCCCGGACGACGGGGCCCGCACGGCGGTCACGACCGCGTTCGAGGTCGGCTACCGGCACATCGACACCGCGGCCGCCTACGAGAACGAAACCGGCGTCGGCCGGGCCATCCGCGATTCCGGGCTGAACCGCGAGGATGTCTTCCTGACCACCAAGCTGTGGAACACCGACCACGGCTACGACGCCACCCTGCGGGCCTTCGACCAGAGCCTGGAGCGGCTCGGCACCGACTACGTGGACCTGTATTTGATTCACTGGCCGGTGCCGGAACGCGATTTGTATATCGAGAGCTGGCGGGCCATGGAGAAGATCAACTCCGATGGCCGGGCCAAGGCGGTCGGGGTCGCGAACTTCCCCGCCGACGCCCTGGAACGCCTGGTGGACGAGTCGTCCAAGGTCCCGGCGATCAACCAGATCGAGCTCCACCCCTACTTCCCGCAGCCGGCGATGCGGCAATTGAATGAGAAACTCGGCATCATCACCGAGGACTGGAGCCCGCTCGGCCAAGGCGGCGACCTGCTCAAGGAGCCGGTCCTGGCCCGGATCGGCCAGGCACACGGCAAGACCCCGGCCCAGGTGGTGCTCCGCTGGCACCTGCAACTCGGCGACGTCGTCATCCCGAAGTCGGTGACCCCCTCGCGCATCAAGGAGAACTTCGAGCTCTTCGACTTCGAACTCACCCGCGACGAGATGGACCAGGTCTCGCACCTGAGCCGGGACGACGGCCGGATCGGGCCGGACCCCTCGCACTTCAACTACGTGGGGTAGACGGCGTAGACGGGTAGTCCAGCGCTCGCACCGGCCGACGATCGGCCGGTGCGAGCGCTTTATCCCGGGCGCCCATGGACCAGTACGTCGTCGCCGACATACCACGCGGCCTCGGCCCACTCGGGCTGGATCTTCGGCAGTGCGGTGAGGCCGGGGTCGTCTCCGGGATCGTATTCGCCGAGTTCCCCGGCGTCGGTCAGGTCTTCGACCTCTGCGATGACCGTCTCGGCCATCAGGGTGTCGATGATCGCCAGGGACAGGCGGTCGGTCCAGCGGTCCCACGTCTGCTCGGCCTTGTCGGCCGGGTCGGGGCAGTAGTAGGTCGGCGGGTCGTCCTGGTCCAGGTCTTCGAGCAGGACCCCCCACCAGCAGACGCCCTGGTTCTCGTTGCGGAAGATGAGCGCGCCCTCGTGGATCTCCAGCTCATCCGGCCTGGCGAGCGGATCCTGGCTGCGCGTGAGGTCGTCGCGGTGGCCGAAGAGCTTCAGCGCCTCGCGCAGCGCCGCCGGGAGGGGGTGGCCGAGGGCGGTCGCGGCGGCGTCGAGGTCGGCGTCGGTGTAGCGGTCGGCGTCGGCGGCGTCGAGCGGGCGCACGGACCAGTCGGCGGCGACGAGTTCGGCGACGCGCCAGGCGGCGGCCCGGTCGTCGGTGGCCACGGCGGCCTGGAGCGCGGCGGCTATGCGGCCCGCCGCGGTGTCGGCCGGGGCTTGAGCGTCGGTCATGGCCCCACACCGTAGCGGCGCGGACCGTCAATATGAGCGACCATGGCGGGTATGGACAGTGACGGGCTCGCGGTCGCCGTGATCGGGCTGGGCGGCATCGCTCGCAAGGCGTACCTGCCGGTGCTGGGGACGCGGGCTGACCTGCGGCTGCGGTTGGTGACGCGGGACCGTGGACGGCTGGACTCGCTGGGTGCGGCGTACCGGGTTCCGGCGTCGTGCCGGTTCACTGAGTTGGCGGCGCTGCTCGGCGACGCCCGGCCGGCGGCGGCCTTCGTGCACGTCGCGACCGTCGCGCACGCGGAGGTCGTCACCCGGCTGCTGGACGCCGGGGTGCCGACGTATGTCGACAAACCGCTGGCCGACACCTTCGCCGAGTCCCGCGCCCTGGTCGGCCACGCCGAGCGCACCGGCACACCGCTGATGGTCGGCTTCAACCGCCGGCACGCCCCGGCCTACGTCGCGGCCACCCGGGCCCCGCGCGAGACCGTGATCCTGCAGAAGAACGAGGCGGACGCGCCGGGAGTACTGCGGGACGTCGTGTTCGACGACTTCATCCATGTGGCGGACACGCTGCGCTTCCTGGCGCCGGGGGAGGTGTCGGACGTGACGGTGTCCGGGCGGGTCGAGGACGGGATGCTGGAACATGTGGCGCTGACCTTGTCCGGGCCCGGATTCACCTGCTTCGGCGCGATGAATCGGCGGGCGGGGACGAAGGCCGAGCGGCTGCAGCTGATCGGGGACGGGCACCGCCGGGACATCCACGACCTCGCCGACGGACCGACGGGCTGGGACCCGGTCGGACGGGTGAAGGGGGTCGAGCAGATCTGCGAGCACTTCCTGGCAGCGGTGCGCGGGGAGACGCAGTACCCGGATCTCCAGGACGCCTTGGCCACCCACGAGCTCTGCGAGCAGGTGGTCGAGCGGCTGGACGGGTGACGCCGGCCGCGTCGCGGGGGCTCGGCGTGGGAAAGCAAGTACCTGATGAAGAGCGAGGGCGAGCGAGAGCCGGAGGAGCGGGGCGGTGATGGCGGCCGCGCCGGTGGTGCTGCTCGCGAGGACGCTGGCCACTTTCCCCGCATGCCGGCCCTGGCCCGCCTCGCCGCCGCGGCCCTGGGCCCGGTCCTGCTCACGGTCGCCTACTTCACGCTCCCTTTCAGCGTGATCGGGCCGCGGCACCGGGTGCTCGCCTGGCTGATCCCGGTGGGCCTGCTCGCGCTGCTCGCCGTCGGCATGACGGTGACCACCGATCGCGCGCTGACTGATCGGTCCGGCCGGTACCGCCATCCGGGCCTGGGCATCCTGCTCCTTTTCTGGGCCGCGATCCTGGTCTTCGCGGCGAGCTACTGGGCCATGGCTGCCCGCCACAACCAGTTCGTCGGGCTCGGGACGCGGCTGGACGCGCTCTACTTCACCGGCGTCACCATGGCGACCGTCGGCTATGGCGACATCCATCCGAGCGGGCAGCTGGCCCGCGCGGTCGTCCTGGTGCAGTTCGTCTATACCTTCGCGTTCCTGGTCGGCGGGATCGCCGCGCTGCGGACTCGGACGCGAGCCATGATCGTTCACGGAATCGGCGGCTGAACCCCATGCTCAACTGGCTCAGCAACCTTCCGCCGGCCCTCGTCTACGTCGTCGTCGGCGTGCTGGTCTTCGCCGAGGACGCGCTCTTCGTCGGCTTCGTCCTGCCCGGCGAGACCGCGGCGGTGATCGGCGGGGTGCTGGCGAACCGGGGCACCGTGTCGATCTGGGGCCTGGCGATCGTGGTGGTGTTCGCGGCGATCGCGGGGGACAGTGTCGGGTTCGAGGTGGGGCGGCACTTCGGGGAGCGGTTGCTGAACACGCGGCCGTTGCGGCGGCACCGGGTGAAGCTGGACAAGGCCCGGGAGATGATTCGGCGGCGGGGGCCCGAGGCGGTGTTCCTGGGGCGGTTCGTGTCCTTCTTCCGGGCCCTGATGCCGCCGCTGGCCGCCATCTCGCGTATTCCGTATCGGAAGTTCCTGCTCTTCAACGCCCTCGGCGGGTTGGTGTGGGGCGTCGGGTTCACTCTGTTGGGCTACTTCACCGGGGCCGCCTATGACCGGGTCGAGCACTTGGTGGGGAAGATCCTGGCAGGGTTCGTGGCGTTGGTCGTGGTCATCGGGCTGATCGTGTGGCGGGTGCGGCGGCGGCGGGCTGACAGCGCCGAGGAGTCGGCCGGGAGTACAGAGCCCCCGGCCGCCACGCCGCAGGACGACGTCAGCCGCTGACCAGTTCCCCGTCCCGGGCGACCACCCGGCCGCCGCGGACCACGACCTCCCGCGTCGGCACGTCCACCACCACCTGCGCCAGGCACTCGCCGCGGACCAGGAAGAAGTCCGCTGGTGAGCCGACACTCAGGTCGCTGACCGGCAGGCCGAGCAGTTCGGCGCCGGCGGTCGCGGCGGTGTGGAAGCCGAGTTCGAGGTCTTCGTCGACCCGGGCCCGCAGCGAGCGCGCCATCAGGTGTGCGCGGTGCAGCATGTCGGCGTTGCCGAACGGCGACCAGGAGTCGCGCACCCCGTCCGAGCCCAGCCCGACCCGCACGCCGAGCTCGCGCAGCCGCCGGACCGGCAGCGTGCGGCCGGCCGGGGCGACGGTCGTCAGCCCGATGCCGGCCTCGGCCAGGTCGGCGGCGCGCCGGTCCAGTTCGGCGTCCGGCAGGCCGACCAGGGCGAAGGAATGGCTGACGGTGACCCGGCCGGCCAGTGACAGCGCGCGCGTGCGCTGGAGCACGGCGTCGAAGACGTCGAGCCCGTCCCGGCCGGTGTCGTGCAGGTGCAGGTCGACGCCGACGCCGTAGCGGTCGGCCAGCCCGAACACCAGGTTCAGCTGGCCGGTCAGGTCGTGGTCGAAGGCGATCGGGTCGATGCCGCCGATGAAGTCGGCCAGGCCGGCGCGCGCCGCCTCCTCCATCAGCTCGGCGGTGCCCGGGGCGGCGTGCACGCCGTGCTGCGGGAATGCGACGGTCTGCACGTCCACCACGCCCCGCAGCTTCTCCCGCGCGTCGGCCACGCCTTCCAGCCCGGCCAGTCCGAAGGCCGGGGCGACGTCGGCATGGGCCCGCAGCGCGCGGGTCCCCTGCGCGGCGGCGTGCGCCATCAGGCGCCGGGCCCGCTCGCCGACCGGGGTGGGCAGGGCGCGGAACAGTTCCGCGTCGGCCTGCCCGAGTTCGGCGATGCCCGTGGCGCGCTTGCGGGAGACCCACGGCTCGCCCCACGCCGTCTTGTCCGGGTGGATGTGCGCGTCGACCATGGTCGGCAGCGCGATCCGGCGGGTGCCGTTGACGACCTGCGCGCCCGGCGTGGCCGCGGCGGCGGTGCCGGCGGGCGCGTGCCGGGTGATGACGCCGTCGGTGACGACCAGGTCGATCGGCTCGCCGCCGTGGGGGCGGATCCCGGTGAAGACGACGGTGGGGGTGGCCATGGGTCTCCTTCGCGTGGCGCTTGTTCGGTGGTTGACGCTTATCCGGCTGCCTACCTGGTGATCGCGTCAGCCCCGGCCTGAGCGTACGCCTCGTCCATCGCCCCGCTCGGCGCGCCGGCCACGCCGACCCCGGCGACCGGGGCGTTGTCGGCGTCCACCGGGACGCCGCCGGCCAGGAACAGGGTGCCGGGGATGTCCTTCAGGGTCGGGGTCTGCTGCAGGTTGTTCACCAGGGCCGAGGTCTTGTTGTTCCACGACACGGCGGTGAAGGCCTTCTGCTCGGCCGAGTCGAAGGACTGCGGGCCCGCGCCGTCGCCGCGCAGTTGGACGATGACGTTGCCGTCGCGGTCCACCACGGCCACCGAGACGTGCTGGCCGGCCTTGGTCGCGGCGTTGAGCGCGGCCTGCGCCGCCTTGGTCGCGGAGGCGGCGGACAGGTGCTGGGTGGTGATGAGGCCCTTGGCATTGGCCGCCTTGGTGTCCGGCTTGGTGTCCGTCTTGGCGTCGGCGTTGGCGGAGAGGGCGCCGAAGGTGGCGGCGCCGACGACGGCCAGGCCGGCGGCTCCGGTGATGACGCGGGCCCGGGTGGAGAAGGTGGTCATGATCGCTCCTGGGGGTGGTTCGGGTTGCTTGCTATCGATCCTGCGGGCCGAATCGGGCACGCGGATCGACGCGACGGGTGGACCTGGCGCGCCGGGTGGCCGAGGGGCTTGTCGGCCGATCGGTTGACGCCGGGGCGATCAGGGCAGGTCAGGATGGATGGGAGGAGATCAAGAACGGTTGGCGCGAGAGAAGCGGAGCGGCGATGCGGGAGGACCGGTCGGCAGCCGGGCGCTCTGGTGGCCTGGCCGAGGCCACGAGCGTCGCGCGACCGATTGGCTCCGCGCGCGAGCGCTCGCGCCTGGACCCCGACGCCCGCTGGCTGGCCGCCGTCATGCACTCGGCGTTCTTCCTCCTTCTCCTCGCCTCGGCCGTCCGCTTCCTCCAGCACCATCGCGGGGAGCCGCGCGCGCCGTGGGTGATCGCGTTGTCCGGGGCGCTGGCCGTGGTTTACGGCGCCGGGCTTGTGCTGGGCATCACCGGGGAGCCGGATGTGGGGCGGCCCACGCGGGCGCATCTGCTCTGGCTCGGTGCGGCCACCGCGTTGTGGACGGTGCTGGTGTTGCTGGCGCCGAGTTTCGCGTGGTGCGCGGTGCCGTTGTTCGTCACCGGGTTGCGCACGTTGCCGACCTGGCCCGCGTTGGCGCTGGTGACCGGGGTGACGGTGCTGGTCGTGGTGTCGCAGAACCGGTTGGCGGTCGGCTTCGACCCCACCTTGACGATGGTTCCGGTGGCGGTGGCCGCGGTCAGCGCGGGCGCGATCACGCACATGCGGCGGCAGGCGGTGCGGCTGCGGGAGTCGGAGCGGTTGGCCGGGGTGCTCGGCGAGCGGCAGCGGTTGTCGATGGAGATCCATGACGCGCTGGCGCAGGGGCTGTCGAGCCAGGCGATGCTGTTGCAGGCGGCGGATCGGACGTGGCCGGCGGATCCGGGAGCCGCGCACGAGTACGTGCGCACGGCCGCGGAGATCGGCGGCCAGAACCTCGCCGAGGCGCGGCGGCTGGTGCAGGACCTGGCGCCGTCGGACCTGGCCGGGGCGACGTTGCCGGAGGCGCTGGCTGCCGTCGCGGCACGTCAGCCGCAGCCGCCGACCGAGTTCGCGGTGGACGGGACGCCACGGGTGTTGCCGGAGCGCGTGCAGTCCACCTTGGTGCGCATCGCGCAGGGAGCGTTGGCGAACGTGGCAGAGCACGCAGATGCGGGGCGCGCCGCGCTCACCCTTACGTATCTGGACGACCAGGTGTTGCTGGATGTGGCCGATGACGGAGCCGGATTCCCCGCGTCCGCCGAGCCGGACGGCGGCCGTCACCCCGGCCACCGCCCCGGGCGCGGCCACGGCCTGGCCGCGATGCGCGCCCGCACCGCTCAGCTCGGCGGCACGCTGACCGTCGAATCGGCGCCCGGCCAGGGCACCGTCATCTCCGTCGCGATCCCCGTGGAGCCGAGGCCGTGATCAGGGTACTTATTTGCGATGACCACGCGGTGGTGCGCGCCGGTCTGCGTGCGTTGCTGGCCGGCGCCGATGACATAGCGGTGGTCGGCGAGGCGGCCGGCGGCCAGGAGGCGGTCGTCACCGCGGCATCGGTGAACCCTGATGTCGTGCTGATGGACTTGCAGCTGGGCGACGGCATCGACGGCGTGGAGGCCACGCGCCGCATCCGCACGCCGAATCCGACCCCTGACACCCCGCGCATCCTGGTCCTCACCACCTACGACACCGACGCCGACATCACCCGCGCCGTGGAAGCCGGCGCCACCGGCTACCTGCTCAAAGCCGAACCCCCGGACGAGCTCTACGCCGCCATCCGTGCCGCCGCCGCGGGCCGGACCGCGTTGTCGCCGCCGGTGGCCAGCCGCATGCTGGCCCGGCTGCGCTCGCCCCGGCCGACGCTCACCGATCGGGAGCGGGACATCCTCGCGCAGCTGGCGCAGGGGCTCGGCAACCGCGACATCGCCAAGAAGCTGTTCATCAGCGAGGCCACGGTGAAGACCCACCTCGGGCGGATCTACGACAAGCTCGGGGTGGACACGCGGGCCGGGGCGGTCGCGGTGGCGAAAGAGCAGCGGTTGTTGGGGTGAGGTGTGGCGCTGTGGTTGCGGCGCTGAGTTATGGCGGCGAGGTTGTAGCGCTCAGGTTGTGGCAGTGAGGCTGTAGCAGTGCGGTCAGTCCGCCAGCGCGAGTAGCAGCCGGGCCCGTTTGGAGACTTCCGTGAGGCGCTCCGGGAAGTCGGTCGCGGACAACAGACTCGCCAGAACCCGGTGTGCCAGGCAGGCGCGGAACGTCGCCTCGTCAGAGGCTGCGACGGCGTCCCGTGCCAGGGCTTGCACGGCCGACGCGGGAGCGTCGCCGATCACGGAGGCCAGCAGGGACACCAGATCGATGGTGCGCGTGCCGCGTCCGAAGCCCTCCAGGTCGATGACGGCGGACAGCGCGCCGTTCCGGCTGAGCAGGTTCGCGGTGGTGAAATCGCCGTGGACGAACTCGGTGCTGGGCAGCGCCGGGACCGGATGCGGCACGAGGGCCAGCGCTCGGGCGGCGAGGCCGGCCAGCTCCGGGTGGAATTCGTGCTCTGTGATGCCGCCGTTCAGGAACAGCGTGACCATCGCCGACCAGTCACGTTCCGGCCGCGGCCGCACGCCGGCCTGCCGTCCCACGGCCGCTGCCGCCTGCGCCAGGAACGTGGCGTCGGTGGCTGCCGGTTCGGCGTCCGGTTCGAAGGCGGTCAGCAGGAAGTGGCGCTCGTCGCCGGCCAACGGGCCGTGGGCGAGGATCGCAGGGGTCGGATATCCGGCCTCGGCCAGCTCGGCGGCCGTGGCCTCCAACTCGGCCAGCTGTGGGCCCCACCACGCCCCGAGCTTGATCTTCGCGACCGCGCGGTCCTCGCCGGAACCGAGGAACTGGACGCTGTCGGAACGTCCGCCCGCGAGTCGGCCCAGGACGTTCCAGGTACGGCCGGTGGCCCGGGCGATGGTGCGCAGGTCGGCGGGCGTGAGGCCCGGTGGCTGTCGGGAATCCGCGTTCGTGTTGACGTGCAGGAGCCGGTAGCCCTGCTTGGAGGCGGCGCGCGCGGCCTGGTACCCGGAGTCGGTGAGCCAGGAGTGCAGGGAGTCGGCGCCCATCGATTGCTTGACGACCAGGAAGGCGTCGCCGCCGTGGGCCAGCCGCTGGAGCCAGCCGTCGAGGAGTTCGTGCATCGAGGACCGGCCGATCTTGATCGGCGGGTGCGAGTAGATGCGGTCGAAGCGCAGTGCGGCGGGGATCGACTCGGGTTCGGCGGTCACGACGTTGTGCGCGCCGGCCGTCGCTGCGTTGCGCGCGGTCAGGGCCAGGGCGCGGCGGTTGACGTCCACGGCCCACACCCCGGCGGCGGGCTGGCGCAGTCCCATCGCGACGGAGATCGGGCCGTACCCGCAGCCCACGTCCACGACACCGGTGCCGGGTGCGGGGGCCGGCGCGTGCCGGATCAGGACGCCGGTGCCCCGGTCGACGCGTTGTGTGCCGAAGACGCCGTCGGCGGTGATCAGGGGCAGGGACTCGGCGCGGCCGGGGACGTCGAGACGTACCGTGCGCTCGCGTGCTGGACCGTCCGGCTCGGCTTGCCAGTACTCACCACCCATGGCGGGAGTTTATGCGGTGGGCAACCGGGCTGCCGGCAAGCGCTCAACATCACCGATTGGTAACGACCGCAACGCCCTTACCTCAGCCCCCCGTTCTAACCCGTATGAGCCGTGTCCCCCCATCCAGCGGCGGCGGTGTTTCAGGCCTGGTCCGCAAGCGCGCGATCGCCCAACGCATGCTCCTGCTGGCCGCCCTGGCAGTCCTGCTGCCGGCCCTGGTCCTGGTCACGCTCATCCGCATGCACGGCACCACCGCCGAACGCGACGGCGTCCGCCAAGCGCTCAGCACGCTCCCGGACGATGAGCGCACCGTGACCGCGGTCTACAACATCGGCTCGCGCTTCCCGGCCGACCCGACCAGCCGCGTCGCGTTCTTGTCCGCCACCGAGCAACAGGTCCGCGCGGCCTTCGTCGGCGTCGACACCTCGGTCATCCACGAGACCGCGACCGTCCCCTACGGCGTCACCGGAACCGGAACCGCACCAGCAGCAGGAACCGGAACCACATCCGGATCCGGATCTGGACCCCAAGCCACCTACTCCGTCTACTTCCTAGGCACCAACGGCGCCACCCAATACGCCCACCTCATCTCCGGCACCTGGCCCGCCCCGGCCCCGGCCACCGTCCAGCCCGGCACCCGCACCGCCTCCGGCACCGAGTTCGAAGCGGTGATCCCGGAAGTCGCCGCCGCCGCGAACCACTGGAAGGTCGGCGACGAGGTCGGCACCGAAGCCCGCCTGGACGGCGTCCAGCAGCGCTTCAAAATCGTCGGCGTCTACACCCCGACCGACAAGACCACCTCGTTCTGGCAAGCCGAGGCCTACAAAGGTGCGGGCAAGGGCCAAGAGGACCTGCCCACCTTCGGACCGCTGCTGGTCGACCAGAGCGTCACCGCCGGAGGGCTGCTGGACATCCGGCAGGAGACGGTGATCGCCGCCCCGAACTTCCGCACCATCCAGACCGGCGCGGCGGCCACCCTGCAGAACCGCTTGGCCGCCCTCGACGCCTGGCTCCCGAACGCGGCGACCAACGTCGACTCCAACATCCACGCCAGCGTCCTGGACCAACTCGCGCCGCAGACCCAGGGCATCGACAGCGACCTGAGCATCAGCAGCCGGCTGAATCTGTTGCCGGTGGTGGAACTGGGGCTACTGGCGCTGACCGCTCTGGTCCTGACCACCCGCCTGCTGTCCGAGCACCGCCGCGAATCGGACGGCCTGCTGCGGGCCCGCGGGGCCTCGGTCGCCGGGCTGCTGCGGGTGGGTCTGGCCGAGGGCTTGATGCTCACGCTCCCGGTCGCGGCCGTCTCCCCTTTCGCGGCAAGGTTTCTGGAACGCGGCCTATCCTCCAGCCACTGGTCCTCGGCCCGGGACAGCGCCCCGCCGATCAGCTCCGACCTGTGGGTCGTCGTCGCGATCGGCGCGCTGGCCACCTTGCTGCTGCTGGCCCTGGTGCCGGTGACGTCCTCGGCCAGCTTCGTCGGCGTCAAGCGCGAACGCAGCCGCTCGCAGGTGCGCACCGCCGTGCAGCGCACCGGGGCCGACGTGATCGTGGTCCTGCTCGGCGTCGGCGCGTTCTGGGAACTGACCCGATTCGGCAACGACCCCTCGCACAATGGGCCGCTCAGCATGCCGCAGGTGGTCGCGCCGTCGGTGCTGTTGCTGGCCGGGTCGCTGGTGCTGTTGCGCGCGCTGCCGCTGATCGTCGGCCCGCTGGAGTACCTGGCCGCGCGTCGCCGGGCCGCGGTCCTGGCGCTGGCCGGCTGGCGCATCGGCCGGACGGCCCGCACCTACGCCGCCCCGATGGCCCTGCTGATCATGGCGGTCGCGGTGGGGACTCAGGCCACTGTCTTCCTCGCTTCGGTCAACCGCTCCGCCGATGATCAGGGCACGCATGTGGTCGGTGCCGACGTCCGCGCCGCCGGGATCCCGGGCGGCCATCTCGGCGCCGCCGGATCGCTCGCCGCGGTTCCGGGTGCCGGCGGCGGCTTCGCGGCGGCCCGCGAGAGTCTGTTCTTCGGCTCCGGGCTGCAACAGCTGCCGATCAACGTCCTGGGCATCGATCCGGCCAAGTCCGCGAACGTCGTGGAGCTGCGTTCTGATCTGGCCGGCAAGAGCTGGCCGCAACTGTCCGCGCAGCTGGCGTCCCAGGGCTGGGACGCGGACGGTATGTCCGGCGGCGTGACGCTGCCCGGCAAGCCGACCAAGCTCACCCTCGACGTCCGCTACCAGGGCCAGGCCCTGGACCCGAGCGTTCCGGGCAGCCTGGGGCCGCTCGACGTGCAGGCCGAGGTGGTGGACCGCTACGGGGTCGGCGCGGTCGTCGACTTCGGCGGGGTCCAGGCCGCCGACGGGCAGACCCACACCCTCAGCGCACAGGTCGACGCCGAGGGCGGGACCATCGCGTACCCGCTGCGGATCACGGCTCTGTCGGTCTCCTACCACGCGCCGCTGTGCCTGACCTACGACAGCGCGGGCAACCCGGTCCCGACCTGCAGCGTCGCGGCCGGGGGCAAGGGCGATCCCGAGACCGCGACCGTGGACGTCGGCAACCTGACCGCCGACGGCGCCCCGGCCCCGCTGCCGGCCGGGGTCCAGGCCCACGCCTTCGGCGAGCCGCTCCAGGCCGGCTCCTCGAACACCTCCGACAGCGACGTCTCACCGGCCGGTTACCAGGTCGGCCAGACTTCCGGCTCGGGGCTGGCGCACTTCACCGAGTTCTCCGGCTTCGGCACCGACTCCGCGCCGATCATCACCCACACCCTGGACCTGGCCCGCTCCAGCGCGGCCCTGACCGACGTCCCGGTCCTGGCCTCCACTCAGCTGCTGACCACCCTGGGCCTGAAAGTCGGCGACACCTACACCACCTCGGCCTTCGGCGCCCCGGTGCGGGTGCACTTCGTCGGCACGGTGAAGGCGATGCCCGCGCCCTACCGGCTGGGCCAGCGGGCCGCCGGCGCCCCGGCTGAGGACTGCGCGGTGGTGGTGCCGATCGGCTTCCTGGACCGCGCGGACCTGGCGTCCCGGGCGGTCAACGAGCAGACCGAGTGGTGGGCCAAGGCCGCCGAGGGCACCACGCCCGCGCAACTCGCCGCCGGCTACCGTGCCGTGCACAACGGCGCGCTGGTGTCCGCGCCCATCGTCACCGACCGGTCCAGCCAGGCCGCGCTGATCCGCGACGACCCGGTCCGCAGCGGCATGAAGCTGACGCTGGTGATCGCGGCCGGCGCGGCGCTGCTGTTCATCCTCATCGGCTTCGCGCTGCACTCGGTCATCGCGCTGCGCGAGCGCACCACCGAACTGGCCTTGCTGAACGCCCTGGGACTGTCCCGCCGCCGCACCGCCGCGATGCTGCTGGCCGAGAACCTGCTGCTGGTGGTCCTCGGCATGGTCGGCGGCGCGGCGCTGGCGGTGCTCACGATCCGATCGGAACTCCCCTTGCTGATCCTCACCGACTCCGGACAGGTGCCGATCCCCGAACCGGTGACCGTGGTGGACCTGCCGGCGCTGGCCGGGGTCGGCGCGGTGGCCGCGGTGCTGCTGCTCGGCCTGGTCGCGCTGGTGTCGCTGACCCGGCGCACCGCCGACACCGGCGGCACGCTGCGCCTGGGGGAGGACGGCCGATGAGGGCGCCGCGCTGGTTCGCCGAACTCGGCCCGGCCCGGCTGGTGCTGGCCGCGCTGGCGCTGCTGGCCGCCGGGACCGCCGCCACCGCGGTGGCGATCCCGGCCGACACGAAGCGTTCGGACGCGTGGACGGTCAGCTCGCTGGTCGGCAAAGCGCCGTACTCGCAACGGGATCTCGTCCTGTCCACACCTCCGGTGTCGATGCAGCCGCAGTATCCGAACTCGAGCTCTGACATCACCTCGGTCGGCTCGACCAACCTGTCCCAGCTGCCGTCGCAGCTCAGCTCGCTGGTGTCGCAGACCTCGATCACGCGGCAGTACGACCACCTGGTGCCGGCCCTGGACCCGCCGGCCCGTCTGGGGGATCCGGCGTGGCTGCGCCTGGACTGGTCGCCGCAGCTGAGCCGGCAGGTGCGCTACGTCGCCGGTTCGGCTCCGGGCCAGGAGGCGGCCCAGCGGACCTTCGACCCGCTCGACGGCTTCCTGTCCTCCCTGCGGATGACGCTGCCGATCGCGGTGTCCCAGCAGACCGCGGACAAGCTCGGGCTGAGCGTCGGCACGTTGGTGAAGATGGACGCCAGCCCGCCGGCCAGTACCGGCGGCATCCCGTTCACGCTGAGCGTCCAGGTCGCCGGGATCTTCGTCCCGGCCGCCGGCCCCGGTCCGGCCGACCCGATGTGGCATATCGCCGACAAACCGGATCCGGCACTCACGACCGTCTGCCTGAGCACCGTCGACTGCGACAAACAGATCACGGTGTGGGAGGCGGACGTCTTCGTCGATCGCCCCGAGGCCATCTCGACGGTTTCGGCGCAGGCCCGGATCGGCGAGTACACCACGGTCTACGACTACGTCATCGACCCGGCCCGGCTGACCTCCGGTGCGCTGGCCGCCGTCGGGCCCGCGCTGGACCAGGCGCAGCTGGACACCGGCGACTTCAAGGCCGCCGTCACGATGAACAGCGGGCTGAAGGCGCTGGCGCAGCAGGTCCTGAGCACGCAGTCGGCCAGCCACCAGCTGTCGGCGGTGGTGCTCGGCGCGCTGGCGGCCGGCGCCTTGGCGGCCTTGTTCCTCATGCTGCGCCTGACCGTGCTGCGGCGGGCGAAGGACGTCACGCTGTGCCGGGCCCGCGGCGCGTCACCGGTCCGGCTGGCGCTCCGGCACGCGACGCAGATCTCGGTGATCGTGTTCGTCTCCGCGGTCCTCGGCGCGCTCGCGGCGGTGGAAGACGGTCGCGGCACACTGCGGACGCCGGCCGCCTGGTCCGGCGTGGTCCTGGCGACGCTGCTGACGTTCGGCGCGGTCGGCTACTGGGTCTACCGCGGCGGCGACCGCGTCATCTCGGCCCGGCACGAGGCGGTCGGCGAGACCGCGCGGGGCAAGCGGATCGTGCGGGACGTCGGCCTGTTGCTGGCGGCCGGCGGCGCGCTGGCGATCTACCGGAGTCAGGGCGCTGCGAACGCCGACGGCTCGATCGACTGGATCGCGGTCGCCGCCCCGGCGCTGCTGGCCTTCGCCGCCGGGGTCGCCGCGGTGCGGCTGGTGCCGGTGCTGTTCGGGCCGGCGGTGCGGTTGCTGGCGCGGCGCAGGAGCGTGGTCGGCTTCGTGGCCGCGGCGCTGTCCGGGCGCCGGGTGCCGGTGGTGGCGGCGCCGCTGGCCGGGCTGGTCGTGGTGGTCGCGGCCGGGATGTTCGCGGCCGGCTACGACGCCTCGGTGATGCAGAAGGTGCGCGACGACTCGGTGCGCGACGTCGGTGCTACCGCGCGGATCGGCGTCCAGACGACTCCGTTCCCTGACACGTTCGCCGCCGCGGCTGCGAAGGCGCCCGGCGTGCGCGGGGTCTTCACCGGCCGCGCCGACTTCGGCGGGATCGCGCCGATCACGGCCCAGGGGATTCCCCAGCCGCGGCCGATCACCGTGCTCACCTTGAATCCGCAGGCGTTCCGGCAGGCCGCCGCGGCCGCGCTGTCCGACGGCTCGGCGCGCGGCCAGGAGGTCCCGGCGAACTGGCCCGCGCCGCAGGCCGCCGACGGCACCGTGACGGTGCTGGCCTCGCCAGGTTTGCAGGGCTTGTATTCAGGACAGGTGTCGGTGTCCGATTCCGGCGGCGCGTTGAAGGCCGTCATCGGCGCGTATGCGGACGTGCCGCTGGCCGATTCGGTCGTGGGCCTCGGCGGGACGGACTACATCGTGGTGCCGTACGGTGAGGTGCCGGACGCCGATCCGGGCCGGCCGAACGTCGCTTGGTTCAGCGGAACCACCGGCGCGATCTCCGCGTCGGCGTTGCGGGCGTTGCCCGGCGTGGTCGGCGGCACCGCGGTGACGACGCTCGCGGATGTGCGGTCGCAGGACTACAGCCAGGGCGGGGTGTCGGCGGCCCGGGACGTCTTCCATCTGGTCGAAGCGCTCTGCGTCGGCTACTTCGCGCTGTGTCTGCTGCAACTGCTGACCGCGACCCGCACCGTGAGCCGGGACAGCGCCTTGCTGCTCCAGGTGTTCGGCCTGCGGTCCGGCCGCAGCCGGCTGGTCGCCACGCTGGTGCCGTTGCCGGTCGCAGTGCTGGCCGCGGCCGCCGGGCTGGCGATGGGCGCCGGGCTGGCGCCGATGCTGGGACCGCTGGACCAGGGCCCGGGCGGCGCGTCCGGCGACTCGGTGGTGGCCACCGGCTCGATCGGCTGGGGCTGGACGGTGCCGGTCGTGGCGGTGGTGCTGGCGATGACGGTCGGCGGGGTGCTGCTGGATCAGCTGCTGCGCCGCCGGATGGAGTTGTCCATCCGGTTGCGGGACGCCGAATTCGAGTGAGCGGACTCAACGGGCCGGATCATCCGGTCGGCGGCGGCTGGTAGAAAGGCCTGCATCCAACCGGCCGGCCCAGGGGGTCCACGTGATCGACAGCGAGTGCGTCAACTTGGCGCGGTGGGGCGGGCTGCCCGTCTTCAGCCTGCCCGGCGCCGACTTCGAGGAGATGGCCGACTGGCCCGGCGGCGTCGGGATCCCGGCCGACGTCGAGGCGTGGGCCTGGTGCGTCTCGGTGTCGGGCTGGGACGGCCTGAGCCATTCGACGATGTTCGAGGCCTTCCTGCGCGACGTGGACCCGGCCCGGGTCGGCGCCTTCGTGATCGGCAACTGGGTCACCGAGAACAACATGGACCAGACCGCGGCCGACGTGTTCGCGCCGCTGGTCGCCGCCGCCGACCGGTTTCCGAATCTGCGGCACTTGTTCATCGGCGACGTCGAGGCCCAGCAGTGGGAGATCTCGTGGATCAAGCAGAGCGACCTGACGCCGCTGCTGCGCGCGTTCCCGAAGCTGCTGACGTTCGGCGCGCGGGGCAGTGAGAACCTGGGTTGGGAGCAGCGCGCGTACCCGGAGCTCAGGGAGCTGACGTTTCAGTGCGGCGGCCTGCCGCCGGAGGTGGTGCGCGCGGTCGCCGGATCGGAGTTCCCCGAGCTGACCGATCTGGAGCTGTACCTCGGCACCGAGGGGTACTTCGGCGGCTCGGACGTCTCCGACCTGGACGGCATCCTGGGCGGCACCGGCTTGCCCGAACTGCGCTACCTCGGCCTGCGCAACGCCGAGAACAGCGACGAGATCGCCGCCGCCGTGGCGCACGCCCTGATCGTCTCCCGCCTGGAAGTCCTCGACCTGTCGCTGGGCAGCCTCGGCGACGAAGGCGCGGCGGCGCTGCTGGCCGGCCAGCCGCTGACCCACCTGAAGAAGCTCGACCTGCACCACCACTTCCTGTCGGAGGAGATGCAGGACCGGTTGCGCGAGGCGCTGCCCGGCGTCGAGGTGGACCTGTCGGAGCACCAGGAGCCGGACAACTGGGACGGCGAGGAGACGCGGTTCGTCTCCGTCGCCGAATGACCGTCTCGCACCGGCCGGCCGTTCCGCTGCGCTTCGCGGTCGTCGGCAACCCGGAGAACCGGCGGGTGAAGCTCTTCGCGCAGGCCGTCCGCGAAGCCGGGCTTCAAGAACCGCGTGTCGTGCCGTGGCTGGACGTGCTGCGCGGCGACTTCGGGTTCCGCGCCGGGGAGTTGGCCCGGGTGGACTCGCCGGGCGAGGACGCCGAGGTGGCCCGGCTGCTGCGCGGGTCGGACGAGGCGGTCGACATGTATCGGGTCGAGGGCACGCGGCAGTGGTATCAGGGCTTTACCGCGGTGGTGGCGAAGCTGGAGCGGGCCATCGACGACGCCGGCGCGGTGCGGCTGTTCGATCAGCGGGACGTGGCCACGGCCTTCGACAAGGCGGCCACGCACAGGCTGCTGACCGAGGCCGGCGTGCCGGTGCCGCCCGAGGCCGGGACCGACGGTTCGGAGTCGGCGTTCATCAAGATCCGGCACGGCTCCTCGGCCTCCGGCGTCGTGGCGCTGACCGTACGGGGCCGACACCGGCGCGCGGTCACCTCGGCCGAGATGGTCCGCACCGAGGCCGGGATCGAGCTCTACAACTCGCTGAAGATCCGCACCTACCTGCGGGACCAGGACATCGATGACCTGCTGGCGGCCTTGGCGGTCGACGGACTCCACGCCGAGCGCTGGGTGCGTAAAGCGAGTATCGACGGCAGAGACTGCGATCTGCGGATCGTCACGGTCGGCGGCCGTGCCACCCACGCGGTGCTGCGTACCAGCACGTCCCCGATGACCAACCTGCATCTCGGCGGGCAGCGCGGCGATCTGGCGGCGTTCCAGGCACAGATCGGCGAGAAGCGCTGGCTGGCCGTCCTCGAGCTCGCCGAGTGGGCGGCGGCCTGCTTCCCCGGCACGCACTGTCTCGGGATCGACGTGCTGCCCGGCGCCGACGGCGGCGCCGATGTCGACTGCATCGGCGAGGTCAACGCGTACGGCGACCTCTTGCCGAACCTCATGGGACTTCCGGGCACTCCCGGGGAGGGCGTCGGGACCTACGGCGCTCAAGTACGTTCACTGATAGGTCGTTTCGCGCCATGACCATGCCGCCAGTTTCAAAGCGGATGAACGAGATCGTCGGGAGTCACGACCTCTTGTTCGTCACGCTCGACACGCTCCGCTATGACGTCGCCGCCGAAGAGCTCGCCGCCGGCCGGCTGCCGAACCTGGCCCGCGTGCTGCCGGACGGCTGGGAACGGCGGCACACGCCGGGCTCGTTCACGTTCGCCGCGCACTCGGCCTTCTTCGCCGGCTTCCTGCCGACGCCGGTGGCCCCGGGCCGGCATCCCCGGTTGTTCGCCGCGCGCTTCGGCGGCAGCGAGACCACGGCCGAGGACACCTGGGTCTTCGAAGAGCCGGATCTGGTGGCCGGGCTGCGTGCGGCCGGATACCGGACGGTCTGCGTCGGGGGAGTGGGGTTCTTCAACCCGGAGAGCCGGCTCGGGCAGGTGCTGCCCGGCTTCTTCGAAGAGGCGCACTGGTCGGTCGCGACCGGGGTGACCGATCCGGATTCGTTCGGCAACCAGCTCGGTGTCGTGGAACAGGTGGTCGCGGCGCAGCCCGAGGACCAGCCGTTGTTCCTGTTCGTGAACGTTCCGGCGCTGCACCAGCCGAACTGGTTCCACCTCGACGGTGCGACCAAAGAGGCCGGTGACACCAGGGCCACCCACGCGGCCGCATTGCGTTACGTCGACACGCGTATCGGCCGGCTGTTCACGCTGATGGCGGCTCGCCGCGCCTGCTTCACCATCGTCTGCTCCGACCACGGGACCGCCTATGGCGAGGACGGCCATGTCGGGCACCGCATCGGCCATGAGGTGGTCTGGACGGTGCCGTATGCGGACTTCGTGCTGCCGAAGGGATACGAGGGCTGATGCTGGATCGTCCTTACCAGGCCTACGTCTACGCCTATCCGCACAAAACGGCGTACCGGCCGCTCGAACCCAAGCCGCTCCTGGCCGATGTCTGGCGTGGCGAGGAGCGCGATGCGTTGTCCTTTTATACGCACGTCCCGTTCTGTGACGTCCGCTGCGGTTTCTGCAACCTGTTCACCCGCACCGGTGCGCCCGAGTCACTGACCGCGGCGTATCTGGACGCCCTGGAACGGCAGGCGATCGCGGCCCGCGCCGCCCTGGACGAGTCCGGTCCGGCGCCGCGCTTCGCCAACGCGGCGATCGGTGGCGGCACGCCGACGTATCTGAGTCCTGACGAGCTGTCCCGGCTCTTCGATATCGCCTCGCAAGTGATGGGAGTCGGCCTCGGCGCGATCCCGTTGTCGGTCGAGGCGTCCCCGGCCACCGCGACGCCGGACCGGCTGGCGGTGCTCGCGGAGCGGGGGACCACGCGGCTGAGCCTGGGCGTGCAGAGCTTCGATGACGTCGAGGCGCGCTCGGCGGTGCGTCCGCAGAAATCGGCCGACGTCTTCGCCGCCTTGGACGCGATCCGCGCCGCCGAGATCCCGGTGTTGAACATCGATCTGATCTACGGCATCGACGGCCAGACCCGCGAGTCGTGGCGGGCCTCCTTGCAGACGGCGCTGCGTTGGACGCCCGAGGAGATCTACCTCTACCCGCTGTATGTACGACCCCTGACCGGCCTGGGCCGCCTGAACCTGAGCCACGACGCCGAGTGGGACGCGCAGCGCCTGGACCTGTACCGCTCCGGCCGCGACTTCCTGCTGGAGAACGGCTACGAGCAGGTGTCGATGCGGATGTTCCGCCGCCTGGACGCACCGGTCGTCGCGGGCGGCGAGGACTACGCGTGTCAGACCGACGGCATGATCGGTCTCGGCTGCGGCGCGCGGTCCTACACCGCCTCGCTGCACTACTCCTTCGACTACGCGGTCTCGGCGTCGGAAGTGCGCGGGATCATCGACGCCTACGTGGCCACCGAGGACTTCAGCCGGGCCGAGGTCGGCTACCGGCTCGATGCCGACGAGCAGGCTCGCAGGTTCCTGATCCAGTCGCTGCTTCAGGCGGCGGGAATGGAGCGTGACGATGCCTCCGAGCGCTTCGGGACCGGGCTGGAACTGCTGCGCACACGCGGTTTTCTGGAGTCGGCGCCGGATGATCGGTTGCGGCTCAGCGCCGAAGGGCTGGCCTGGTCGGACTCCGTCGGGCCGATGTTCTTCTCCGAGCCGGTGCGCGCGGCCATGCGTGCCTACGAACTGAAGTAGGCCTCTGATGGATCTGTCGATTCTCTACCGCGGGCCGCTGGCCAGTTGCGACTACGACTGTGGCTACTGCCCGTTCGCCAAGCGTCGCGATTCGCCGGAGACGTTGCGGGCCGATCGTGCGGCGCTGGAGCGGTTCGTCGCGTGGGTGACCGCGCAGACCGAAGACCGGATCAGTGTTCTGTTCACGCCGTGGGGCGAAGCGCTGACCCGGAGCTGGTACCGGCGGGCCCTGGTCGGACTCAGCTGTCTCGACCACGTCGGCGAGGCGGCGATCCAGACGAATCTGAGCTCGCGGGCCGGGTGGACGACGGGCGCCGACCTCGATTCGCTCGCTCTGTGGTGCACGTACCATCCGGACCAGGTGCCGTACGAGCGCTTCCTCGGCCGGTGTTTCGAGCTGCGGGACGGCGGGGTCCGGTTCAGCGTGGGCATCGTCGGGGTGCCGGAGCATCTGGCCGCGGCGCGACGGCTGCGCGCTGACCTGCCCGAGGACGTCTATCTGTGGGTCAACGCCGCGGAGGGCCGCACCTACACCGATGCCGAAGCCGAACCGTGGTCGGAGCTCGATCCGCTGTTCCCGGTCTCGCGCTTTCCGCATCCTTCGCAGGGGCACGCCTGCCGCGCCGGTGAGTCCGTCATCTCGGTGAACGGCGACGGCGAGGTGTACCGCTGCCATTTCGTCTCGCGCACCGATCCCACCGAACGCCTCGGGAATCTCTACGACGGCTCATATCGCGATGCCCTGCGGCCACGACTCTGTCCCCTGACACAGTGCGACTGCCACATCGGCTACGTGCACATGCCGGAACTCGGGCTCCACAACACGTTCGCCGGCGGGGTCCTGTCACGGATCCCCGCCGGCGCGCCTGTGCTCAGGTCTGCCGCAGTGGCTGGTACTCGTCCTCGGTGAGGCCGAAGGTCCAGGCGACACCGGCCTTCGCGGTCTTCGTGGCCGGCGGCACCCGCAGGAAGTAGATGTTGAACGTGCCGTCCGGCTCCGGCGAGGAGTTCACGACCTCGACCACGACGATCGGCTCGTCCGATCCCATGTCCATGCGCCACAGCTTCCCGGCTTCGTCCTCCTGGAGCGGCTTGGCGCCGGACTCCTTCAGGAAGCGCTCGGGCGTGTAGTGCTCGACCATCATCCGGCGCAGTTCGGTGTTCTCCTCCGCGCGGATGGCCTCCGCCGTGGTCTCGGCCAGGCGCTGTCCGAACTCCGGGGTCAGCGGGTTCCCGCGCCAGGAGTAGGCGGCGAGGCCGTCGGCGTAGGCCAGGGCCGGGCCGTCGCCGTGGTGCAGGCGGTCCTGGTCGTCCAGGCGCAGGGCCAGCGGGCGCTCGGTGAGGATGACCGTGTTCTCGAAGGGCCACCACCAACTCACCGAGCGGGCCATCCGGCCCAGGCCCGAGTCCAGACCGGCGGCCTCGTAGAGCGGGAGCCAGCCGGCGTCGAGCTGGCCGTGGACCGCGTGCGTCAGCGCGACGCGCAGCGCGGTGCGCTCGGCGGTGTCCTCGGTCTGCTGCTCGACGGCGATGGCGATGCGGGTGATCAGGGTACTCATCAGCGGGGCCAGGTCCCCGCACGTCGCCTGCCAGACCCGGCCGAACTCGCGCGGGCCGAGCCGTTCGGCCAGTCGGGCCCGGCCCAGTGCCCACGGCAGGTCCCTGATGCGGTCCCGGACCGGGGTGCCGAACTGGTTGGCGTCCGCGACGACGAGTCGCGCGGCTTCCAGCGGGGAGCGGCACCAGATGATCGCGGGCGGAGTCGTGTCGGGCAGCGCTTCGGCGTAGAGCCGGAGCACCGCCTCCTCGGCGGCTTCCCGGTCCACGGCCTCGGTCGACAGGGCGACGGCGCGCCAGGCCTCGTGGCCGGCGGCGGCGACCGCGACGATGCCGTCGGCGGTCAGATCGGGCTGTGGGGCCACGTCGGTCGCGGGCGTCGGCATCAGTCCGCCACCACCCGGAACGAGCGCAGCGCCCGCGGCTCGTACTCGCGCTGGCGCACCACCTTGAACCAGCCCTCGGGCAGCGGGATCACGCCGTGCTCCTCGTGCACGACCTTGCCGCCGAGCGGCAGGAACACGAACGCCGGCTCGCTCTCGCTCGGCGCGGGGTAGAAGTCGCCGTTGTCGTGGGTGGCGAGCAACGCGTGCGCGTGCCCGGTGCTCTCGCCGAGCGCCAGCACCATCGATTCGCGCGGCCGGCGCTTCTTGGGTCCGGCCGCGCGGACCCCGGCCGGCACGGCGTTCTCCGTGACCGGCACGATCAGTACGTCTCCTTGGCGGTACACGGCCCCTCCTTGTTCCGCGGCTCCGGCGGCTCCGGTGGCTACGTGGTTCACGGTAGGAGTCGGCACTGACACCCCGGATTCGCGAGGTGTCAGTGCCGACGTAGGGCAGCCGACATGGAGGATCTGACAGAGAAGAGCCGAGACGGAGCTCAGCTGACGATCACCGGCGTGAACGAGTATTGCCCCGTGTCCTGGTCGTCCGACCAGATGATGAGGTCGTACTTCTTCCCCGCTTCCACCGTCTCCATGTCGATATCGGAGCAGACGCCGTACGGCACCAGGACGTTCGGCGCGGGCGAGTCGTCGACGAGCCCCGCCGACAGATCGCAGCCCGTGCCGTTGTCCAGATGCAGCTTGCCCGTCGCGGGTGCGGTGAAGGTGTGGATGTCCACGCGGCCTCGGGCTTCCAGGTTCCCGGACACCGGCTGGCCGACGGTCATCGGGATCCGCTTCTCTTTTGCGGTGAGCAGAACGAAGCCGTACGGGCCGGTGTCGCCGTCGGTCCGTGTCACCGTCAGCGTGTAGGTGCCGCCTTGGTCCACCCGCCACTGGTAGTTGCTCGTGTAGGTGAAGCCCGGCGCGTCAAGGCTCTGATCCGGATCCAGCTTGAAGGTCAGCGTGAAGGCGCCGCTGTCCCCGTTCTCCTTGGTGACGTCGGCCAGCCTGAACACCGTCGCCGGCCCCAGATCCAGGTGGTAGACATCGATCTGGCCGGGTTTGGCGAGCGTGCCGGCGGCTTGGCTGCCGTCGCGCAGGGTCCCGCCGGGTTCGACCACGCCGCCGGGGGGCGGCGTCTGGCCGGTCACGTGCTGGTCCACGTCCTCCGCCGCGGTGGCGAACGCGGGCTGGCCGCTCAGGGCGACGTCCAGGACGCAGGCCTCCGACTCGGGGGAGTCGGTGACGCCGAGCGCCCGGCACAGGGCCCGGGCCTCGGCGACCCGGGTCGGGTCGAGGTCGGCGAGGGTGACCGGCTTGTCGGGGAACGTCTTGTCGGTGAACGTCGCGGTGTTGGTCCCCGGCGGGTAGGGAAGCAGCGAGGTGGCATCGGTGACCCGCCAGGAATCCGCGAACGGCCCGAACAGCAGCTTCGGGTCGGGCGGGTCGGCCAGCACTTGGCCGGTGCTGGTGACCAGATCGTTGGCCGGGTCCCCGTCGTAGTTCCCGAGGAGCCCGCGGGTCTTCCCGCGGGCAGTGGTGGACGGGACCACTACGAGGCTGAGCCCCCAGCTGCTCATGGTGCCGATGCGGGCCTCGGTGCCGTCCGGCCACCGGGTCTCGAACTGCCCGTCGTCGGCGACCACCAGGGTGCCGCCGCCGGGCAGGGTCAGCTCGTCCGTGGACGGCACGATGTCCACGCCGTTGAGCTGGACCCGGATGCCGTCCTGGTCCTGCGTCGCGAAGCTCAGCCGGTCCGGGCCGACCCGCAGCCCGACGGCGCTGTTGACCGAGGCCAGCCGCGAGTCGAACAGCGGCGCCTGCCGGGCCTGCACCTCGATCCCGTCCGCCTTGGCCAGCACGAACTCGCCGACGGTCTGGAAGTCGTAGTGCCGGCCGTCGAACGTCGTGACGTGCGGGTCGCCGGTGCTGCACGACGCGCCGCTGAAATCCGGCTCCGGCGGTTCCGCGTCCCGGCGCACGGCCCGCGGTTGCGCTTGCGGACGCTCCCGATCGGGGATGTTGCACCCGCCGGTGCTGCGGACCGGCGGCGGTGGGGGTGGCGGCTGCGTCGCGTCGCAATCCTTGGCGACCGCGGCGTGGTCCGGATCGGTTCCCGGCGGCAGCGGCTTCGTCCCGTAAGTCGGACGCGGCAACAGCCCGCGATTCGTCCGGTACAGATTCTCGGCCCGGGTGGCTCTGACCTCTTCCCGCTTCACGGGGTACTTGTCACTGCACGGGGTGTCGTCCGTCGTGGCCGCCGACATATCGTCGATGTGGACGAGCTCGTGATACAGCGTCGCGCACTTGTCCTCGGGCACGCCGCCGGCGAACACGAGCGGGGCGTGCGGGTTCCAGAGGACCTGCAGGAGGGTGGGGTCGAAGAAGTTCCGTTGCGCCGAGCTGACGTCGCCGTCCTCCCGGAAGAGCTCGACACGGATGAGGTGGAGGAGGCTGGGCATCATGTCCAGCGGGTCGTCGGTCTTGAATGTCGCGAGGCACTCGTTGTAGTCGGCTTTGAGGTCCGTGTCGGCGCCGTTCATGACGACGATTTCGGCGCTGGCCGCCATCGGCGTGCTCAGGCCGATCAGGGCCGTACACACCGCGACGGCCGTCGCGCGGGCGAGCACGAGTCGGCGGGTGCCGAGGCGGCCCAGGAAAGACAGGGCGGCCGGAATGGCAAGCGCCGCGCCTCCGCCGAACAGCCATGGCAGAACCGGAAGCAGCGGCGTCAAGAAGCCCTTCGCGCAGTGCTTGGTGACCGTGACGGTGACCGTCGCCGTCCCGCTTCCGCCGGGGCACTCGCCCGCGCCGCCCGGCATCGCGTAGGTCACCGCGATCGCGTAGCTGCCCGGCTTGTCCAGCAGCCACCGGGCCTTGACCGTGGTTCCGTCCGGCGCCAGCGAGAGCGCGGACAGAGCGGAGGCGCCTGATTCAGGCGTGGACGACAGGTCCAGCGAGATCCGGCCGCCCGGAGCCGTGGTCTGCGCACTCGCGGCGAGCGCGGACCGGATGTCCACGATGGGCTCCACGACGGCGAAGCCCGGATACAGCGGCACGCCGTCGTGTCGGACCGCGAGTCCGACAGTGCCCTGCGACGACGGCGCCAGACCGCACGGCCGGCCGGTCTGGTTCGTCACCGTGAGGTGCAGGGCGAGCGGGTCGCCCACCTTGACTGTCTGCGGAGCCGAGACCGTCAGACCGAGCCAGGCCGACCGCGTCGCCGCGGCCGCGCGCTGCTGACCGCCGGCGGTCAGCCCCAGCAGGAAGACCGTGACGGCGGCCAGGCAGAGCAGCTGTCCGGCGAACGCCAGGCCGGTGGCCAGGCGCGGGACGCGCAGTCCGCGGGTGTTCGTCGGGCGGGCGCTCATCGCGCGTCCCGGCGAGGGGGCTGACCGGCAGCGGCCCGCAGTCGCAGGCTGCCGAAGCACAGGCCGCCGAAGCACAGGCTGCCGAGACACAGCCCGGCGGCGCTCATCGCGCGTCCCGGCGACGGAGCCGACCGGCAGCGGCCCGCAGCAGCAGCCCGCCGACCAGCAACCCGGCCGCGGCGATGAACGTGGTCTGCGACCCACCACCGGTGTCCGGAAGCGTCCCCCGGGCCGCGGCCCGGGAGACGGCGCGCGCGGGCGGGGGAGCCGTCACGCAGCCCCGGTCGGACGTCGCCGCCGCCGCGGCGACCGGTCGGCGCAGGGCCGCCCCGCTGTCACCGGCCGCCCCGGCCGCCGCGCCCGCGGTCGGCTCCAGGACCAGGTACGCGGCGGCCACGAAGGCGGCGAGACGGAGCGGGCGTCGGCGGGCGCCGGTCCCAGGGGACTGAGAGGAAGTATCTGGATGCACCGTAGTATTCGAGCGCAATACCGACTAATCGGTATGACGACACGCGGAAGGCCGGGGTCTGCGGGCGGTCGGGGCCCAGCGATCGAAGGCTGATTTCCGCCTCGCCGTCGGCGAACGGGTCCAGGCGTCCCGGCCGGTTCCAGACTCTGCGCGCGCAGTCCAGCTGTCCGCATTGGCTTGCGCGGCACGCGTCCGCCGCCGATTTCGCCCGCCCGAAACATCACTGGATGCACATTTTGTGCCCATCGGGGCGTTGCCGAATGGTTACCCGCGCGCGCCGTCCGACCCCTTCCGTCCGCCCAATATTTAGTTTACTTTACTGACGAACTCGCACCACCGTCCCACCGCAGAGCGCACCACGTCCCACCCGCAATGCCCGACATCTCCGTCGAGGAGGACGCTTGCTCCCGCCCCAGACCCACCCCACCGAAGGCGTTGTGCTGGGTATCGACTTCGGCGGCACGAAGACCGCGATGGCGGTCGCCGAGGCCGAGGCCGGAACCCGGCTCGGCGCGGCCACCGTCCCGACCCACGCCGCCGAGGGCGGCAAGGCCTCGCTCGGGCGGGGGCTGCGCGCCGCGCGGGCGCTGCTGGACCGGGTCGCGCCGGGCCGCGAGCCGTTGGCGGTCGGCGTCTCCACGATCGGGATCCCGCGGGAATCAGGGGTCGATCTCGCCCCCAACATCCCCGGCTGGGCGGATCTGGCGCTGGCCAAGGAGATCCAGGAGGCCTTCCCGTCCTCGGCCGTCCGGGTCGAGACCGATGTGAAGGCCGCCGCCCGGGTCGAGGCCGTCGAAGGCGCGCTCCGTGACGCCGATCCGGGCCTGTACCTCAACCTCGGGACCGGGCTGGCGATCGCCATCGTCACCAAGGGCCAGGTCATCGCCGGGCGCAACGGCGCCGCCGGGGAGATCGGCTACAACCTGCGGGCGTTGGGCGACGTCGGCGTGCTCGCCGGGGAGCGCTCGATCCTGGAGGACCAGGTGAGCGGCATCGGCCTGCTGGCCCGGGCCAAGGAGATCGATCCGGGCGCCACCGGCGCCAAGGACCTGTTCGCCGTGGCCGGCCACGATCCGCGCGCCGCCCAGATCCTGCGCGAGTTCACCGAGGAGCTGGCCTTCCACCTGGTGAACCTGGCCATCGCGGTGGACCCGGCCCGGATCGCGGTCGGCGGCGGCATGGTGCGCTCCTGGCCGGCGCTCTACGGCCCGTTGCGCCGCGCGCTCGACAACGCGGTGCCGTTCCCTCCGGAGCTGGTGCAGGCCGCCTTCCCGTTCGACGCTCCGCTGGCCGGCGCGCTGACCCTGGCCCGGTCCGCCGTCGAGATCTCCACGACCTCAAAAGCAATCTGATGACATCCCCGGCAGTTCTCTGTGACGATCGGGGACTTCGCACCACCGGCACGACAGCACCACCGGTAGAGGCAAGGCACCACACCACGAAACCAACCAACTCGGGCGCCACATCCCGCAATCGGAAAGGAAGCCCAGCATGAGGCGTAGCAAGTCGTCATTGCTCGCGATCGCCGTCTCCATAGGCCTGGCGGCCTCCGCGTGTTCCAGTACGAAGCACACCTCGGACTCCAGCAGCGGCGGCTCCACCGCGGCGAGCTCGGCCGGCGGGGCGTCCACCGGGAACGCGAGCTACAAGCAGGGTGGGTCGCTCACCATCGCGAACGAGCAGGGGCAGACCTGGCCGTGCTCGTTCAACCCGTACAACTCCAGCTTCAACCAGGAGTCCCTCGGCTTCATCTACGAGCCGCTGATCTACGTCAACATCCTGCAGGACGCCAAGGAGACGCCGATGCTGGCCTCCGGCTACCAGTGGAACGCCGACAAGACGCAGATCACCTTCACCATCCGCGACGGGGTGAAGTGGAGTGACGGCCAGCCGCTGACCGCGGACGACGTGGCGTACACGTACAACCTGATGAAGCAGACCCCGGCGCTGGACGACTACTCGCTGTGGTCCGCGGCCGGGCTGACCTCGGTCACCGCCAGCGGCAGCCAGGTCACCATGACCTTCAAGCAGAACGCGCAGGTGTACTTCTACACCTTCGCCACGCTGGTCGGGATCATCCCCAAGCACGTCTGGTCCACCGGCGACGCCGCGGCGCACCCGGACACCTGGACGGACCCCAACCCGGTGGGTTCGGGCCCGTACACGGTCAAGTGCACGCCGAACAACATGGAGTACAAGGCCAACGCCGACTACTGGCAGCCCGGCAAGCCGTATGTCAGCACCCTGGAATACCCGGCCTACCTGGACAACGGCCCGGCCAACCAGGACCTGGCCAGCGGCAAGGCGCAGTGGGGCTCGCAGTTCATCACCGGCATCAAGTCCTTCTACCTGAACAAGTCCCAGGACAACCACACCTGGTCCCCGCCGGTGCTGAACGTCTCGGTGATCCCGAACCTGGACCCCTCGCACAAGGCCACCAGCCAGCTCGGCGTGCGCCAGGCCATCGCCTACGCGATCGACAAGGCCAAGGTCTCGGCGATCGGCGAGGACGGCCAGGAGCCGCCGGCCAACCAGACCGGCGTGATCACCCCGACCTTCGACAAGTACAACGACGCGGCGGCGATCGCGGCGGCCGGCTACGACAAGCCGGACCTGACCAAGGCCGCGGCGGATCTGGCGACGGCCGGCTACAGCCCGAGCAACCCGCTGAACCTGACCATGATCTCGATCCAGGGCTACACCGACTGGGACGCCTCGATCGCGGTGATCAAGCAGGACCTCAAGCCGCTGGGCATCAACATCACCGAGAGCTCGCTGACCAACCAGACCTACTTCGACAAGCTCTACAAGGGCGACTTCGACCTGGCCTACGGCTCCGAGCCGTCCGCCGGACCGTCCCCCTACACCGAACTGCGCGCCTGGCTGCACTCGGCCAACACCGCGCCGCTCGGCCAGAGCGCGGCGGCGGGCAACTTCGAGCGCTACAAGAACCCCGCGGTGGACAGCCTGCTCGACCAGTACGCCACCGCCGGTACCGAGGACCAGCAGGTCTCGCTGATCAAGCAGGTCGGCGCGCACATGCTCCAGGACCTGCCGATCATCCCGGTGACCGAGTCCGCGGACTGGTTCCAGTACAACACCAAGAACTTCGGCGGCTGGCCGACGGCGGACAACCCGTACGCGCAGCCGGCGGCGTTCAACTACCCGGACAACGAGCAGGTGCTGCTGCACCTGTACTACAAGCCGGCCCAGTAACCGCGAGACCGCCCCGCTTGCGCGGGGATCGCCGGCGGCGTCCGGAACCGTACCCCCGGACGCCGCCCGCCGTGCCACCTCGCCGTCGCCGCCAGTAAACGAAAGGACAGAGGGTTGAGATATCTTCTGCGCCGAGTAGGGTTCTTCCTTCTCACCCTCTGGGCCGCCCTCACGCTGAACTTCTTCCTCCCGCACTTCATGCCGGGCAGCCCGATCAACACCCTGCGCGCCCAGACCAAGGGCCGGGTCTCCGACGCCCAGCTGGAACAGATCCTGACCTCCTTCGGCTACAAGCCGCACGAGAACATCTTCGAGCAGTACATCCACTACTTCGGCAACATGCTCACCGGCAACTGGGGAGTGTCCCTGGGCAGTTCTCTGGGCACGCCGGTGTCCAAGCTGATCGGCCAGGCGCTGCCCTGGACGCTGGGCCTGGTGGGCTTCACCACGGTGCTGGCGTTCCTGCTCGGCTCGCTGATCGGGACGATCGCGGCCTGGCGCCGCGGCGGCATCGTGGACTCGGTGCTGCCCTCGGTCTTCGTGATCACCAGCGCGCTGCCGTACTTCGTCGTCGGGCTGTTCCTGATCCTGTTCATGACGATCGACAACACCTGGCTGCCGTCCTCGGGCAACTACGACACCTCGATCGTCCCCGGCTTCTCGCCCGGCTTCGTCGGCAGCATCGTCAAGTACGCGGCGCTGCCCGCGCTGACCCTGTTGATCACCTCGATCGGCGGCTGGGTGCTGACCATGCGGAACAACATGATCACCACGCTGGCCGAGGACTACATCCGGATGGGCCGGGCCAAGGGCCTGTCCGACCGCAAGGTGATGTTGAACTACGCGGCGCGCAACGCCTTCCTGCCCAACCTGTCCGGCTTCGCGATGTCGATCGGCTTCGTGCTCACCGGCGCCATCCTGGTGGAGAAGATCTTCAACTATCCGGGCCTGGGCTACCAGCTCTACAACGCGGTCAACAGCATCGACTACCCGATGATGCAGACCCTGTTCATGTTGTTCACAGTGGCGGTGCTCGGCGCGCTGCTGATCTGCGACCTGGTCACCGTCTGGCTGGACCCGCGGACCCGGGCGAAGGGGTGAGGAACCTATGACGACCCTGACATCAGCGGATTCCGCGACCGCCCCGGAGGCGCCGGTCGGTCCGCCCGCGTCCGGCAGGCGCCGGGGCCGCAGCGGCGTGTGGCGCGCGTTCCTGAGCAACCGCAAGGCCAACGTCGGCTTCGGCATGTTCTTCGTGCTCCTGGTGATGGCGGTCTTCCCGTCCCTGTTCACCTCGGTGTCCGATCCGACCGCGCCGGGCAAGTTCATGCCGCGGCTGACCCCCTCCGGCGGGCACTTGTTCGGCACCACCTCGCTGGGCCAGGACATCTGGGCGCTGTTCGTCTACGGCGCCCGCGAGCCCCTGATCATCGCCGTGGTGGCCGGCGGTCTGGCGACCATCGTCTCGGTGCTGGTCGGCGTCTCGGCCGCCTACCTCGGCGGGATCCCGGACGACATCATCTCCTTCGTCACCAACGTGGTGCTGGTCATCCCGACCTTCCCGCTGGTGATCGTGCTGTCCGCCTACGCCGGCAAGCCGACCCTGACGATCATGATCGCGGTGCTGGTGGTCACCGGCTGGTCCTACGGCGCCAACCAGATGCGGGCCCAGGCGCTGTCCCTGCGCAACCGCGACTTCCTGGAGTCGGCGCGGGTCCGCGGCGAGCGCCGGTCCTACATCATCGTCTTCGAGATGCTGCCGACGATGATCTCGCTGATCATCGCCAACTTCCTCGGCGCCGCCCTGTACTCCGTGCTCGCCGCGGCCGGCCTGCAGTTCCTGGGCCTGGGCGACCCGAACTCCGACAGCTGGGGCACCATGCTCTACTGGGCCGACTCCCAGTCCGCGCTGGAGTCCGGCACGGCGTGGTGGGCCATCCTGCCGGCTATCGGTATTGCTGTTCTTGGTGTCGCCTTCGCCCTGATGAACTACGCCTTCGACGAGATCAGCAACCCGGCTCTGCGGCCGGTGAGGAGGCAGCGCGGCAAGAAGCTCGCCTCGCGCCTGCGTCCCGCGTCCGCACCGGCTTCGGCGATCGCCGGCGGAGGTGGGAGGAAATGAGTGAGCCGATGACCGTGCTGAATTCAGACCGCGAAATCCTGCTCGAGGTGCGGGACCTGCGGGTGGAGTACGCCACCCAGAACGGCCCGGTGGAGGCCGTGGCCGGGGTGGACCTGACCCTGGCCAAGGGCGAGTTCCTGGGCGTGGTCGGGGAGTCCGGGTGCGGCAAGTCGACGATGCTGTTCGGCATCGCGCAGCTGCTGAACCCGCCGGCCACGGTCTCCGGGGGCGAGGTGCTCTTCAAGGGCGAGAACCTGGTGGCGATGACCGCCAAATCGCTCAACGCCCTGCGCTGGCGCGACTTCTCGGTCGTGATGCAGAGCGCGATGAACGCGCTGAACCCGGTGCACAGCATCGGCCGGCAGTTCAAGGACGCGATCAAGGCGCACGCCAGGTGGCCGGAGTCGCAGATCAAGGCCCGTTCGGCCGAGGTGCTGGAGCTGGTCGGCATCGATCCGGTCCACCTGAAGTCGTTCCCGCACCAGCTCTCCGGCGGGATGCGGCAGCGGGCGATGATCGCCATGGCGCTGCTGTTCACCCCGGACCTGATCGTGATGGACGAGCCGACCTCGGCGCTGGACGTGGTCGCGCAGCGCTCGCTGATGGCGCAGATCAAGGAGTTGCAGAAGCAGCTCGGCTTCGCGGTCATCTTCGTGACCCACGACATGTCGCTGGTCAGCCACTTCTCGGACCGGCTGATGGTGATGTACGCCGGTCAGGTGGTCGAGCTCGGCGGCACCCGCGCCGTCTTCGACGCGCCCGCGCACCCCTACAGCAGGGGCCTGCTGGACGCGTTCCCCTCGATCCGCGGCGAGGTGAAGCGGCTCACCGGCATCCCCGGAGCGCCGCCGAACCTGGGCCGGCCGCCGTCGGGCTGCCGGTTCCACCCCCGGTGCCCGGTGGCGATGGAGCGGTGCTCGGTGGACGTGCCGGAGCTGTACCTCGTCGACTCCGTGCAGGCCCGGTGCCTGCTGCACGAGCCGGCGGCTGTGAGCGTGGAGGTCGAGTCGTGAGCGAGAACCCGAGCGTGCGGACAGCGGAGCCGGCAGCCGAACCCGCCGGCGCCGAACTGCTCAAGACCGTGAACCTGACCCGGCACTTCCGGATCGGCGGCGGCTTCTCGAGCAACAACCTGCACGCCGTCGACGAGGTGAACCTGACCATCAACCGGCGCGAGATCGTGGCGCTGGTCGGCGAATCCGGCAGCGGCAAGTCGACCATCGCCCGACTGCTGGCCCAGGTCTACAAACCGACCTCCGGCCAGATCCTATTCGAGGGCAAGCCCCTGAGCTCGATGCACGGACGCAAGGCACAGCTGGCCTACCGCAGCGACGTGCCGATGGTGTTCCAGGACCCGTTCGCATCCCTGAACCCGGCCTACCGCGTCTCACACGGGATCGTGCGCGGGCTCAAACTGCACCGCACCGACCTGTCGGCGTCGCAGCGGCTGGAGGAGGCCGAACGCGTGGTCGAGGCGGTCGGGCTGAACCCGGCGGCCGAGATCCTCCAGCGCTACCCCTACGAGCTCTCCGGCGGCCAGCGCCAGCGCATCGGCTTCGCGCAGGCACTGGCCTACCGCCCCAAGCTGATCCTGGCCGACGAGCCGGTCTCGATGCTGGACGTCTCGATCCGCATCGGGCTGCTGAACGTGATGGCGGACCTGCGCGAGGCCGAGGGCGTGTCATTCCTGTACATCACGCACGACATCGCGAGCGCGCGGTACGTCAGCGACCGCGTGATGGTGATGTACGGCGGGCACATCGTGGAGGCCGGTCCGACCGAGTCGCTGCTCCAGGAACCGAAGCACCCCTACACGCAGCTGCTGCTGTCGGCGGTGCCGGACCCGCGCGCGCCGCTGACGGTGGACGTGGAGACGGCGAAGGCCGAGCCACCGAAGGTGGTGAACCCCAAGCCGGGGTGCCGGTTCCGGGACCGGTGCCCGATGGCCGAGGCCATCTGTCATGAGAAGACGCCGGTGCTGCAGGAGCTGGCGCCTAAGCATGAGGCTGCTTGTCATGTGGCGCAGCGGGCCGCTGCTGGGGTGGGGGTTTAGCGCTGCATCAGGCAACCTTTGCCTGGCAGTTTGCGCCGCGCCGTGCCGCGCTGGTTGCTGGTCGCCGGTCGCCGGTCGCCGGTCGGGATTCGTTCCCGGCCGGCGCTGGGGGCTGGCGTGACCTGTGGCTGAGGTGATGGTGCGGGGCTTCTTATGGGCTGGAGTTTGCGGGCCGGGTTGCGGTTGGGGTGTGGGTTTCAAAGCTTTTTACGGCCTTCGGTCATAGTTGAGCCGGTTCGGGGTCCGTGGCGGCGAGTCTGTGTTTCGGCTGCCGGTTCGCGCGTTCACAACCCCGCCCCACCTCAGGCCTCTTCAACTCCAGCAAGTCAGAGCACGAGCAAAGGCCAGATCAAGAGCCACAAGCAAGATCAAGGTCAAGGGCTGTGGTGAAGAGCCGGGCCTCCGGCGGGCCTCGGCAACCTCAGGGAAACTAGCGCGGTTCCCTCGGGTGGCTGGGTGAGTCTCAGCGGCTGCGGTTTGTGGGGTGGTGCGGTCCGTTCCCCACGGTCGCGTCGTCAGCCCGATGGGTACAGCACCGGTGTCCGGGGGTAAAGTCCGCGCGCTTGCGGTCATGCGTGTGAGCTGCGGTTTTGATAGCGCGAACTTGACCCCCGGCCACCGGCACTGTAGGCGAAGCCCTGCCGACGCGACCGAGGGGAACGAACCGAAAACCAGCCG
>NZ_JAAFYZ010000349.1 GCF_018274385.1 Catenulispora pinistramenti | reverse complement strand
CCCCGGGCCCCACCGCCATCGGCTCCCACCCGGCCCGCCTGGTCGAGCTCCCGGTCGGCGCGACCGAGGACCGCCTGGTCGGCTCGCTGGATCTGGAGCAGGTCCTGGCCTCCGGCGTCGCCGCCTACGAGCCGGGCCTGCTGGCCGCCGCCCACCGCGGCCTGCTCTACGTGGACGAGGTCAACCTCCTGCACGACCACCTCGTGGACCTCCTGCTCGACGCCGCCGCGATGGGCGTGGCGCACGTCGAGCGCGAAGGCGTCTCGGTCCGGCACGCGGCCCGCTTCCTGCTGGTCGGCACCATGAACCCGGAAGAGGGCGAACTGCGCCCGCAGCTGCTGGACCGTTTCGGCCTCACGGTCGAGGTCCGCGCCAGCCGCGACCCCGCCGAGCGCGCGGAGGTGGTGCGCCGCCGGCTGGCCTACGAGGCCGACCCCGAGCGCTTCGCCGCGGCCTGGGAGCAGGCGGACAAGGAGACCGCGGCCCGGATCGAGACCGCCCGCGCGCTGCTGCCGTCGGTGACGCTGCCGGAGGCCGAACTGCTGCGGATCACCCGCATCTGCGCCTCGTTCGAGGTCGACGGGATGCGCGCGGACCTGGTGACGGCGCGCGCGGCCACGGCGCTGGCCGCGTGGGCGGGGCGCGGCGAGGTGATCGCCGAGGACGTGCGGCAGGCGGCGATGCTGGCGTTGCCGCACCGGCGTCGGCGGCATCCGTTCGACGCGCCGGGGCTGGACGAGGAGCGGTTGGACGAGGCCATGGACGACGGGGATGAGGACCCTGATCCGGGCCCCGGCTCGGGCGGTTCGGGTGGTTCCGGCGGTTCCGGCGGTTCCGGCGGTGACTCGGGCGATGCTGACCCCCGCGCCGATTCCGCCGCTCCCGACAGTCCTTCGGACCGGTCGCCGACCGAGCGGGCAGCCGGCTCGCCGGAGTCTGCCGAGTCGCCCGCGCAGGACTCGGCAGCAGAGCCCGATTCCGGCCGGCCCGAGAAGACCGGCGCGCCGCGATCGGGGCCCGAGAGCTCGGGTTCTGAGCGCGAGCAGGCCCCCGCGGCCCCGAGCGAGCCCTTCAAAGCCCGCCTGTTACAGGTCTCCGGCGTAGGCACCGGCGCCGAAGGCCGCCGCTCCCGCGCCCGGGCCACCGGCGGCCGCTCGGTCGGCGCCCGCCCCGGCACCCACGGCCTCCATCTCATCGCGACCGTCCACGCCGCCGCGCCCCAGCAGATCGCCCGAGGCCGCAGCCAGGGCGCGCTGCGTCTTCGCTCCGAGGACCTTCGCGAGCCGATTCGCGAGGGCCGTGAAGGCAATCTCGTCCTGTTCGTGGTAGACGCCTCCGGCTCCATGGCCGCGCGCCAGCGCATGGCCGCCGTCAAGGGTGCGATCCTCTCGCTCCTCCTCGACGCCTACCAGCGCCGCGACAAGGTCGGCCTGGTCACGTTCCGAGGCCGCGACGCCGAGGTGGCGCTCCCGCCGACCTGGTCGGTCGACGCCGGCGCCGCCCGCCTCACCTCGCTCCCGACCGGCGGACGCACACCGCTGGCCGCCGGCCTCCTGCAAGCCGCCGACGTCCTGCGCGTCGAGCGCATGCGCGATCCGAACCGGCGCCCGCTGGTCCTCATCGTCACCGACGGCCGCGCCACGCAGGCCTCCCATTCCAAGGACCCGCTCGCCGACACCCGCCGGGCCGCGGCCCACCTGCACCGGGCCGTGGCGTCGCTCGCCGGCGGCTCCATCGTCGTCGACTGCGAGTCCGGCCCGGTCCGCCTGCGCCTGGCCGCCCGCCTCGCGGCCGATCTGGACGCCGACCACCTGCCGCTCACCGATCTCGCCGCCGACACGCTCACCGCGGCCGTCCACAGCACTCGTCCCCGCTCCGACCGGAGGGCCGCCTGATGCCCCAGGGCCAACCCGAGCACGTCCCCGACGACGGTCTCACCACCCGCCAGCGCCGCAACCGGCCGCTGACGATCGTGCACACCGGCCCCGGCAAGGGGAAGTCGACCGCCGCCTTCGGCCTGGCCCTGCGCGGCTGGAACCAGGGCTGGCCGATCGGCGTGTTCCAGTTCGTCAAGTCGGCGAAGTGGCGGATCGGCGAGGAGTCGGCGCTCAAGGCCCTCGGCGAACTGCACGAGCGCACCGGCAGCGGCGGCTCGGTCGACTGGCACAAGATGGGCGAGGGCTGGTCCTGGATCCAGCGCGACCTGCACAGCGATCCGGAGTTGCAGGCTGACAACGCCCGCGCCGGCTGGGAGCGGATCAAGCAGGACCTCGCCGCCGAGACCTACCGCCTCTACGTGCTCGACGAGTTCACCTACCCGATGAAGTGGGGCTGGGTCGACGTCCAGGACGTGGTGAAGACCCTCGCCGACCGCCCCGGGACCCAGCACGTCGTCATCACCGGCCGCGACGCCGCCCCGGCCCTGCTGGAGGCCGCCGACCTGGTGACCGAGATGACCAAGATCAAGCACCCGATGGACGCCGGGCAGAAGGGCCAGAAGGGCATCGAGTGGTGACCTCGTTGCCGCTGAGCGTCCCCAGGATCGTGGTCGCCGCCCCGGCCTCCGGCCACGGCAAGACCACGGTCGCCACCGGCATCATCAGGGCCCTGACCGGCCGGGGCTTCACCGTGGCCCCGTTCAAGGTCGGCCCGGACTACATCGACCCCGGCTACCACAGCCTGGCCGCCGGCCGCGTCGGTCGCAACCTGGACCCCTACCTGGTCGGCATCGAGCGGGTCGCGCCGCTGTTCGCGCACGGCGCGGCCGGCGCCGACATCGCGGTGGTCGAGGGCGTCATGGGCTTGTACGACGGCGCCACCGGGGAAGGCGAACTGGCTTCCACGGCCCAGGTCGCCAAGCTGCTCCAGGCACCGGTGCTGTTCGTCGTGGACGCCGCGGCGCAGGGCCGCTCGATCGCCGCGCTGGTACACGGTTTCCGCGCGTTCGACCCCGAGGTGCGCCTCGCGGGCGTGATCCTGAACCGGGTCGGCTCCCAGACCCATCGCAGCATCCTGACGGAAGCCCTGGACGAGCTGGGCCTGCCGGTCCTGGGCGCCTTGCGGCGCGAGGCCGCGGTCTCGGCCCCCTCGCGGCACCTGGGCCTGGTCCCGGTGGCGGAACGCCGCGCCGAGGCGGTGGACGCCGTCGATGCCCTCGGCGGGCTGCTCGACACCAGCGTCCAGCTCGATGAGGTCTACCGGCTGGCCCGCTCGGCCCCGCCGCTCGCCGTGACCGCCTGGGATCCGGTCGAGGAAGTCGGCCGACGCTGCGGCCCCCGGCCGCGTATCGCCGTCGCCTCAGGGCCCGCATTCACCTTCTCCTACGCCGAGAACGCCGAGCTGCTCGCCGCCGCCGGCGCCGAGGTCTGCCCGTTCGACCCGCTGCATGACCAGACCCTGCCCGAGGCCGTCGGCGGATTGGTGCTCGGCGGCGGCTTCCCCGAGGTCTACGCCCCTGAGCTGGCCGCCAACGAGGCGCTGCGCGAAGAGGTGTTCCGCTTCGGGCGCCTCGGTGGCGCGATCGCCGCTGAGTGCGCCGGACTGCTGTACCTCGGCAAGAGCCTGGACGGCCTGCCGATGTGCGGGGTCGTGGACGCCGAGGCTGTGATGACCGACCGCCTGACCTTGGGCTACCGGCACGCCGTGGCCGCTTCCGAATCGGTGCTCGCCGCCGCCGGCACGCGGGTGTCAGGGCACGAATTCCACCGGACCGCGGTCAGCCCCTCGGCCGGTTCGCCTCCGGCGTGGCACTGGCGCCGGAACGGGGGAGCGGTCACCGAAGGCTTTGCGGGGACCCGGATTCACGCCTCCTATCTCCATCTGCACTGGGCCGGCGCGCCGTCGATCGCGCGGCGGCTGGTCGAGAGCTGCGCGGTGGTGTGATGGCGAACCCTGATTCCTCCTCGTCGGTGCGCCTGCTCACCGGTGTCGGCGTCGGTCCCGGTGACCCGGATCTGGTGACGGTGAAGGCCGTCCGGGTGTTGCAGGCTGCTGACGTCGTGTTCGTGCCCGTACTCGCCGACGGTCCGGAAGGCCCGGGCCGGGCCGAGGCGACCGTGCGCGCGCACCTGGACGGCGCCACGATCCGGGCCGTGCCGTTCGCGCTGTCCGACCGCGGCGGACGCACCGCCGAACGCCTCACCGCCTGGGACGAGGCGGCGCGCGCGGTCGTCGCGGCGTTCGAGGGCGGCGCCGAGCGCATCGCCTTCGCCACGATCGGCGACCCCAACGTCTACTCGACGTTCAGCTATCTCGCGCAGACCGTTCGTACCCTGATTCCGTCGGTCGCGGTGGAGACCGTGCCCGGCATCACCGCGATGCAGGACCTGGCCTCCCGCTCCGGCACGGTGCTGGCCGAGGGCCGCGAGGTCCTGGCGCTGTTCCCGATGACCGCCGGGCTGGACGCCTACGAGCACGCTCTGCGGTCGTTCGACACGGTCGTCGCCTACAAGGGCGGCCGGTTCCTGCCCGAGATGCTTCAGGCCGTCACGAACGCCGGCCGTACTGAGGAGAGCGTCTTCGGCGCCGCGCTGGGACTGCCCGAGGAAGTCGTGGGACCGGTCGCCGACCTGGGCCCGGACGTGATCGGCGCCGCGCCGTATCTGTCCACTGTCATCACCACCGCGCGGCGGCGCGAACGAGGGGGAGCGCTGTGACGGCGAAGGTCACGTTCATCGGGGCCGGGCCGGGGGCGGCCGACCTGATCACGCTGCGCGGGGCCCGGGCGATCGCCGGGGCCGACGTGCTGATCTGGGCCTCCAGCCTGGTGCAGGAGGCGGTGCTGGAGCACGCGCGGCCCGACGCCGAGATCGTCGACTCCGCGGCGCTGCCGATGGAGGGCGTGATCGCGATCTACGAACGCGCCCTCGCCTCGGACCTGCGCGTCGCCCGCATCCACTCCGGCGACCCGGCGCTGTGGGGCGCGGTCCAGGAACAGCTGGAGCGCTGCCGCGAACTGGGACTGGAGACCGAGATCGTGCCCGGCGTCTCGGCCTTCTCCGCGGTCGCCGCCATCGCCCAGCGCGAACTGACCATCCCCGAAGTAGCGCAGTCGGTCATCCTCACCCGCCTCGGCGGCGGCAAGACCCCCATGCCCGAGAAGGAGTCGGTGCGCGCCTTCGCCGCCCACGGCACCACCATGGCCGTCTTCCTGTCCGCGGCCCGCTCCGGCCAACTCGCCGCCGAACTCCTGGACGGCGGCTACGCCCCCGACACCCCGGTGATCGTCGCCTACCGCGCCACCTGGGAGGACGAGGAGCTGGCGTACTGCACCATCGCAGACCTCGAAGAGACGGTGAAGGCGCGCAAGCTCTGGAAGCACACCCTGTTCCTGATCGGCCCGGCGCTCGGCGCCCACGGCACCCGTTCGCACCTGTATCACCCCGGCCACTTCCACGGTTTCCGGCGGGCGGACAGGACGGCTCGGCGGGAGTTGCTGGCACAACGGGAGCCCGGGTCGGATGGCTGAGGTTGAGGCTGCTGAAGCTGAGGCTGCTCAAGAGGTGGCACGCACGTGATCACCGTCACCGTCATCGGCTTCGACGGCGGCCCGCTGTCCGATCCCGCCCGTGCCGCGCTGGCTGAAGCCACCCTCGTGGTCGGCGGCCGGCGTCATCTGGACGCGGTCGGCGCCGACATCCCGCCCGCCGCGACGCGCCTCGTGCTCGGCGCCCTGGACGGCATGTTCGAGGAGATCGCGCGGCACGAGCACGTCTGCGTGATCGCCAGCGGCGACCCGGGGTTCTTCGGCATCGTCCGGCAGCTGCGCGAATACGGGCTCGAAATCAGTGTCCTGCCGGCGCCGTCCTCGGTCGCCACCGCCTTCGCCGCCATCGGCCTGTCCTGGGACGACGCGATCGTGGTCAGCGCGCACGGCCGCGAGCTGCGCCCGGTCGCCAACGTCTGCCGCGCGTTCCCGAAGGTCGCCGTGCTGACCGGCCCGGGTACCGGCGCGAAGGAGCTGGGCGCCGTCCTGCCGGACCGTACCTTCGTGGTCGCGCAGCGCCTCGGCCACCCGGATCAGCGCATTGACACCCTCAGCTCGCACGCGGCCGCCCACGCCGAGTTCGCCGACCCGCACGTCCTGCTGTGCCTGGACGAGTCACGGCTGACCTCCGAACGCGGCTGGATCGCGGGCTTCGCCGGCGTCCCCGGCCGGTGGGCGCTGGCCGAGTCGGAGTTCACCCACCGCGCCTCGATGATCACGAAGTCCGAGATCCGCGCCCTGGCCCTGGCCAAACTGGGCCCGCGCCCGGGCCGCCTGGTGTGGGACATCGGCTCGGGCTCGGGCTCGGTCGGCGTCGAGTGCGCACGCTTCGGCGCCGCGGTACTCGCCGTCGAGCGCGACGCCGAGTCCTGCGACCGCATCCGCGCCAACGCCGCCACCCACGACGTCACCGTCGAGGTGGTCACCGCCGACGCACTGTCCGTCCTCGCCCGCCTGCCACAGCCCGACGCGGTCTTCGTCGGCGGAGGCGGCACCGACGTGATCGCCGCCTGCGCCGAAACCCCCGCCACAACCGTGGTCGTGGCCCTGGCCGCGATCGAGCGCGTCCCAGAAACCATCAGCATCCTGACGAAGACGGGCCGCACAGCAGACGGCGCCCTCCTCCAATCCTCGCGCCTATCCGCGCTCCCCGGCGACGCCCACCGCTTCGCCGCCACCAATCCCGTATTCCTGCTCTGGGGAGAACGCCGTTGACCACAACGCCGCAGAAGACGATCGGCGTGGTCGCCACGACATCCGCCGGCCACCACGCCGCCGCCACCCTGGCCGCCGCCTGGCCCACCGAAGTACGCCTCTACACCGGCGCCGCCAACCTCCGCACCGCATTCGAGTCCTGCGACGCAGTAGTGGCCTTCCTCGCGATCGGCGCAACAGTCCGCTCCCTAGCCCCAGTCCTAGGCCACAAATCCACCGACGCCCCCGTGGTCTGCATCGACGAATCCCTCCGCCACGCAGTCGCCCTCCTCGGCGGCCACCACGGCGCGAACACCCTGGCCGAACGCGTCTCAGAACTCCTGGGCTGCACCCCGGTGATCACTACCGCCTCCGACACCACCGGCGCTCAACCCCTCGACTCCTACGGCGCCGACCTCGGCTTCACGATCGAGAACCCCGCCCAACTGGCCCCGGTCGGCACCGCCCTGCTGTCCGGGGCGCCAGTCGCGCTGCGGGGTGCAGATAACTGGCCCCTCCCGGTACTGAACGCGCGTGAGGGAACGGGGCTGGCTGAGGCGGTCATCTCGGTTAGCGATTTGGTTGAGGCAGCAGGCGGGGACCAGAACCCGGGTGCGGGGGTCGAAGTACCGG
>NZ_JAAFYZ010000348.1 GCF_018274385.1 Catenulispora pinistramenti | reverse complement strand
CCCCCGCACCCGAATCCACTCCCCCGGCCGAAACCGAACCCCGCACCGGCAGCGCGTCCGTCGCGGTGACACTGCCCGCCACGCTGCACGCCCGGCCGGCGGGCCGACTGTCGGTGGAAGCTGCGAAGTTCGCCAGCACCATCCGCCTCGAATACGGCGGCAAGTCAGTGGCCCCCAGCGGCTTGCTGACCGTGATGAGCTTGAACGCCAAGATCGGCGGGACGATGACAGTGCACGCCGAGGGGCCCGATGCCGACGCGGCCGTTGCGACGCTGGCCGCGATTCTGGCCGAGATGGAGTAAGTAGGGCGTGGAGTGGGGGCTGTGGAGTAGGGGCTGCGGAGTAGGCCTCAGGAGCCGGCCGCGCCCCCGAAGCGATGCTGCGCACGCTGCGCACGATCGTGTGGTTGCCGTCGACGCCGGTGCCGAGCTGGATGGTCGTGCACTGATTCGGACGTCCGCTTGACAAACCCCAACCTCAACGTCCGGCAACCCGCCGTCAACCCGTGAGCGACTCCGGCGCATATGCCGACCTCGCCCGCGCAGACCGAGGACATCACCGATTCCCGGGTATGGACACAACCTTTACCCTGGGTCACACTCATCTTCACAGTCTGATCAGACTGCTGACATCGGGACATCGGGACAACCAGACCTCAGAGCATCCTGACATCAGGACGTCCTGACCTCTGCTAGGGCACAGCGCAAACGTGGCGCCGTGCCTAGCGGCGCCGCGGAATGGCAGGCACTGGCCACCAAGGAGCCGCACGTGCACATTCCCCTTCCGCCACGCTTGGGCAAGGTCGTCGCCCTGGCTGCCGCACTCGCTTTAACGACGGGAGTCGGCAGCGCCGCCGCCGACGCCGGTCACACCGACGCCAGAAGTACCGTCTCGGCCGCCATCCACCCGGCCGCAGGCGGGACCAGCCAGTCCGGCAGCACCTCCTCGACCGGTGCCGCCAAGCCCGGATCCCTCAGCGGCGCCAAGCCGAACGCGCGGGCGGTCTGCCCGCCGGCCGCCAAGGGCGCCTTCACCTGCTTCGCGTTGCAGCGCACTGACATAGCCGGCAGCACCGGCCTGGTGAAGGCCGGGACCACCCCCGCCGGGTACGGACCGTCTGATCTGCTCAGCGCCTACAACCTGCCGGCCGCCGGCGGCGCCGGGGCGACCATCGCCATCGTCGACGCCTACGACGACCCGAACGCCGAGAGCGACCTGGCGCTGTACCGGACCCAGTTCGGGCTGCCGGCGTGCAGCACCGCCAACGGCTGCTTCAAGAAGGTCGACCAGACCGGCGGCACCACCTACCCGACCCCGGACGCCAGCTGGTCCGGGGAGATCTCGCTGGACCTGGACATGGTCACCGCGATCGCGCCGCAGGCGCACATCATCCTGGTCGAGGGCAACAGCCCGTCCTTCACCGACCTGGGTGCGGCGGTCGACGAGGCGGTCGCGCTCGGAGCCGGCTACGTCTCCAACTCCTACGGCTCCAACTACACCTCGACCCCCGGCAGCGGTGAGGACCCGTCGGAGACCACGTCGATGGACCCGTACTACAACCACCCGGGCGTGGCGGTGATCGCCAGCACCGGCGACGGCGGCTACGGCGTGGCCTACCCGGCCGCCTCGCAGTACGTCACCTCGGTCGGCGGCACCTCGCTGACCAAGGACTCCAGCACGCGCGGCTGGTCGGAGTCGGTGTGGTCCAACTCCTACGGCGGGCCGGGCTCAGGGTGCTCGATGTACGAGCCCAAGCCGAGCTTCCAGCAGGACACCGGCTGTGCCAAGCGCACGGTCGCGGACGTGTCCGCGGTCGCCGACCCGGCCACCGGCGTGTCGGTCTACGACTCCTACCAGGCCGCCGGCTGGCAGGTCTACGGCGGCACCAGCGCCTCCTCGCCGCTGATCGCCGGGGTCTACGCCGACGCCGGCGCGCCGTCCGCCGGGACCTACCCCAACTCCTACCCCTACGCGAACCCCTCGGCGCTCAACGACGTGACCCAGGGTTCGACGGCCACCTGCACCCCGAGCTACCTGTGCACCGCCGGGGCCGGCTACGACGGCCCGACCGGTCTGGGCACGCCCAACGGCCTGTCCGCGTTCACCAGCGGTCCGCACGGCGTGGTCTCCGGCAAGGTCACCGACAGCGCCGGCCCGGTGGCCGGGGCCAAGGTCTCCGTGGGGGCGACCAGCACCACCACCGCCGCGGACGGCAGCTACAAGCTGACCGTGACACCGGGTACTTACACGGTCGGCGTCAGCGCCTTCGGCTACGCCGACCAGTCGGTGACCGGGGTCGCGGTCGCCAACGGCGCGACCGTCGCGGAGAACTTCACGCTCGCGGCCGTGGCCCGGGTGGCGGTGACCGGCAAGGTCACCGACGGCTCCGGCCAGGGCTGGCCGCTGTACGCGACGATCACGGTCGACGGCATGCCCGGCGGCCCGGTGTACACGAACCCGAAGACCGGCGCCTACACGATCCAGCTGCCGGTCGACAAGACCTACCAGCTGCACACCGCGGCCGCCTACCCCGGCTATCAGACCACTGACACCTCGGTGGCGGTGGGCGTGTCGGCGGTGTCCCAGCCGATCTCGGTGCAGGTGGACGCCTCGGCGTGCACGGCGGCCGGGTACCAGGCCGGGCACAACGGCCAATACCAGACGTTCGACGGCACCACGGCGCCGACCGGCTGGACCGTCACGAACAGCGCCACCAGCAACGGCGGCTGGGAGTTCGACGACCCGGGCAACCGGGGCAACCTCACCACCGGCACCGGCGGGTTCGCCATCGTCGACAGCGACCACCTGGGCAGCGGCAAGTCGCAGGACACGTACCTGACCTCGCCGGTCGCCGACTTCACCGGGATCGCCTCGCCGGAGCTGGACTTCGCGACGTACTACAAGCCGTTCGGCACCTCCACCGCGACCGCCGAGGTCAGCGTGGACGGCGGGACGACCTGGTCCGCGGTGTGGTCGCAGACCACCGCCGCGGTGAACGGCTCGACGGTGCGCATCCCGCTGCCGCAGGCCGTGGGCAAGAGCCAGGTGCAGGTCCGGTTCCACTACACCGGTTCCTGGGCCTACTTCTGGGAGGTCGACAACGTCCTGCTGGGCGTGCAGACCTGCGACCCGATCCCCGGCGGTCTGGTGGTCGGCCAGGTCACCGACGCCAACACCAAGGCGCCGCTGGCCGGCGTGAGCGTGTCGGAGACCGCGGCGCCGACCGTCGGCGGCACGTCGGCGGCCGGTACCGACCCGGCGATCAAGGGCGCGTTCTACTGGTTCTTCTCCCCGACCACCGGCTCGGTCCCGCTGAACGCGGCCAAGGGGCACTACACCACCGGCGCCGCGACGGCGACCGTGGCGGCGTCCAAGGTCGTCGAGGCGGACTTCTCCCTCAAGGCCGGACGGCTCACGGTCACACCGGGGTCGATGTCCAAGACCGTGCCGTGGGGCGGGAACGCCACGCAGACGGTCACGGTGAAGAACACCGGCACCGCACCGGCCACGCTGAACGTCAGCGAGCAGCCGGGCGGGTTCGTGATGCAGAACGTGCCGGCGGCACCGACGCAGATCGTGCCGGCGCACGTCACCACCGGCAGCGCGCTGATCGCTTCCAAGCAGCTGGGTGCCAAGGCGGTGCATCCCAACGCCTCGACGTCCGGTGACAGCTGGCAGCCTTTGGCCAACTTCCCGTCGCTGATCCAGGACAACATCGCCGACTTCTCCGGCGGCAAGCTCTACTCCGGGTTCGGCTTCGACGGCACCGCCGACTCCAGCAAGCTCTACTCCTTCGATCCGACCTCCGGCGCCTGGACGGCGCTGGCCTCGGCGACCGACACCCGCGAATCCCCGGCGCACGGGTTCATCGGCGGCAAGCTGTACGTCGTCGGCGGCTGGGCCACCGACGGCAACCCCGACCCGAAGATGGAGGTCTACGACCCGGCCGCCAACCAGTGGACCACCGGCCCGGCTTCCCCGGCTCCGTATGCCGGCGCCGGTAGCGCGGTCGTCGGCTCCACGCTGTACGTCGTCGGCGGCTGCACCGCCACGTGCGGCACCACCGACGTCTACGGGTTCGACGCCGGCGCCGGAACGTGGACCAAGCTGGCCGCGTACCCGGAGTCCACGGCCTGGCTGTCCTGCGCCAACGTGCTGAGCAAGCTGGTCTGCGCCGGCGGCACCTCGGCGACCACGGCCAGCCAGAGCACTTACATCTACGACCCGGCGGCCAACTCCTGGACCAAGGGGGCGTCCGCGCCGACCGCGTTCTGGGGCGCGGCCGGCACCGGCGCCAACGGCAAGCTGGTGGTCACCGGCGGCGTGCTCGCCGCCGGTCTGACCAACCAGGCCTGGGCTTACGACCCGTCGGCCGACTCCTGGGCGGCGCTGCCGAACTCCAACGTCAGCGCCTACCGCTTCGGCGGCGCGCTGGGCTTCTACACGGTCGGCGGCGGCCAGGGCACCCTGACCCCGCCGCTGTCGACAACGCAGGTGCTGCCCGGCTACAACGTCGGCCCCAGCACCCACGTGCCATGGCTGTCCGAGAGCGCGACGACCGTCACGCTGGCCCCCGGCGCCTCGGGGACCTTCCAGGTCACCGCGGACGCCAGCGACCCCTCGATCACCCAGCCCGGCGGCTACACCGCCAGCCTGGGCCTGGCCACCGACACGCCCTACCCGCTGACCGCGCTGCCCATCACCATGACGGTGAAGCCGCCGGCGACCTGGGGCAAGCTCGCCGGCGTCGCGGAGTACACGGACGCCAGCGGCGCCCTGGTCCCGCTGGCCGGGGCCACGATCCAGATCGACACCTGGACCGCCCACTACACCCTGCACACCGACATCAACGGCAACTACGCACTCTGGCTGGACTACCGCAACAACCCGTTGACGGTGATCGCGGCCAAGGACGGCTACCAGCCGCAGGTGCAGACGGTGACGATCAAGAAGGGGGCGACGAGCACGGTGAAGTTCGTGCTGTTGAAGGACTGAGCGCGCTCACCGGGCTGACTGTCCGGTGATGCGGCCGGGGGCGGGATCGCGCGAACGCGCTGATCCCGCCCCCGGTCCGTTCCCGCACCACCGGCGCGAATCAGCCCTCTGAGGACCGGTCCTCGCCCCGTATGGCTAGTCTCCACCGACGAAGGCCACAGCAACGGAAAGAGCCGGGACGCCCAATGGCGGATCCTGAGATACCCGAACAGCCTCCGCAGCCGGATGACACGCAGGGCGTGAGCGGCAAGCACAACGCGGTCTTCGCCGGGATCGGGACCGGCGTCGTCGCGCTCATCGTGCTCGTCGTACTCCTGTCGGCCGAGTTCAGCACGGGGAGCAACCTCCAGGTCTTCGACCTGACCACCGGCAAGCCGATCTGGTCCGCTCCCTTCAACCTCATCCCCAGCCCCGGGGACATCCCCGATAACCCGGCCGGCCCGACTATCGAGGGCTCCTATCTGGTGGCCCCCTATGGGCTGTACGACATAGTCGACATCGACCTGTCCACCGGCCGGTCCGTCTGGAACACCAAGCAGCGCGACGAGCCCGATCTTGGCTGCGATATCGACAACGCGGTGATAGTGGGCACTGACGTGTACTACGGGACCACTGGGAGTTGCGACCGTGGCGCTAACCAGGTCTGGAAGCGCGACACCGCCTCGGCCACGCCAGCCACCGCGATGCGCCTGCCGATCATCTGCAACGAACCCACGGTGCTCCAGGCCGGAAGCGCACTGCTGACAGTGTGCAATGCGAGCGAACACAACCCATCGCTTCTCCTCGCGCCCCCAGGCTCCTCCTCCTTCATCACGGTGAAGGCGTCGAACGACGCCTTCGGGCACCTCGCCATTCCCGACAGGCCGACGACGCTGACGGCCGTCTACGGCAACACGCTCTACCTCCCCGACACGGCAGACGACATCGGGTTCGACGGAATCACCGCAATCGACCTCAGCAACGGGAACGCACTATGGACCGTGCCGATGAGCAAGACGGACGCGTTCAGCGGACTGGCCGGGGCCACGAGCGCCGGAGCCGTCCTCACCTACTGGAGCAAGGAGCACAACACTTATGCGATCACGACCCTGGCCGCTTCCTCGGGGGCCGCGTCCCCCGAAACGGCCATCGACACCAAGGCGCAGGAGTCGAGCAACACCGATCTGCTCGTAGGCGACTACCTCATCGGCATCTCAAGCTACGCCATCAACGGGAACGACCAGCTCGTCGCCTACCACCTGAGCTGAGCCCGGAGTCGGCCGGTGGATCAGTGCTCGCCGTCACCCAGGAAGCGCGGCAGCGCGGTGCGTGCTCCGGCCCGCGTGCCGGTGCCGCATCCCGCATCCCGCATCGGAACCCGGCGGTACTCAGAACTCGACGGTGTAGCGCACCTGGGTCCCCGCGACCGTGAACCCCACCCGCTCGTACAATTCGTTCGCGCCGGTGGGGCTGGCCGAGTCGACCTCGAGGCTGGTCCGGTCGTAGCCGGCGGCCCGCGCCGCGTGTTGGGCGTGCGCGATCAGGGCGCTGGCCACGCCGCGCTTGCGATAGGCGGCGCGGGTCCCGATCAGCATGTAGTGCGCGTCGCGGATGCCGGTGGCCTCGGTGTCCGAGTCCCAGGAATGGGTGAGGATCATGCCGGCGGCGGTGCCTGTGGCGCTGTCACGGAGCAGGAAGCTCAGTTCGGGGCGGAAGGACTGCCAGCCGCTCAGCGTCCCGCGCCACTGCTGTTCGGGCATCGGGACCACGCCCCAGTGGTCGGCGAACGCCTCGTTGCGCACGGCCAGGAACTCCCCGTCGGTGCCGGCCGAGTGGTTCTCGATCACGAACCCGGTGGGGACCGCCGCGTCGGCGATGGCCTCGCCCAGGGGGTGCGTCATCTGCGTGTACCAGCGGATCGGGGTCATGCCGGCGGCGCTGTACGCGGCGGCGGCGCCCGCGTTCCGCACATTGTTCTGAGCGTCGACGGCGAGCGCCAGGCCCGGGTGGTGGATCGCGTGCAGCTGCCGGGCACTGGCGATCCCGGCGGCCAGCAGGCGCGCGCCGATGCCGCGGCGGCGGTGGGCCGGGTGCACGCCGCCGGTGAGCATCACCCGGTGTGTGTGCACGGCCAGCGGTTTGTGCGCGGCCAAGGAGTACCCCACCATGACGTCGCCGTCGAAGGCGACCAGCGTGCCGCGCGCGAGGTCGAGCACCGGATCGCCGATCAGCTCGGCGGCCGCCGCCTCGTCGTAGAACTCGCCGAAGTGGTCCGTGTCCTCGATCGCGTTGAGCAGCACAGCGTAGGCGGCGGCGTCGCCCGGGACGATGGGACGCCAAGTGAGAGCGGGGTTCGGGGA
>NZ_JAAFYZ010000347.1 GCF_018274385.1 Catenulispora pinistramenti | reverse complement strand
CGACTGGTCAACCTCGGCCTCCACCACACCAGCGGCACCTGGGCACTGAGCACCACCACATGATCGAGGGAGCCGCCCCACACGAGGACGGCCCCCCATCACAAGATCTTCATTAGCGTTCTAGGGCCTTTTTCAGAGAATCGGGCGGGGCGGTCTGTCAGGACCGCCCCGGCTCGCTGCTCCACTCATAGAAGACACGCTCAACGACCGCACGGGCCCGCCGCGCGCCGCGCCGGTACTCCTCGACGAACTCCTCGCTGTTCTCAGAGCCCAGATACATCGCGATCCCGGCGCGCTCCTTGATGTCGTTCGGGATCGAGTCCCCGGCCCGGCCGCGCACCAGCATGATGCCGTTGCGCACCCGCGTGGCCTCGATCCAGGCCTCGTCCAGGATCTCGGCGTCGTCGGACTCCAGCAGGCCGGCGTCCACGGCGGCGGACAACGCCAGCCGGGTGCGGGTGGTCTGGAGCGCGGGGACCTCGTGCGCGTAGCAGAGCTGGAGCAGCTGCACGGTCCACTCGACGTCCGACAGGCCGCCGGGCCCGAGTTTGGTGTGCAGGGCCTTGTCCGCGCCGCGCGGCAGCCGCTCGGCCTCCACCCGGGCCTTGATGCGCCGGATCTCGCGCACCGCGGTTTCATCGAGCCCTGATTCCGGGCGGCGCAGCGGGTCGATCAGCGCCTCGAAGCGCCGCCCCAGCTCCGGGTCGCCGGCGACCGGCTCGGCCCGGAGCAGGGCCTGCGCCTCCCACACGTCCGACCAGCGCCGGTAGTACTCGGCGTAGGAGGCGAAGGTGCGGACCAGCGGGCCCTGCCGGCCCTCCGGACGCAGGTCGGCGTCGATGATCAGCGGCGGGTCGGGGGTCGGGATCTGCAGGAGGCGGCGCAGTTCGTTGGCGACGGCGTGCGCGGCGTCGGTCGCGGCGCGTTCGCGCTGGGGCGAGACGCGGCGGGCGGGCGCCGGGCTGCCGTTGGCCGATTCGGGTCCGGCGAGGCGCGGGGCCGCGGCGGCATCCGCCGGGGACGCCATGGATACCGCGGACGCCGGGGATACCGCGGATGCGGATGCCGAGGATCGCGCGGATGCCGAGGCGGCGCCGTCGGCCACGGCCACGGCATTGTCAGACGCGCCCCGAGCGGCCTCGTCCGGATTCGCCGCCTCGGCCCCGTCCGGCAGCGGATCGTGCACGAACAGCACGTCCGCGTCGCTGCCGTAGCCGAGTTCCCGTCCGCCGAACCGGCCGGCGGCGATGATCGCGAAGCGGGTCGGGAGCGGCCCGCCGAGCCGGTTCTCGATCGCCGTCGTGGCGGCCTGCAACGCCCCGCTGAGGGTGGCCGCGGTGACCGCGCTGAGACCGTCGCCGATCTGCTCGACGGTGAGCAGCCCGAGCAGGTCCGCGGCCGCGATCCGGAAGAGCTCACGGCGGCGCACCGCGCGCGCCGCGGCGACCGCGGCCTCCGGGGTCGAGGCCCGCCCGACCGCGGACAGGATCTCCGCCTCCAGCACCGGCCTGGCGCGCGGCACCAGGTTGGCCGGGTCGCCGAGGATGGCGACGGCTTCCGGGGCCCGCAGGAGCAGGTCCGGGGCGTAGCGTCCGGAGGCCAGGACCCGCGCCAGGTGTTCGGCGGCGGCGCCCTCGTCGCGCAACAGCCGCAGGTACCAGTGCGTGTCCCCGAGCGCCTCGGACGCCTTGCGGAACGCCAATAGTCCTCCGTCTGGATCGGCCGCGTCCGCGAACCAGTCCAGCATCACCGGCAGGAGGGTCCGCTGGATCGCCGCGCGGCGACTCACTCCGGACGTGAGCGCCGTCAGATGACGCAACGCTCCCGCGGGATCCGTGTAGCCGAGAGCTTCCAACCGAGACTGCGCGGCCTCCGGCGTCAAGTGAACTGCACCACCCAATGCGGCTTGTCCCGGCGTCAAGCGGGCCACCGCGTCTAACAACGGCCTGTAGAAGAGCTTTTCGTGCAGCCGCCTTACTTCCCGCTTGTGCCGTTTCCATTCACTGTTCAGCTGATCAACCGGATCTTTCCGAAATCCCATGGACCGTCCGAGGCGCCGGAGCTCGGGTTTCTCCTCGGGAAGCGTGTGGGTGCGGCGCAGGCGGTGGATCTGTAGCCGGTGCTCCAGAGTGCGCAGGAACCGGTACGCGTCGGCCAGTGCGGCGGCGTCCGCTCGCCCCACGTAGCCACCCGCGGACAGCGCCCCCAGAGACTCTAACGTTCCGCGCTTGCGCAGGGCCGGGTCTGTGGGCCCGTGCACCAACTGCAACAGCTGCACCGCGAACTCGATGTCCCGCAAACCGCCGGACCCGAGCTTCAACTCCCGCTCGGCCTCCTTGGCCGGGATGTGCGCCACCACCCGGCGCCGCATCGACTGCACGTCCGCGACGAAGCCGGCCCGCCGGGAGGCCGCCCACACCATCGGGGTGACGGCCTCGACGTATTTCGCGCCGAGTTCCCGGTCGCCGGCGGCGGCGCGCGCCTTCAGCAGCGCCTGGAACTCCCAGGTCTTGGCCCAGCGCTCGTAGTAGGCGATGTGGCTGGGCAGCGAGCGCACCAGCGGGCCGTTCTTGCCCTCCGGGCGCAGGTTGGCGTCCACCTGCCAGATGGCGCCCTCGGAGGTGGTGTCGGAGCAGACCCGCATCATGGTCGCGGCCAGCTGGGTCGCGGTGCGCAGCGCCAGGTGCTCGTCGTCCTGGTCGGTGCCGTCCGGGGCGGCCGCGACGAACACCACGTCCACGTCGCTGACGTAGTTGAGCTCCCGGGCCCCGCACTTGCCCATGGCGATGACCGCCAGCCGGGCCGGCGGGTAGTCCTCGGGAAGTTCCGCGCGCGCCACCGCCAAGGCCGCGTCCAGGGTGGCGGTGGCCAGGTCGGAGAGATCGGCGGCCGTTTGGTCGTAGGTCGCGGTCGCCTCGTTCATCGAGGACGCGCCTATGTCGCGCGCCGCGATCCCCAGCAGGGCGTCCCTATAGGCGACGCGCAGTGCGTCCCGCGCGGGGATCCCGGCCAGGTCCGCCACCGGCTCGGCGGCGTCCGGGTCCGCCCCGACCGCCTCCAGCATCAGCCGCCGGAAGGCCGGGGCCAGATCCTCGACGTCGAACTCCACCAGGCCGTGCCAGCCCTCGGGATGCCGCTCCAGGTGGTCGCCCAGCGCCACGCTCACCCCGAGTACGCCCAGCAAGCGGTCCTGGAAGGGCTTCGAGGCGGCCAGCGTGGCCGCCAGTGCCTCGGTGTCCCCGGCAGCCGCCAGCAGCCGTCCGGTGGCGGCCAGCGCCTGGTCCGGGTCGGCGGTGCGGCCGATCGCCTCCAGGAACAACGGATCGCCGCTCAGTTCGCCGAGCGGGGCCTCGGCCAGCGTCTCGAGGGCGGACTCGGGATCGGTGAAGCCGAGCCGGACCAGTCGCGAGCGTGCCGACTCCGGTCCCCGGCCAAGTGCCGCCGTCTGTGCCACCCGGCCCAATGTAGCCGACGACGATCGCCCCCGGCGCCCGGTGTCCGCCAGGTGTTTGTGTCCCGGGGGTAGCCGCGGGGGCACCTGGTTGCGAGACTGGGCACAAGCCGCGAAGCCGCGGACGGCCCGTTACGAATGAGGTGACCACGTGCCCGAGCAGGACGACTTTCATGCGGAGTGGAACGCGTTCGCCGCGGACCACGCCTCCGGCGACCTCGTCGCCGGCTCGATAACCAAGGTCGCGCCCTTCGGCGCCTTCATCCGACTCGGCGGGAGGGTCGAGGGCCTGCTGCACAGGACTCACCTCGACCACACCCCCGAGGTCGGCGACCGGCTGACCGTGCGCATCGACGAGATCGACGCCAGGCGGCAGCGGCTGGTTCTGTCAGCGGGCTGATCCGCTGGGGGGCGGTGCCGCCGCGGGTTCGGTGCCGCTCCCGGTCCAGGGCGCGGGCCTCACTCCGGCTCGCGCTGGCTTACTCCTCCGGCTCGCGCCGCAAGCGCCGGTACAAGTAGAGGCTGTCCGGACAGAACTCGTTATCCGCGATGCTCTGTTCGAGTTCGTCCTCGGTCAGGAACGCGAACCACTCCACCTCCTCCGGCTGCGGAACGACCGGACCGGTGACGGTGGCGGTATAGACGCAGGCCCACTGCGGCACCGGCTCCACGTCATACCGCCACTTGCCAACCGGCCGCAGCACGACATTGCGCTGCCCGACCTCCTCGGCGGCCTCCCGGCGCGCGGTCTTGTCGTAGGTCTCACCGGCCGGAACCATCCCGGCGACGAACATGTCGTAGTGCTTAGGGAAGACCCGCTTCACCTCGGCGCGGCGATGCACCAGGATCCGGCCCGCGTTGTCGCGGAACAGGATGGCGATACTCCGGTGCCGCAGGTTGTGGTCGGTGAGTTCGCCGCGGCGCACGATCCGCAGGATCCGGTCGTTCTCGTCGACTTCGTAGACGAGTTCTTCGTCGGGGTTCACCTGGTTATCAAAGCATGGGGAGGGGTGTTGGATCCCTCTGGCTGGGGGCTGTTCGGGGTTCGGGTGTTTTTTGGGGGGCGGGAGTTTGTGGGGTTAGTTGCGGTTGATATTTGGGTTTTAGAAGCTTTTTACGGCCTTCGGTCATAGTTGTGCCGGTTCGGGGTTCGGGTCGGCGGGTCTGTGACTTGGCTGCCGGTTTTCGCGTTCACAACCCCGCCGCACCTCAGGCCTCTTCAACTCCAGCAAGTCAGAGCAAGGACAAAGGCCAGATCAACATCACAGGCAAGATCAAGAGCCACAAGCAAGGTCAAGGTCAAGGGCTAGCCGGAAAATGAGGGTGACCCAGGGCACCATGAAATGGCCCGGCCTCCCAGGCGATGTTGGTGCAGATGGCAGTCAAGGATCCGTGCCGTCGCGTGAAGCTTCGGGTTCAGTTCGCGAACCGCTCCGATATCGCTGCGTCGGCTCAGTGTTCGCAGGATCATGACGAGCGGGGCGAGGTGAACCGTCAGCGACGTTGACAGCACCTCTCGGGGTCATTTTCGCGCCGACACGACGGCGCTGCAACGCGCCAGACCACTGTGATGAAGGGCCGGGCCTCCGGCGGGCCTCGGCAACCTCAGGGAAACTAGCGCGGTTCCCTCGGGTGGCTGGGTCAGTCTCAGCGGCTGCGGTTTGTGAGGTGGTGCGGTCCGTTCCCCTCGGTCGCGTCGTCAGCCCGGGGGGTACAGCACCGGTGTCCGGGGGTAAAGTCCGCGCGCTGCGGACATGCAGGTGGGCGGCGGTTTCGTATGGCGCGAACTTGACCCCCGGCCACCGGCACTGTAGGCGAAGCCCTGCCGACGCGACCGAGGGGAACGAACCGAAAACCAGCCGGAGAAATACAAAACGCAGGGAACGAGGACACCGGTTGGTTGATGCCGCTGCCAGTAAGGGTGTGGCGGCGGGCCAGTGGTCAGTTAGTCGAGAACATGCCCGGGTGCGGTGCGGGACACTGCGCCCACAACAACCAATCGCCAGTTGCTGATATCCCGGCGGGCCTTGCTGCCCGCAGCATCGGCTTTGGTGGCGAGGCCAATCCGCTATCCGCCGGTGTCTGTCTTGGTAGTCGGCGCGATCCGCACCCGCCAGCCGGGAATGTACACCTCGGGGCTGGTGCGCTGCCAGGCGCTGAACCGGCGGCCGAACTCGCCGAGCCGCCGGTACCGAACCACTGGGCTTTGCCATTCTTCCGGCTGGTTTTCGGTTCGTTCCCCTCGGTCGCGTCGGCAGGGCTTCGCCTACAGTGCCGGTGGCCGGGGGTCAAGTTCGCGCCGTACGAAACCGCAGCTCAGACCGCCGACCGCAGCGCGCGGACTTTACCCCCGGACACCGGTGCTGTACCCCCCGGGCTGACGACGCGACCGAGGGGAACGGACCGCACCACCCCACAAACCGCCGCCGCTGAGCCCTGACCCAGCCACCCTAGGGAACCGCGCTAGTTTCCCTGAGGTTGCCGAGGCCCGCCGGAGGCCCGGCCCTTCATCACAGCTCTTGATCTTGCTCTTGATCTGGCCTGTGCCGTTGATCTTGCCCTTGTCCTTGCCCTCACTTGCTGGAGTTGAAGAGGCCTGAGGTGCGGCGGGGTTGTGAACGCGAAAACCGGCAGCCGACAAACACACCCACCACCACGAACCCCGAACCGGCAAAACTATGACCGAAGGCCGTAAAAATCGCCTTTCAACCCACACCCCAACCGCAACCCGGCCCGCAAACCTCAGCCCCACAAGAAGACCCGAACCCCAACCACCCCACACGCAAGACTTGCCGCACCACGCACCACGCACCACGCACCACGCACCGCACACCGCGCCACCGAGGCCGGCCTACTCTCCCGCAGGCACCGTACAGACCACGCAGCAGCAACAGCGCACTGCGAGTGGCAGACCGTCGCCGGTCCACCACCCGCAGCTCAGCATGATGCGGCTTGACTGCTAGCCCCAGTTGCTAATCCACATTGAGGGCGTTGTCGTCGTTGACGAACGAGGTTTGCCCGTCGCCGATCTCGGTGCCGGTGAACTTGATGGTGATCTTCTGGCCGATGTAGGGAGCCAGGTTGTAGGAGAACTGCGAGTAGCCGTTGTTGGCGTCCAGGTTCGAGAACGTGTGCAGGGTCGACAGGACCGTGCCGGAGGAGTTCAGGACCTGGACGGCCAGGGTGTCCTCGGCCGAGCCCGAGACGTTGCCGGTGTCGATGTGCAGCCAGAAGGACAGGTTGGCGCTCGTGCAGGTGGCCGGGATGCTGACGGTCTGCGCGAGGGTGTCGGTGTGGGTGGTGCCGTAGCCGTCGAGCCAGGCGTCGTAGCTGCCGGAGTGGGCGGGCTCGTCGGTGGTGTCGCTGTTGATGACGCCGGAGGACGCGGTCCACGGGGATGCGCTGCCGGTCTCGAAGCCGGCGTTGCCCAGCAGCTGCGCCGCGGTGCAGCCGCCGCCACCGCCGGAGGTGCTGACGGTCCAGGAGAACGAGGTCGAGCCGGAGGCGGTGCCCGAGGACGCCGTGACCGTCACGCTGGAGGCGCCGGTGCTGGTCGGGGTGCCGGTGATGGCGCCGGAGCTGCTGATCGACAGGCCGGCCGGGAGTCCGGTGGCGGTGTAGGTCAGCGACTTGCCGGCCGAGTCGGTGCCGGAGATCTGCAGGGTGCTGATCGCAGTGCCCTGCGTCGAGGTCTGGCTGCCGGGGTTGGTCACCGAGACGGTCTCGGTCCCGCTGCCGCCGGTCTGCAGGCCGGTGATGCCGTTGGGGGTGCCGATGCCGGTCGGGCCGTCGTAGCCGGTTCCGGCGGTGCACAGGTAGGACGGGGTGCAGGTGCCGTCGTTGCCGGAGGTGACGTCGTAGAAGTTGCTGGTGTGCTGGTAGATG
>NZ_JAAFYZ010000346.1 GCF_018274385.1 Catenulispora pinistramenti | reverse complement strand
GCCCTACCCCTCTTCAGACCCCCGCCGCCGCTCCTGCCGCCGCAGATACCGCTCGAATTCCCGCGCGATCGCCTCGCCGCTGGCCTCCGGCAGATCGGCGGCGTCCTCGTTGTCCCGCTGTTCCTCCAGCGTGCGCACGTACTCGCCGACCTCGGCGTCGTTCTCCGCCAGCTCGTCGACCCCGGCCTCCCAGGCCTGCGCCTCCTCGGCCAGCCGCTTCGTCGGGACCGACAGGTCCAGCACGTCCTCCAGCCGCCGCAGCAACGCCAGCGTCGCCTTCGGCACCGGCGGGTGCGCCACGTAGTGCGGCACCGCCGCCCAGAACGACATCAGCGGGATCCCCGCGAAGTGGCATGCCTCCTGGAACACGCCGGTGATGCCCACCGGCCCCTCATACGTCGGCGGCTCCACGTCGAACAACGCCTGGTAGGCCTCGTCGGAACTGGTCCCGGTCACCAGCGTCGGCCGGGTGTGCGGCACGTCGGCCAGGTACGCGCCCAGCGTGATGACCTGCCCCACGCCCAGATCCCGCGCCAGCCCCAGTATCTCCTCGCAGAACGAACGCCAGCGCATGTTCGGCTCCACGCCGTGCACCAGCACCAGGTCCCGCGGTTCCTCGTGCGCGTCCCCGGGCAACAACCGGGCCGGCGCCCGCACGATCGAGAACCGCGTGGTCGGCCAGATCACCTGCCGCCGGTCCTCCGCCGCGGCCACCATGGGCCGGTGCACCTGGTAGTCGTAGTAGTCCTCGCCGTCCAGCGCCGCGAACACCCGCCCGCCCCCGGCATAGGCCTCAGCCAGGTGCTTCACCGCGTTCGACGCCGCCTCGCCGGCGTCGTTCCACCCCTCGAAGGCCGCCACCATCACCGGGTCGGCCAGTTCCGGAATCCCGTCGAGCTCGATCATCGGCCTGGCCTTTCGCCTCGTGCGAACCTGTGGTCCGGGCCGTCCGGCCCGCCGTTCCGCATCCCGTCCGGGCTGAGGTCGTCTCTGGTCAGTATGGTCGCCCCCTCGAGCCGATGTCGCACCGCTCGGCGGGCCGGCCGCAGGTGGTTCTCCAGTACGCAGTGCACGCCTCAAGCCTACTGGGCTTCGACTTTTAGGGGCTGCCTGGAGCGGGCCGAGGCTGATCCCCGTCCGGCTAGGGGACGCGCGGGATCGCGGAGTGGGGATCGGTGCCGCCGAAGGCCAGCCCGATGACGAAACCCGCGACCTCCTCGAGCTGACGGACGCGATCCAGCGTGCCCAGCACGACCGGCGCCGCACCGACGTCGCGGACGAGTCGGCTGACGACGTCCAGGGCCGCGGGATCGTCGCCGCACATGGTCACCGTGACCGTCACCGTGACGGAAGAGTCGGTGGCTGCGGACAAGGCCGCGGTCTGTTGCCACTGCTCGGCGGGGAAGAGATTGAACGCCTTGACGACGTGCGCCCCCGGAGCCAGCTCGGCGATCCGCCGCGCCATGGAATCACCGTCAGCGGTGAGCAACGTCCCGACGCCATGCTCGACGGCGTTCGTGGGATCGATCAACGGCGTCCCCGCCAGCGTGCCTTCATACGCCCCCGATGCCCGCAGCATGTCCTCCACGCCGTCCCAGGACACGGCGAGCAGCACCGCATCACGTCCGGCGACGACGTGTCGCGGGGCGACGGCCTGTGTCCCGCGGCCCAGCCGATCGGCCAGCGCTTGCGCCTTCTCCGGCGATCGTCCGCCGACGGTGATTTCGTGCCCGGCGCGCGTCCACGCCTCACCCAATACCGCCGCGAGTGTTCCCGTCCCCAGGATCCCGATGCGCATCGTGTCTCCGTTTCCTTGACGCTGATCGAGCCACAGTAGGCAAGGCGTTACGCACCGATCGGTGCGCGACGGGAGCGCGATAATGGCAGCGTCATGAGCGATCACGAAGACCACGGCGGCGAATTGGCCGCCGATTGTCAGCTGCGCGCGGGGACTGATCTCGTTGCGCACACGTGGGATCCCGTCGTTCTGGTCGCGCTTCGACCGGGACCGTGCCGACGCCGCGGACTGCGGACGGCGATCGGTGGCATCAGCGACAAGGTTCTGACCGAGACGTTGCATCGCTTGCTGGCCAACGGACTGATCGACCGACGTGCGCATGCCGAGGCACCGCCCCGCGTCGAGTACGCCTTGACCGCGTTGGGGCAGAGCCTGGTCGACGGTCCGTTGGCCGCTCTGGGCCGCTGGACGCTTGAGCACAGCGCCGAACTCCTCGAAGCCCAGGAGAACGCGGCGCGGAACCGACCCCGACCCCGACCCCCGATTCTCACCCGATAGCGGGGTTTGAGTCGGGAACATGCCCGTCGTATCCGCTTCGCCGCCACCATGGGCCCATGGCGAGCGAATTCCAGCGACGCAAGGTCGCGGGCGTCTTCACCGCGATGGACACAGACCGCCGGGGATATCTCATCGAGGCCGACTTCGACGCGCTGGCAGCGCGCTGGACCGTCCTGCGCGGCCTGGAACCCGGCACCGAGGACCACGAGCGACTGCGAGCGATCATGCTCGGCTGGTGGTCATCGCTCAGCGCGTCGGCGGCGGACGCCGGGCACGTCACCCTGGACGACGTTCTCACCGTCGTCGACATCCTGCCGACGATGCTCGACGCGGTGAGCGTGACGGCGGACGCCATGTTCGAGGCCATCGACGAGAACCGCGACAGCCACATCTCCCGTGCCGAGTACCGTCGGCTCATCGAGGCCTGGAACGGCCGCCCGACCGACACCGACGAGATCTTCGCCCGCCTCGACCTCGACGGCGACGGCCATGTCTCGCAGCAGGAGTTCCGCTCTCTATGGACTCAGTTCTGGGTCGGGGATGATCCCGCGGCGCCCGGAACGTGGGTGTTCGGCCGCCTCGTAGAGGACGAGTCGGCGGCCTGACGCCGGCCCGCGGCTCGCGAACCGCAACCCCGCTCACCGTGAGTTAGTGTCCCGGTGATGATCGGAGGTGGCCGCGATGCCGCATGAGCAGCTTCACCGGCTCGACCTGAACCTGCTGCTCGCGTTCGAGGCGCTGATGGCCGAGCGGAGCGTCACCAGAGCGGCGGTGCGGATGTCGGTCGGGCAGCCGGCGATGAGCGCGTCGTTGGCCCGGTTGCGGTCGTTCTTCGGCGATCCGCTGCTGGTTCGCGATGGCCGGTCGCTGGTGCCGACGCCGCGCGCCGTGGAGTTGAGGGCCGCGTTCCAGGAGGCTTTGGACCTGATCGACTCCGCGTTGCGGGCCAGTCGGGGCTTCGATCCGCGCACGGCCCGGCGGACCTTCACGCTCATGGCGAGCGACTACGTGTTGCTGTTCCTGCTGGGGCCGTTGGTGGCGGCGTTGGAGGCGGAGGCGCCGAATCTGCGGCTGCTCATTCGGCCGGTCGCGGTCGACTACGCCGAGCAGCTGAGCCGGCCCGGGCTGGATCTGCTGATCCTTCCGGAGGAGTCGGCGGAGTTGCGGGTCAGCTCGGCCCGGCTGTTCACCGACCACCTGGTGTGCGCGGTCGACGCGCGGCATCCGGAGGTCGGGGAGCGGCTGACCGAGGAACAGTTCCGGACGCTGCCGTTGGTCTCCTACAGCGCCGGTTTCGCGGACCCGATCATCGAGCGACTGTTCCGGCGGCAGGGCGTGGAGCGCGTGCCCGCGATCGGGACCCAGAGCCTTGTCATCCAGCCGCTGGTGTTGGCCGGCACGCGGATGATGGCGGTGGTGCCGGAACGGCTCGGGCGGTATTTCGGTAGTCAAGCTCCCCTCCTGAGCCAGGCTTCCACCGGGAGTCAGGCTTCCATCCGCCTTCTGGAGCCCCCGCAGCCCTTTGAGCCTTTGCACCTGGGGATGTATTGGCAGCCTCGAGCCGATAGCGATCCGGGGCATCGGTGGCTGCGTGAACGTGTGCTACAGGCTGCGGCGGCTTTGGACGGCGAGGAATCGATGGCGACAATGGCAGATATCGATAAGAGTAGCTAATTGCTTTGATCCTCCCGAGATTACGCTGCAAAGGAAGCCGCTCACGCGGAAGCCGCTCATGCGGCTGCGTATTCTCACCGGGAGGTCACCATGACCGCAGAATCCGAATCCGGCAATAGCCTTCTCGCCTCGACAACCCCTGTGGTGGACTACCAGGCCCACTGGTACCCGCCCTCCGTCGTCGAAGGGCTCGTCGGCCGGACCGCCTACCCGCGGGCCGAGCGCGGTCCGGACGGCGACTACGTCCTGTGGCTCGATGAAAACCGCAGCCAGCCGCTGATGAACCGCCTCATGGCGGACTTCGACGATCACCTGGCGCACGCCGCCGCGGCCGGCGTCGACGTCCTGGTGCTCGGCCCGGCCACCCTGGCCGAGGTCTCCCACCTCCCGGCCGACGAAGCCGCCGAACTGCTCGACCGCATCCACGTGGAGTACGCGCGGGTGCAGCGCGAGCACCCCGACCACGTGGTGGCCCTGGCCGCCCTGCCCATGCAGGACCCGGCCCTGGCACTCAAGGTGCTGGACCACGCGATCGGCGAGCTGGACCTGCGCGGCGTCTCGCAACAGACCACCGTCGACGAGCGGCATCCGCTGGTCACCGAGGACACGATTCCCGTGTTCGCCCGCATCGCGGAGTTGGGCGTCCCCCTGGTGCTGCACCCGGGCTTCCGGTCCGCCACCGGCGTCGGCATCCGCAATCTGCGCGAGGACGCCGGACTGTCCTGGGTGTATCAGACCTCGCTGACGGCGCTGCGGCTGATCGACTCGGGTCTGCTGGATGTCGTGCCCGACCTCGTCGTCGTCCATCCGCATCTCGGCGGGGTGCTGCCCTACATCGCCGAGCGCATCGAACTGCTCGGGGGCAGCAAGGCCAAGCACCGGATCGAGCACTACTTCCGGACCAACTTCTACGTTGACACGGCCGCGGGCAACCCGGGTGCGCTCCGACTCGCCATCGAGACTTATGGCATTGAGCGAGTGGTCTTCGCCAGCGACTACCCGTTCTATGAGCAGGGGGCGACGCGGCGGCAGGTTGAGGGCGCTGTGGGGACGCAGGCTGCTCAGCAGATCTATGCCAACGTTGTTCCGGGCTTGCGGCTGGGGGGGTAGCGGGGTCGGCTGCCGACTGCCGCGGTACCGCGTGAGCGCTCGCGGCTGAGATCCTTCCTCACTCTCCTCACGGTTGCATCTCAGCCGTCTCTCAGCGGGACGCCCCAGGCTCTGCGCATGGCAAGGGATGGGGGTTGGGTGAGTCGGCGGTCGTTCAGATCACGGATCACCCTTCTGGTGGTGGCGGCGGTCGGGTTGTCGGTGGCGCTGTGCGCGTTGATCAGCTATCTGGCCATCAGTCGGACGATCATGAATCGGATGGACCACGAGCTGGAGCTGCGCGCGACTGTCTTTACCGCGGAGCCGCTGGCGATGTACGACCCGAGCACGCTCAATCAGGACCAGAACCGGGAGATGCTGGCGGTCTCCGGCTACCAGGAGTCGCTGGTCTATGCCGATGGCACCGCGGATCAGCCGTTGAACCTTCAGCTGCGGCAGCGGGGGCAGGTCCTGGCCACCTATCAGGTGTCGGCGCCCTTCGGGCCGCCAGAGGTCGCTGTGGCTGACGGGCAGAGCGGCAAGTCGCTGAGGACCGTCAGCTACAACGGTGTCGACTACCGTGTCTACGCCATCTATAACAGCTTCGCCGATAGTTCTGCGGGGGTATCGCAGGGGGCGGCCCCCGGCGGATCCACGGCGAGCTCCCAGCCCTCGGCGTTGGTCTTCTCGACGTCGTTGGCCCCGACCGAATCGGTCCTGAGCACCATCGCCACCATCTCGATCGTCGTGGGGCTGCTCGGCATCGGGCTCGCGGCCTTCGCCGGGCTGGCGATCGGACGCGCGGCGTTGCGGCCGGTGGTGCGGCTCTCGCAGGCGACCGAGTACATCGCCCGCACCGGGGACCTCGCGCCGCTGCCGGTCAACGGGGATGACGAGATCGCACACCTGACCCGCAACTTCAACACGATGCTTGAGGCGCTGGCCCGATCGCGGGAGCACCAGAAGCGCCTCGTCGCCGACGCCGGCCACGAACTCCGCACTCCGCTCACCTCCATCCGCACCAACCTCGATCTGCTGGCCCAGGTCGCGGCCGCGCCGCCGGATGACCGTCGGCTGCCCGCGGAGGAACGCGTCGCGCTCCTGAACGACGTGCGCGCGCAGATGGAAGAGCTCTCGATCCTCATCTCAGACCTCGTCGAGCTCTCCCGGGACGACCAGCCCGCGCACACCATCGAGCGGCTGGACCTGGTCAACGTCGTTGAACGCGCCGCGGAGCGGGTGCAGCGCCGCGCGCTTGGCGGTGTCAGGTATGACTTCCGGCTCCAGCACTGGTACCTCCAAGGCGACGCCACGGCGCTGGAACGTATGGTGACCAACCTGCTGGACAACGCGACGAAGTTCTCCCCGGCCGCCGGCACGGTCACCGTCACCTTGACCGATGGCATGCTCCAGGTGGCGGACCAGGGGCCGGGCATCGCCGAGGAAGACCTCACGCACGTCTTCGAGCGCTTCTACCGCTCCCCGGAGGCCCGCTCCACCCCGGGCTCGGGCCTCGGCCTGGCCATCGTGCAGCACATCGCCACGAATCACGGCGGCCGGGTCGAGGCGGCCCGCGCGCCGGGTGGCGGGGCGCTGCTCAGCGTGTGGCTGCCGGGCAGTCCGGCGCGGGTCGGGGAGAAGGTCGGCGCTGCGTGAGGGGTGCCGGGTGTCGGGCCACCCGCGGGTGTCGGCGGGCCGTCGGTTGACTGTTTGTCAACAGCGTTGATTAACTCGCCTCGTGAGCGAACCCACCACGAGCGATGAACTGCTCGCCCAAGAGGAACAGCTGGTCTTCACGACCTTCACCCACGACGACGCCTGGGCCCTGGGCTCGCTCCTGGTCCAGCTGGCCCGCGAGCGCGAACTGCCGGTCGCCGTCGACATCCACCGAGGCGACCAGCAGCTGTTCCACCACGCCCGGCCCGGCACCAGCCCGGACAACGGCTTCTGGATCGAGCGCAAGAACAACGTCGTCCGGCGCTTCGGCCACAGCTCGCTGCTGGTCGGGCAGCGGCACCGCGATCGCGGGACCACGTTCGAGGAGTCGACCCGGCTGCCGCTGGACACGTATGCCGCTCACGGCGGTGCTTTCCCTATCGCGGTCGCCGGTGTCGGCGTTGTCGGGACCGTGACTGTGTCCGGGCTGCCGCAGGTGGACGACCACAACCTGGTGGTCGAGGCGCTGCGCCGGTTCCTCGGCGACGGCGAGCGCTGACTGCCGAAATCCGTATGACAACCGGGATCGCGCTACCTACAGTCGGCGCATGGTCACCGAATCCCCGATCCC
>NZ_JAAFYZ010000345.1 GCF_018274385.1 Catenulispora pinistramenti | reverse complement strand
CGCCCCCGCCGCCGCCCCGGCCCGGGCACCGCCGCCAGGGCCGCCACCACTACCGGCACCGCCAAGGCCGCCTCCTCCCTGGCCAGCGCCGCCATCCTCATCGCGGTGGCGACCGTCGCCTCCCGCGTCGTCGGCTTCGGCCGCTGGCTGGTCTTCTCGCACACCGTCGGCGCCGGCGCCCTGGCCGACGCCTACAACTCCGCGAACCAGCTCCCGAACATCGTCTTCGAGATCACCGCGGGCGGCGCGCTGGCCGGGGTGGCCGTGCCGCTGCTGGCCGGGCCGCTCACCGGCGGCGGCGACGGCCCCGCCGACCGGGCCCGGGCCTCGCGCATCGTCTCGGCCCTGCTGACCTGGACGCTCGCCGTCCTGATCCCGCTGTCCGCGACCGGTGTCCTGCTGGCCGGGCCGATGGGCCACATCCTGGCCGGCGGCCACGGCTCCGACCACGCCGCCCAGGTCTACACCGACCAGATCAGCCGGTTCCTGGTCTTCTTCCTGCCGCAGATCCCGCTCTACGGCGCCGCCGTCGTCCTGGGAGCGACGCTGCAAGCAGACCGCCGCTTCCTGGCCCCGGCGCTGGCCCCGCTGATGTCCAGCCTGGTCGTCATCGGCTCCTACACGGTCTTCGCCTTCCTGGACCGGGGCCGCGGCGCCCACCTGCGCAACCTGCACCACGCGCCCGAGCTGGTCCTGGCCCTCGGCACGTCCGCGGGCGTCCTGATCCTGGTCCTGTCGCTGCTCCCGGCGGTCCGAAGAGCGAAGCTCGCGCTGAGGCCGACCTTCCGCTTCCCCGACGGCGTCGCGCGCAAGGCCCGCTCCCTCGGCGTGGCCGGCGTCGCGACCCTGATCGCCCAGCAGCTCGCGGTGCTGACCATCGTGCTGCTGTCCAACGCCGGCCACGCCTCGACCGGCACCCTCACCGTCTTCAACCTGGTCTGGGCCGTCTACTCGCTGCCCTACGCGGTCCTCGCGGTCCCGGTCGCGACCAGCGCCTTCACCGACCTGTCGGCGAAGTGGGCCGCCGGCGACCGCCCCGGTTACGCGCACGGCGTCGCGGCCACCACCCAGGCCGTGGTGATCTTCTCCGCGGCCGGCGCCTCGGTCCTGGCCGCCGCCGCGTGGCCGACCGCCCGGCTGTTCCTGACCGCGCGGCACGGCACCGGCGGCGGCGTCACCGTCGAGATGATGGGCCAGGGCCTGACCGCCTTCGCCCCCGGCCTGATCGGCTACGGCCTGCTGGCCCACCTCAGCCGCGCCCTCTACGCCGCCGGCCGGGGCCGCGCCGCCGCCGTCTCGGTCTGCGCGGGCTGGTTCACGGTCCTGGCCGCCGACCTCACGCTGGTCTCGCTGTTCCCCGGTGAGGACGCGGTGATCGCCCTGGGCCTGGGCAACGTCCTGGGCATGTCGGTGGCCGGCGCGGCACTGCTCACGGCCGTCCGCCGCGGCATCGGACGCGCCGCGCTCACCGGCGTCGGCCGCGCGGGGCTGGTGGCCCTGATCGCGGCGGCCGTCGCCACCCCGGCCGGCATGCTGCTGGCCGACCTGCCCGGCGCGACCGGCCCGCTGCGCGCGATGCTGATCGGCGCGGCGACGGCGCTGCTGACGATCGCCGTGTTCGTCGGTGCCACGATCGTCGCGGCCAAGCGCCTGCTCCCGGACACCGAGTGCGGCAAGTGGCTGCGCGCCACGGTCGACAACCGGCGCGGACGGCGGCCCGGACGATGAGCTCCGCGAACCGCGATAACGCCGCGAACCGTAATGACGCCGCGAACCGCGATAACGCCGCAAACCGCGAAAACGCCGCCGGCGATCACCCCCTGAGAATCCTCCTGGTCCGTCCGGAAAGCACCGGCGGCATCGGCGTCCACGTGGACAGCCTCACCCGCGCCCTGCGCGAGGCCGGCCACGACGTCCGCACCCTGATCGCCACCGGCACCGGAGCGATCCCCGCGATCCGCCACGCGGCCCGCCAATCGCGCGCCGACGTCGTCCACGCCCACGGCCTCCGCGTCGGCGCCGCCGCCTGCCTGGCGACCCGCAAGCGCACCGTCGTCACCCTCCACAACGCGCCCACGGGCCGGGCCGGGGAAGTCCTGCTGCGGCTGATCGCCCAACGCGCGGACGCGGTCCTGGCCGCCTCCCACGAACTCCTGGAGTCGGCAACAGGCCACGGCGCGCGCAACGCTCAGTTCGCGCCAGTCGTCGCCCCGCCGCTGCCCGCACCGACCCGGCCCGCCGCCGAGGTCCGAGCGGAGCTGAAGAGCGCACTCGGCCTTGCTCCCGACGATCAGCAGGGCATCGCCCTGGCCGTCGGCCGGCTGGCCCCGCAGAAGGACTACGACACCCTTCTCAAGGCATTGATACTCGTTCAAGAGCGCCACGGCGCCGTCCCGCCGGTCGCCATCGCGGGTGAGGGCCCGCAGCGGACAGCGCTCCAAGCGGTCATCGACGCACACGCCCTCCCGGTCGCCCTTCTCGGCCATCGCACCGACGTCGCCGACCTGCTGCGCGCGATCGACACCTTCGTGATGTGCAGCACCTGGGAAGCGCGACCGCTGGCTTTGCAGGAAGCTCTGCGCGCCGGCGTGCCGCGGGTCATCGCGACCGATGTCGGCGGCGTCGCCGAAGTGACCGCCGGCCGCCTGCCGCTGATTCCGGCCGGGGATCCCGAGGCCCTGGCGCGCGCCCTCCTCGCGGCCCCGGCCGCTCCGACCGCAGGCTGGGACGCCTTGTGGCCCGGCCCCGAGGACGAACTCGCCGCGGTCCTCGCCGCCTATTCCGCGGGCTGTTCGCCAGGCCCGCCGAACCGATCATGAACGGGGCGTTGCCGACATCTGTCCGCGCATGATCGACCCGTGAGCCTCAAGCCCGGCAACTGCTGATATCCTGGTCTCCCGTGGATGACAGGTTCCGGCTTCGCCGCCCCGACACGGACGACGCCCCTTCCGGCACCCCATCGCCACCGCTCTTTTCGAGCAGTGCCCCCTTTAGTAGCCAGCGATCCGCGGGAGCCCCCCTTTGGCACACCAGACGAAACACCTGTTCGTAACCGGGGGCGTCGCCTCCTCCCTGGGCAAGGGCCTCACCGCCTCCTCGCTCGGAGCCCTGCTGAAAGCTCGGGGCCTGCGGGTCACGATGCAGAAGCTCGACCCCTACCTGAACGTCGACCCCGGCACGATGAACCCGTTCCAGCACGGTGAGGTGTTCGTCACCGACGACGGCGCCGAGACCGACCTGGACGTCGGCCACTACGAGCGGTTCCTGGACACCGAGCTGCGCGGCTCGGCCAACGTCACCACCGGCCAGGTGTACTCCGCGGTGATCGCCAAGGAGCGGCGCGGGGAGTACCTCGGCGACACGGTCCAGGTGATCCCGCACATCACCAACGAGATCAAGTCCCGGATCCGGCGGATGGGCGGTGAGGACGTCGACATCGTCATCACCGAGGTCGGCGGGACCGTCGGCGACATCGAGTCGCTGCCGTTCCTGGAGGCCGCGCGCCAGCTCCGGCACGAGGTCGGCCGGGACAACGTGTTCTTCCTGCACGTCTCCCTGGTGCCGTACATCGGCCCGTCCGGCGAGATGAAGACCAAGCCGACCCAGCACTCGGTGGCCTCGCTGCGCAGCATCGGCATCCAGCCCGACGCCATCGTGTGCCGCGCCGACCGGCCGATCAGCCAGGCCATCAAGCGCAAGATCTCGCTGATGTGCGACGTGGACGAGGAGGCCGTGACCGCGGCCGTGGACGCCCCGTCCATCTACGACATCCCCAAGGTCCTGCACACCGAGGGCCTGGACGCCTACGTGGTGCGCCGCCTGGACCTGCCGTTCCGCGATGTGGACTGGACCCAGTGGGACGACCTGCTGCGCCGGGTGCACGAGCCGGACCACGACGTCACCGTGGCCCTGGTCGGCAAGTACATCGACCTGCCGGACGCCTACCTGTCGGTGACCGAGGCGCTGCGGGCCGGCGGCTTCGCCAACTCCGCGCGGGTGAACATCCGCTGGGTCCCCTCCGACGAGTGCGCCACCGACGAGGGCGCGGCCAAGCACCTGACCGGCGTGGACGCGATCTGCGTGCCCGGCGGCTTCGGGGTGCGCGGCATCGAGGGCAAGGTGAACACCGTCAAGTACGCCCGCGAGAACAAGATCCCGCTGCTCGGCCTGTGTCTGGGCCTGCAGTGCATCGTGATCGAGGGCGCGCGCCACCTGGCCGGCATCGCCGCGGCCAACTCCGCGGAGTTCGACGAGGCCACCCCGGACCCGGTCATCTCCACCATGGCCGACCAGCGCGACATCGTGGCCGGCCAGGGCGACCTGGGCGGCACCATGCGCCTGGGGCTGTATCCGGCCAAGCTGGCCGAGGGCACGATCGTGCGCGAGCTGTACGCCGGCGAGCCCTACATCGAGGAGCGGCACCGGCACCGCTACGAGGTGAACAACGCCTACCGCCCCCGCCTGGAGGAGGCCGGCCTGGTGTTCTCCGGCACCTCGCCGGACGGCCGGCTGGTGGAGTTCGTCGAGCTGCCGCGCGAGCAGCACCCGTTCCTGGTGGGCACGCAGGCCCACCCCGAGCTGCGCTCGCGTCCGACGCGTCCGCACCCGCTGTTCTCGGGCCTGATCGCCGCCGCGGTCGAGCGCTCGAAGGGAGTGGCCGCGGCTGGCGCGGCCGGTGAGCCGCTGGCTGAGGCCGGTGCTGCGGGGGCCTGATTCCCGCAGGTTTCGGCAGGGCTCCGCGCCCCGGCGTTCGCGCCGGGGCGCTTCCGCGCGCCGGAGCCTTGACCGACCCGTCGCGATAGGCTGGCGATCATCGGCGTCCGCCAAGTCTGCCGAGCCCGCCAAGTCCGCCGAGGGAAAGCCAGGGAAGCGTGATGGAGATCCGCGACGAGCCGGAGAAGTGGCCGGTGCTGGCCTCGCAGGAGAAGTTCCGCGGGCACGTGATCTCCATCCGGACCGACACCGTGAAGATGGTGGACGGCAAGGTCGCCGAGCGCGACTACGTGGTACACCCCGGCGCGGTCGGGGTCGTGGCCCTGGACGAGGCGGACCGGGTGCTGCTGGTGCGCCAGTACCGGCACCCGGTGGGCTGGCGGCTGTGGGAGCTGCCCGCCGGTCTGCTCGACCACCCCGGCGAGAACCCGCTGGAAGGCGCCAAGCGCGAGCTCTACGAAGAGGCGCACCAGCAGGCCGACGACTGGCGTGTGCTGGTCGACCTGTTCACCACCCCCGGCGGCTCCGACGAGGCGATCCGCGTCTACCTCGCGCGCGGCGTGCGCGAAGCGGAGGCCGAGCAGTTCGCGCGTGAGCACGAGGAAGCCGACATGTCCGTGGTGTGGGCCGACCGGACCGAGGTGACCAAGCTGATCCTGGCCGGGGAGCTGCACAATCCGCTCACCGTGGCCGGGGTGCTGGCCCTGACCACGGTCATCAGCACCAACGCTCTGGACGATCTGCGGCCGGCCGACGCCCCCTGGCCGCAGCGGCCGTACTAGCCCGACCGGGCCTTATCAGGGCCTTGAGGAGCACCTCGCCGCCACAAGATTTCCTTGTGGCGGCCACCGGGACATTCTGTTTCCGCCCCGCCCCCGCCCGCTGCCACCATCGATCACGGCGCTCGGACCACGAGCCCTGACACCGATGGAAGGAAACAGCGATGGCTGACACGGGGACGACGGACACGGGGATGACGGACACGGCGAAGCCGCAACCGCAGCGGGACCTCCAGGGCAAGGTCGCCCTCGTCATCGGGGGCAGCCGCAACCAGGGCGCGGCCTTCGCCGAGAACATCGCCGCCCGCGGCGCGACCACCGTCATCACCTACGCCAACGACGACGCGGCCGCGCAGCGGACCCTGCTCGCGCTGGAGAAGCACGGCGTCACCGCCGAGGCGATACGGTCCGACGCGCGCCGGTCGGACGACGTGAACGCGCTGTTCGAAGGCGTCGTGGCCCGGCACGGCAAGCTGGACATCGTCGTCCACACGCCGGGCGCGGTGCTGAAGAAGCCGCTGGCGGACTTCACCGACGCGGACTTCGACCACCTGATCGACCTCAACACCCGCTCGGCGTTCAACACCCTGCGCGCCACCGCCCGGCACATCGCCGACGACGGCCGCTATGTGGTGCTCTCGACCACGCTGACGTCCATCATGACCGGACCTTACGGCCTGTACTCGGGCTCGAAGGCCGCCGTGGAGCGGATGGTCCTGGCCGCCGCCAAGGAACTCGGCGCGCGCGGCATCACGGTGAACGCGGTGGCCCCCGGCCCGATCGACGACGACTTCTACCAGCACGCGGAGACCCCGGAGTCGATGGCCGCGGCGGCCAATCACAGCCCGCGTGGGCGATTGGGCCGGCCTTCGGACGTCGCACCGGTGGTCGGCTGGCTGCTCAGCGCTGAGGCGGGCTGGGTGTCGGGGCAGACGGTGCGGGCCAACGGCGCGATGTTCTGAGCGGCGCGCCGTCCATCGCACGCCTACGGCTATCGTCTGCGTGTGATCGACGACATCAGCCTGCGCAGCCTGCGGTCGTTCCTGGTCGTCGCACAGGAGGCGAGCATCACCCGGGCGGCGGCGCGTCTGCACGTCACCCAGCAGACCTTGTCGCTGCAGATCCAGAACCTGGAGCGCGCGCTCGGCGTCACGCTGCTGGTCCGGACCTCGCGCGGGGTGCGGCTGACGGCGGCCGGTGAGCAGCTGACCAGCAGTGGCCGGACCCTGATGGCCGACGCCGACGCCCTGGGCACCGCGGTGCACGCGGCGGCGGCGGGCCGGGTCGGCCGTCTGCGGGTGGCCACGGCCTCGCATCCGACCACGCAGCTGGCCATCCGGCTGGCCACCGTGATCGAGGCCGACCATCCGGGCTTCGACGTCGAGGTCCGCACGGTCCTGCGGCCGGTCGAGGCCATGGCCGAACTCCACGCCGGCACCTCGGACGCGGCCCTGTTGTGGCTGCCGACCGGTGATGCGGACCTGCACACCGCGACGTTCCGGCACGACGCCCGGGCCGTGCTGCTCGCCGAGGGGCACCGGCTGGCCGGCTCGGCGTCGGTGACCGTGGCCGAGCTGGCCGAGGATCCGGTGGTGATCGTTGATGCCTTCGGCTCCCCGGCGGTGCAGGCGCACCGGATCGCGGACCCGCGCCCCGACGGCCGTCCGGCGGTGCGCGGGCCGGTGGTGCAGACGCTGGAGGACTGCCTGGCGCAGGTGCGGCGCGGGCACGGGGTGTGGTTCGCGCCGATCGCCATGGCCGAGTGGGCGGTGTGCCCGGGGGTGGCGCTGGTGCCGGTGGTCGATCTGGAGCCGGTCGAGCTGGCGGTGGCTTGGACGGACGCGGCGCCTCGGGAGTGGGTGGATCGGCTGGTGGGGGC
>NZ_JAAFYZ010000344.1 GCF_018274385.1 Catenulispora pinistramenti | reverse complement strand
CGCGGACTTTACCCCCGGACACCGGTGCTGTACCCCCCGGGCTGACGACGCGACCGAGGGGAACGGACCGCACCACCCCACAAACCGCCGCCGCTGAGACTCACCCAGCCACCCTAGGGAACCGCGCTAGTTTCCCTGAGGTTGCCGAGGCCCGCCGGAGGCCCGGCCCTTCATCACAGCCCTTGACCTTGACCTTGACCTTCAGATCTTGATCTTGCCTGCGCTGTTGATCTTGCTCTTGATCTGGCCTGTGTCCTTGTTCTGACTTGCCGGAGTTGAAGAGGCCTGAGGTGGGGCGGGGTTGTGAACGCGCGAACCGGCAGCCGACAAACACACCCACCACCACGAACCCCGAACCGGCACAACTATGACCGAAGGCCGTAAAAAGCTTCTAAAAACCACAGGCAAACCGCAACCCGGCCCACAACACCAGCCGACAACGGATCCCGCCCGGCGACCAGCGCGTCACGAACCCCGTCACGAACCCCGTCGCGAACGGCCGGGCAAAGCGTGCCTGACACGCCACTAATGATGCTCCGGGACCCTGCGGTAGGCGATGTTCTGAGCGCTAACTCCCACCACCCGCATGCTCAGCGATCCGCCCGCCAGCCCGAATCGTCGCGACCTGCCGCCCCGAAAGCCGGTGCCGCACCCGGAACTCCGTCCCCTGCGTGACGTCCCGCACCGTGAACTCCCCGTCGGCCAGCCCCTGTGCCAGTGCGTCAAGCTGCAGCTCGTCTCCGGGCTGGATGGCGTCGTAGTCGGCCGGGTCGGTGAATTCCAGGGGCAGTACGCCGAAGTTCACCAAGTTCGAGGAGTGGATGCGGGCGAAGGACTTCGCGATCACGATGCGCAGGCCCAGGGAGCGCGGGGCCAGCGCCGCGTGTTCGCGTGAGGAGCCTTGGCCGTAGTTCTCGCCGCCGATGACCGCGTGGTTGCCGAGTTCGCGGGCGCGGCGGGGGTAGGTCTCGTCCAGGCGGGTGAAGGAGAAGTCGGCGAGTTTGGCGATGTCGCTGCGGTATGGGAGTGCGGCGGCGCCGGCGGGCAGGATCTCGTCGGTGGAGACGTCGTCGCCTGCTTTCAGCGCTACCGGGATGTGCAGGGTGTCCGGCAGTGGGTCCAGCTCCGGCAGGGCGCCGATGCTCTCGGCCTTGGCGAGTTCGACTTCTTGGGCCAGGCCTGGTGGCAGCGGGTGCTCCAGCACCACGACGTCCGTGGACGCCGACTCCGGGAGGTCCAGGGTCGGGTAGTCGAAGCCGAGTTCCCGCGGGTCGGTGATGGCGCCGGTCAGTGCCGCGGCGGCGGCGGTCTCCGGGGAGCACAGCCACACCTGGTCGTCGGGGGTGCCGGAGCGGCCGGGGAAGTTGCGGGGGAAGGTGCGCAGGCTGTTGCGACCCTTCGCGGGGGCCTGGCCCATGCCGATGCAGCCCAGGCAGCCGGTCTGGTGCAGGCGCGCGCCGGAGCGGATCAGGTCCAGCGTCGCGCCGGTCTTGGTCAGGTCGGCCAGGATCTCGCGCGAGGTCGGGTTGACGTCGAGGGAGACCTGCGGGTGGGCGTGCCGGCCGCGCAGGACGGCGGCGACGATGGCGAAGTCGCGGAGCCCGGGATTGGCCGAGGAGCCCACGACCACCTGGTGCACCGGGGTGCCGGCGACTTCGCGCACGGGCACCACCGCGCCGGGCGAGCTGGGCTTGGCGATCAGCGGTTCCAGCGCGGCCAGGTCGATCTCGTCGGTGAGGTCGTAGTCGGCGTCCGGGTCGGCGGCGAGTGCGACGAAGTCGTCCTCGCGGCCCTCGGCGCGCAGGAAGTCGCGGACCCGGTCGTCGGCGGGGAAGACGGTGGCGGTGGCGCCGAGTTCGGCACCCATGTTGGCGATGACGTGCCGGTCCATCGCCGACAGCGACGCCACGCCGGGCCCGTGGTACTCGACGATCCGGTGCACCCCGCCCTTCACCCCGTGCCGGCGCAGCATCTCCAGCACCACGTCCTTGGCGCTCACCCAGTCCGGCAGCTCACCGGTCAGCCGCACGCCCCACACCCGCGGCATGGTCAGGTAGAGCGGCTCCCCGGCCATCGCGAGCGCCACCTCCAGGCCGCCGACGCCGATCGCCAGCATACCCAGCGAACCGGCGGCGCAGGTGTGGGAGTCCGAGCCGATCAGCGACTTGCCGGGGATCCCGAAGCGCTGCATGTGCACCGGATGCGACACGCCGCCGCCGGGCGGGGAGAACCACAGCCCGAAGCGCTGTGCGGCCGAGCGCAGGAACAGGTGGTCGGCCATGTTCCGCTCGTCGGCCTGGAGCAGGTTGTGGTCGACGTACTGCACCGAGACCTCGGTGCGGACGCGTTTGAGCCCGAGCGCCTCCAGCTCCAGCATCACCAGCGTCCCGGTGGCGTCCTGCGTCAGCGTCTGGTCCACGCGCAGCGCGATCTCGGACCCGGGCGTCATCTCGCCGCCCACCAGATGGGTCTGGATCAACTTGCGCGCCAAGTTCAAACCGGCCATTGCCATCGGGTGCCCGATGACCGGCGGACCAAACCCCCCGATTCCGGCCCCTCGGCCGCCGGCGACGCCCTGACCTCGCCGATCTTCGGCCGGTTCTGGGGGTCCCGGGCGGTCATCCGGGCGAGGACCCGGCACCACGGCGCAATGTCTGCTGCTGATGACCCGCCCGCGCCGCTCTACACGCTGTTCTACATGCCGCTCTCACTCATGGCTCGTCACTCGTCCTTCCCTCGCTCCGCATCCGCCCGACCCGGCCGCACGCCAAGCCCGCTACGCAGCTCCCCCAGAATGCGCGCCAGCAGCCGCGACACCTGCATCTGCGAGACGCCTATCTCCTCGCCGATCTCGGTCTGCGGCAGGCTGCGGAAGTAGCGCAGGAGCAGGATGCGCTTGTCGCGCCCGTCGAGTCCGGCCAGCGGCGGCTTCAGCGATTCGCGGTCGACGATCAGGTCGTAGGCGGGGTCGTCGGCGCCGAAAAGGTCGCCGAGGGTGGAGCCGTCGCCGTCGGCCATACCGACCGCGACGTCGAGGGAGGTCGCGTTGTAGACCGCTGCGGCGTCCATCGCGTCGGCGACCTCGTCGACGCCGGCGTCCAGGCGATGGGCCAGTTCGGTCACCGTCGGATCGCGTCCGAGCTGCTGGGCGAGCGATTCCCGGGCCTGGCGCAGGGCCCCGGACAGTTCCTGCATGTGGCGCGGCACGTGGACGTCCCACGTCGTGTCCCGGAAGTGGCGTTTGATCTCGGCGGCGATCACCGGCGTCGCGTAAGTGAGGAAAATGGTGTGGAACTCCTCATCGGGCCCTGGCCGGTCCTGGGTACCGTCCATGGCGGCCCCGCTCAAAGGTCCCGGGTGCCGCGGCGTTTCTCCAGTTCGACACGCACGGTGTCCCGGTCCTGCTCCCAGGCCAGCGTGTCGACCAGCGCCGTCAGGATGTTCCAGCCGAAGCCCTCGGTGTCCGGCGGCTCCGCGGCCTCGGCGGAGGCGATCACGGTCACCCGCAGCAGGTCGCCGTGCACCTGCGCCCGGCACTGGAGATCATTCGGCGCCGGGTCGGCCGACCGGTACCCGACCAGCAGGTTGCACGCCTCGTCCACGGCCAGCCGCAGATTGCCGATCTCCTCGATCGTGAAGCCGAATCCGGCGCCGAGTTGGGCCACCGCGGAGCGGACGATGGTGATGTAGTCCCTGTGCGCCGGCACAGTGAGCACCACGGAGGCGGCCCCGGGCGGCATCGGCCGATCGGCCCGGGTCATATCGATCCGCTGCGCCATGGTTCCACTCCCTCGGCCGTTCCACGCGGCGATTGGTTCTCTTCCATGCCGGGTGGCCGATTCTCCCGGGATCAAACATGTGCGTTATTTGTCAGGTACTGTCAACCGGTGCCGCCACGCTCATTTTCCCACAACCGTCCCGGCCCCACCTGCGGAAACACCTGCGAAAACATCGGCGGAAACGTCTGTGGGAAGACCGACGGGCCGGACGCGCGCCGGGTCGGATGGTGCGGGTCGGATAGTGTCGGACAGCAGACCTCGCGAGCCGGACAGGAGCAGGAGCATGCACGAGTTCTCGGTCACGGCGACCGCCCCGGGCCCGGCCGCCACCGTGGTCGTGACCGGCGACGTCGACCTGGCGACCGCCGACCGCCTGCACACCGCGGTCCGGCCGTTGGTCGTACCGGGAAGCGAGATCCGCGTCGACTGCGCGGGCGTGCAGTTCCTGGATTCCGCGGGGCTGCGCGTGCTGTTGGCCCTGGACCGCGCCACCCACGACGTCGGCGCGGCGCTGGTGCTCACGGCGCCTTCGGACGTCGTCACCAGGACGCTGAGGCTGGCCGGGGTGGCGGGGGTCTTCACAGTCCACTCCTGATCCGCGTCCTGGCATCAGAACACGGATCATCAGCACCGAAACAACGCACCAGCGGCACACCGGCAGCGCACCGCCACAGCCCGGCTAATAGCGCGGCGGCTGCCCCGACTCCCGCCGCAAGATCAGGTTGACCACCAGCGCCGTCCACCCGGTCTGGTGCGAGGCCCCGAGCCCGGCGCCGGTGTCGCCGTGGAAGTACTCGTGGAACGGGATCAGGTCGTGCCACGCGGGATCGTGCTGGAAGAGCTTCACGTCGCCGAACACCGGGCGGCGGCCGTCGGCGTCCTTCAGGAACAGCGACACCAGGCGGTGCGCGATGTCGTTGGCGATCTGGCGCAGCGTGGCCGGCGGACCGTCCGGCGCCGGGAACGGCGTGCGCCAGCTGTCGCCGAAGAACTCGTGGTAGCGGTCGAGCGCGTCGATGAGCATGTAGTTGACCGGGAACCACACCGGGCCGCGCCAGTTGGAGTTGCCGCCGAACATCACGGTCCGGGACTCGCCGGGTTCGTACTCCAGGGTGTAGCGCTTGCCGGCCACGGCCAGCGAGAACGGGTGGTCGTGGTGCTCCCGGGACAGGGCCCGCAGACCGTGGCCGGACAGGAACTCGTCCTCGTCCAGCATGTGCGTGAGCAGTCGGCCCAGCCGGTCCGGTCCGACCATCGCCAGCAGCCTGCGCTGGCCGCCGTCGGCGTCGTCGCCCAGGTGCTCGGTGTACTCGGGCCGGTTCGACTGGTACCAGCGCACCCGGTTCGACAACGCGGTGATCGAGCGCAGGTGCGAGGTCGGGACGGAGGTGGCCGCCGTCAGCGGCAGCAGACCGACCACCGAGCGGACCCGGACCGGGACCAGCCCGGTGCCGGGGACCTGGAGCACGTCGTAGAAGAACCCGTCCTGCTCCGACCACAGGCCGATCCGGTAGGCGGCCTCGGCGATCAGCGCGAAGTGCTCGTAGAACTTCGGGACCAGGTCATGGTAGGTGCTGTCCTTCCGGGCCAGGATCAGCGCCATCTCCATCATGTTCAGCGAGTACATCGCCATCCACGCGGTGCCGTCGCTCTGCTGCAGGAACGTCCCGGGCGGCAGCCCGTAGTGCCGGTCGAACGGGCCGATGTTGTCCAGGCCGAGGAAGCCGCCCTTGAAGACGTTGTCGCCGTCCGGGTCGGCGTGGTTGACCCACCAGGTGAAGTTCATCAGCAGCTTGCGGAACACCCGCTTGAGGAAGTCGAAGTCCCGTGCGCCGTCCAGGTGGAACACCTGGAGCGCGGCCCAGGCGTGGACCGGCGGGTTGTCGTCGTCGAAGTTCCACTCATAGGCGGGCATCTGGCCTGAGGAGTGCAGGTACCAGCCCTCCAAGAGCAGCTCCAGCTGCTGCTTGGCGAACGCCGGATCGACCCGGGCCAGGGCGACCGCGTGAAAGGCCAGGTCCCAGGCGGCGAACCACGGATACTCCCAGGCGTCGGGCATCGCGATGACGTCGCGCGCCGACAGATGCCACCAGCGGGCGTTGCGGCCCTGGTCGCGGCGGTCCTCGACCGGGTAGAGCGGGTCGCCCTTGAGCCAGCGGGCGGCGTTGTAGTGGTAGTACTGCTTCGACCACAGCAGCCCGCCGACGGCCTGGCGCAGCACCAGCGCCTCGTCGGCGGTGCAGCTGGCCGGGGTGAGCTCGGAGAAGAACTCGTCCGCCTCGGCTTCGCGGGCGGCCATCACGGTTTCGAAGCCGGGGCCGAGGTCCGGTGGCGCGTGGGTCGGGGCTTGTTCGGTGGCTGCGGGTTCGGAGCGTTCAGGACCGGAACGATCGGAGCCGGAGCGTTCGGAACCGGAGCGCTCGGGACCGGAGCGTTCCGAGCCGGACCGCTCGGGACGCTCGGAGACATCGGCGTCCTTGATGTCCGTGGCGTCTTTCGAGTCCTCGGTGTCCTCGGTGTCTTCGGTGCTCTCGGGGGACGCGCTGGAGTGCTCGGAGATGTCGGCGGCGTCCGGGCCGTCGGCGGTCAACCGAAGCCGGATCTGCGCGGACTCACCGGCCGGGACGGTGAGCACATAGTGCAGCGCGCCCTTGCTGCCGCTGCAATCCGGGTTGACGGTCGGTGCCCCGTGCACCACATGGTCGTTGATGCCGTCCTTCGGATAGCGCGACCGGCCGGGGACGCCCCACAACAACTGCCCGTTCGACTCGTTGTCACAGGCCAGCGGGGTCGGCGTCCCGTCGCCGGACAGCACGATCCGGCCCACGAACTTGTGGTCGCCGACCAGCTGCGCCCCCTCGCCCCGCACCACCGGGTAGTCGCCGTGGTCGGCGAGCCCCCAGGCCCAGGTGTTGCGGAACCACAGGGTGGGCAGCACGTGCAGCGTCGCCTCCCGCGGCCCGCGGTTCTCTACGGTGACCCTGATACAGATGTCGTGCGGCCCGGCCTTGGCGTAGTCGGCGGTCACCGACCAGTAGCGGCCCTCGTCGAAGACCCCGGTGTCGACGAGTTCGTACTCGGCGTCGTCCCCGCCGCGGCTTCGGTTCACCTCCACCAGGTCGTAATAGGGGAAGGCGTCCTGCGGGTAGTGGTAGCGCCAGCTCATCCAGGAGTGGGTCGGCGTGGAGTCCAGGTACCACCAGTACTCCTTGACGTCCTCGCCGTGGTTCCCCTCCGGACCGGTCAGCCCGAACAGCCGCTCCTTGAGGATCGGGTCGCGGCCGTTCCAGAACGCCAGCGCGAAGCAGAACCACTGCCGGTCGTCGCAGATCCCGGCCAGCCCGTCCTCGTTCCAGCGATAGGCCCGGGAGCGCGCGTGGTCGTGCGGGAAATAGTCCCAAGCCGTTCCGCCGGCAGAGTAGTCCTCGCGGACGGTCCCCCAGGCCCGCTCCGCCAGATACGGACCCCACGCACGCCACAGCACACGTCCGTCGTCGGCCGCGTCTAGGCGCGCCTGCTCGGCCTGCATGATCACCGACACTAAGGAGCACTGGCCGAGCCCGCACTCCGGGCTGTCGTTTGGGGGGCGGGCCATCGCTTGGGGG
>NZ_JAAFYZ010000343.1 GCF_018274385.1 Catenulispora pinistramenti | reverse complement strand
GCCGAACCCCCTCCCGGCCACTCGGCCACCACCCGCACGCCCTACGCCGTGCTGGCCGAAGGGGAACATTAGCGTGCCCCCGCCCCGTCCGCCCAGGTGGGCCCGCTCTGCGCGGCAGTGGCTGCCATTCCATACTGCCGTGCCGGGACGGCGGGAGGCGCTGCGGCGGGGTGTTTCTTTGGTAAAGGCCGGCGAGTCTCGCGCGATGACGCCGCGAAGCAGAACGCTGAATCGGGGGCCTTACTTCAACCCGCCCCGCAGCGCGTCAACCCGCCCCAGTGCCGCATCGAACCCACTCCGGCTCAGCTTCCCGCTGTTCACCCCGTCCACGATCGCCGCGGCGGCCGCGTCCCCCTGCGCCGGGTCGCCGGAGGAGCACAGCAGCAGGTCCATGCCCGCCTCGGCGGCGGACAGGGCGCGGTTGCCCGGGCTGCCGTATGCCTGGAGCGCGCCGGCCTCCAGCGCGTCCGTGATCGTCACGCCCTTGAAGCCGACGCGGTCGCGGAGTTCGCCCTGGACCACCGTGGAGGACATGCCGGCCGGGCGGTTCGGGTCCAGGTTCGTGTAGACCGCCCAGGACAGCATGACCAGCTTCACGCCGTTCTGCACCGCCGCCGCGTAGGGCAGCTCGTCGATGGTGCGCAGGTTGTTCAGGGACACCGTCAGGGTGACCGGGCGCTCGTCGGTGTTGGCGCCGTTCGGGGCGGAGCCGAGGCCGGGGAAGTGCTTGGCGGTGGCCGCGACGCCGGTGTTCTGCTGCGCCGTCAGGAAGGCCGACGCCAGTTGGGAGACCGTGTTCGGGTTCTCGCCGAAGGAGCGCTGGGCGGCGTCGATGAAGTCGCCGGGGGAGCGGGAGACGTCCAGGACCGGCGCGAGGTTCAGGTTCATGCCCACGCCCGACATGTTCTGTCCGGCCTCGGTGCCGGCGTCGGTGGCGGCGCCGACCGGGTTTGAGCTCTCGCCGATCTGCTTGGCCGAGATGTTCGGCGGCCCGGGCAGCCGCTTGACGATGCCGCCCTCCTGGTCGGTCATCAGCAGCAGCGGCAGGTGCACCGGGCTGGCCGCCTGCGCCTGCCGCAGCTCGGTGATCACGCCGGTGATCTGCGACTGGCTGGAGATGTTGCCGCCGAAGAAGATCACGCCGCCCACGTCGCCCTGCCGGATCTGGTCCAGCAGGTGCTGCGGGGGCGTCAGGCCCTGGTAGGAGTAGATGATGCGCTGCCCGACCTGCTGCTGGAGCGTCAGGTTCGAGGTCGCCGAGGAGGAGGACGAGGAACTGGGCGGCGTCGTGGGTGGCGCGCTGGACGAGGAAGACGACGACGAGGAGGAAGACGAGGACGACGAAGAAGTCGTGCTCGGCGTCGACGTCGAGGAGGAGGTCGACGGAGGCGTCGTCGAAGAGCTCGACGTGCTCCCGTTCGCCGCCGTCTTCGATCCGCTGCTGGAGCACGCCCCGCTCAGCAACCCCACCGCCGCCAGCAGCGCGAACGCCGCCGCGCCGCCGGTCCTCGTGCTCCGTCCAGTCCGCAACCCAGCTTCAGCCATGGTCTCTACCTTGGCCAAAGCCGCCGCGAGATGCCAGCCGGATGGGCCGTTTCGGTGCCTGCCCGCCGACGGCCGGACCATGCACAGACCATGCACAGGCCTGGACACCCGGCACCCAGGCGGTAGCCCGGAACGGCCCCCGCACCGGCTACGACGCCTGCAAGGCCCGAGCCGCCGGCGCCGGCACCAGCTCCACCGCCCGGATCCGCTCCGCCCGCAGCGGCGAGGCCGGGGCCAGGATCACCTCGTCCGCGCCGGTCCGCTCGGCCAGTCGCTCGATGTAGTCCGCGGCCTGCTCCGACGTCCCGGAAGCGGTGACCCGCATCATCGCGCGCACGTGCTCCCCGGACGGCGTCGCCAGCACCTGATCCAGCTCATCGTCGCTGAGCTCCGCCTCCCCGCGCACCAGGAACCGCTTGGCCCGCCACCGCAGCGCGGCCTGGTACTGGACCGCGGCCTCCTGCTCGGTCGGCGCCGCGATCAGGTTGGCCGCCACGATCAGATACGGCTCCGGATTCGCCGCGCTCGGCCGGTACTCCGACCGGTACAGCTGCGTGGCCTGCGCCAGCGCGTCCGGCGCGAAGTGCGACGCGAACGCGTACGGCAACCCCAGCGCCGCGGCCAGCTGCGCCCCGAACAGCGACGAGCCCAGGATGTACAGCGGCACGTTCGATCCGTCGCCCGGCGTCGCCCGCACCCCCGGGATCCGCGTCTCGCCGCTGAGGAACCCCTGCAACTCCAGCACGTCCTGCGGGAACGTGTCCGCCGACTCCGGACCGCGCCGCAACGCCCGCATCGTCGCCTGGTCCGACCCCGGCGCCCGGCCCAGCCCCAGGTCGATCCGCCCCGGATGCAGCGCCGCCAACGTCCCGAACTGCTCGGCGATGACCAGCGGCGAGTGGTTCGGCAGCATCACGCCGCCGGCCCCCAGCCGGATCCGCTCGGTGTTCGCCGCCACGTGCGCGATCACCACGCTGGTGGCCGCGGACGCGATCGCCGGCATGTTGTGGTGCTCGGCGTACCAGACGCGCTCGTAGCCGCTGCGCTCTGCGGCCCGCGCCAGCGGCACCGCGCCGTGCAGCGCGTCGCCCGGATGCTCGTCGGGCGCTACCGCGGCGACGTCGAGCAGCGAGTACTTCATGGATCCTCGTCTCCCGGAGCAGCCGGACGTTGGTGAGCGCCGCCCCGTGCGAACTGCATGATGCGATCTACAACTGTGCGACTGCGGCCAACGCCTGCCGCCCGGGCGGCATTCCCCACCGCCGCTGACCGCCACTTCAGCAGCGGGCGACCGCCACTTCGACGTCATGCCGACCGCCACTTTGAATCCATCCCGACCGCTACTTCGTCAGCAGGTCGGCGTGGAACTTCTTCGTCACCTCCGGCTGTGCGCGCAGATACCCCTTCAGCTCGTTCCGCCCGAACTCCGCGTACAGCGGGTTCGACGGATCATCCGTGGCCCCGGGCGCGTGGTGCGCGAGCGGGAAGTCCAGCGGCTCGATATGCGCGTCCAGCCGCGGGTTGTAGAAGAACGGCACCGAAAACCGCTCCCGCGCGTGCGGTGGGCTGACCACCCGGTGGCTCGTCGCCTTCAGATACCCGTCGGTGGCCACCTCCAGCAGCTCCCCGAGATTCACCACGAACGCCCCCGGCATCGGCGGCACATCCAGGAACGACCCGTCCGGACGCGCCACCTGCAACCCGCCCACGGAGTCCTGCAACAGCAGCGTGATGAAGCCGTAGTCCTTGTGCGTCCCCACGCCCTGAGCGGCGCCGTCCGGAGCCGTACCGGGGTAGCGCACCAGCTTCAGCCGCAGGTGCGGATGCCCGGCGAAGGCGTCGTCATAGAAATCCGGGCGCGCGCCGATCGACGCCAGCAACTCGTGCAACAACCGCCCCGACACCGCGCTGAGCTTGTCGATCCAGCCCAGCGTCGCGGTCCGCAGCTGCGGCAGCGCCTTCGGCCACTGGTTGGGCCCCTGCAACCACCAGTACGCCGGCTCCCCGGCCCCCGGCACGTGCGGCGGCAGCTCCAGCCCGATGTCCATCTGGTCCCGCCAGTCCCGGGCCCCGCCGGTCTGCTCGTGCCCGGTGCGGGTGTACCCGCGGAAGTGCGGCGAGTTGAGGTTGCTGACCGCCAGCCGGTCGGCCTCCGGCAACGCGAAGAACGACCGCATCGCATCGCTCAGCGCGGTCGTCTCGTTCGCGGTGACACCGTGCCCGACCAGCTGGAAGAAGCCGACGTCGGTGGCCGCGGCCCGCAGCGTCCCGTGCAGCCGGGCCCGGTCCTCGCCGGACCCGGCGGCCAGCGACAGGTCGACGACCGGCAGGCCCGGGCCGGTGCCGGTACCGGTGCCGGGGCCGGTACCGGGGCCGGTACCGGTGTCAGTGCGGGACGACTGGGTCACCACTCCACGGTAATACGCCGCGAGCCACCCGGCTGTTCGGTGAACCGGCAGGTCAGCTCACTTGACCAAGCATTCAGGCATTGTCATTACGCATGCGGTCTGTCGCACGCGCGGCTATTGCGGCGCATGCGGTCACCGCACATACGCCGCCAAGTGCTCCCCGGTCAGCGTCGACCGCCCGGCGACCAGATCCGCCGGCGTCCCCTCGAACACCACCCGCCCGCCGTCGTGCCCCGCACCCGGCCCGAGATCCACGATCCAGTCCGCGTGCGCCATCACCGCCTGGTGGTGCTCGATGACGATCACCGACTTCCCGGCCTCCACCAACCGGTCCAGCAACCCGAGCAGCTGCGCGACGTCGGCCAGGTGCAGCCCGGTGGTCGGCTCGTCGAGCACGTACACCCCGCCGTCCTCGGCCATCGCCACCGCCAGCTTCAGCCGCTGGCGCTCGCCGCCGGACAGCGTGGTCAGCGGCTGGCCCAGCGACAGGTAGCCCAGGCCCACATCGGACAGCCGGGACAGGATCTTGTGCGCGGCCGGCAGCTTCGCCTCGCCGTCGGCGAAGAACGCCTCGGCCTCGGCCACCGACAACGCCAGCACCGAGGCGATGTCGAGCCCGCCGAACTCGTACTTCAGCACCTCGGCCTGGTAGCGCTTGCCCTCGCACTCCTCGCAGACCGTCGCGACCCCGGCCATCATCGCCAGGTCGGTGTAGACCACGCCGGCGCCGTTGCAGTTCGGGCACGCGCCCTCGGAGTTGGCGCTGAACAGCGCCGGTTTCACGCCGTTGGCCTTCGCGAACGCCTTGCGGATCGGCTCCAGCAGCCCGGTGTACGTAGCCGGGTTGCTGCGCCGCGAGCCGCGGATCGGGCTCTGGTCGATCGACACGACGCCTTCCTGCTGCTTCGGCATCGAGCTGTGGATCAGCGAGCTCTTGCCGGAGCCGGCGACGCCGGTGACGACCACCAGCACCCCGAGCGGCAGATCGACGTCCACGTCCTGAAGGTTGTTCGCCGACGCCCCGCGGATCTGCAGCGCACCCTTCGGCGTCCGGGTCTGCTCCTTCAGCGCCGCGCGGTCGTCCAGGTGCCGTCCGGTGACCGTGTCACTGCCCCGCAGCCCCTCGATCGAACCCTCGAAGCACACCGTGCCACCGCCGGCCCCGGCGCCCGGCCCGAGGTCGACCACGTGGTCGGCGATCGCGATCAGCTCCGGCTTGTGCTCCACGACCAGCACCGTGTTGCCCTTGTCGCGCAGCCGCAGCAGCAGCTCGTTCATCCGCTGGATGTCGTGCGGGTGCAGGCCGACGGTGGGTTCGTCGAAGACGTAGGTGACGTCGGTCAGCGAGGACCCGAGGTGCCGGATCATCTTCACGCGCTGCGCCTCGCCGCCGGACAGCGTGCCGGAGGAACGGGACAGGGAAAGGTATCCGAGCCCGATCTCGACGAACGAGTCGAGGGTCTGCGACAGCGCCTCCAGCAACGGCGCCACCGAAGGCTCGACCAGATCGCGCACCCACTCGGCCAGATCGCTGATCTGCAGCTCGCAGGCGTCCGCGATGCTGATCCCCTTGATCTTCGAGGACCGCGCGCCCTCCGACAGCCGGGTCCCGGCGCAGTCCGGGCACGTGGTGAAGGTGACGGCCCGGTCCACGAAGGCCCGGATGTGCGGTTGCAGCGACTCCCGCTCCTTGGACAGCATCGACTTCGAGATCCGCGGGATCAGCCCCTCGTAGGTCATGTTGATGCCGGCGATCTTCATCCGGGTCGGCTCCCGGTGCAGGAAGTCCTTGAGCTCCTTCTTGGTGAACTTCTTGATCGGCTTGTCCGGGTCGAAGAAGCCCGACTCCGCGTACAGCCGCGAGTTCCAGCCGCCGCCGGAATACCCGGGGACGGTGATCGCGCCGTCGTTGATCGACCGGCTCTCGTCGTACAACTCGGCCAGGTCGATGTCGCTGACATCGCCCCGGCCCTCGCAGCGCGGGCACATGCCGCCGACGATGCTGAAGCTGCGGCGCTCCTTGACCGTCTGGCCGCCCTTCTCCATCGTGACCGCGCCGGCCCCGCTGATCGAGGCGACATTGAAGGAGTACGCCTTCGGCGAGCCCAGGTGCGGCTTGGCGAGCCGGCTGAACAGGATGCGCAGCATCGCGTTGGCATCCGTCGCGGTCCCGACCGTCGAGCGCGGGTCGCCGCCCATTCGCTGCTGGTCCACGATGATCGCGGTGGTCACGCCGTCCAGGACATCCACCTCGGGCCGGGCCTGCGTGGGCATGAAGCCCTGTACGAACGCGCTGTAGGTCTCGTTGATCAGCCGCTGCGACTCCGCCGCGATCGTGCCGAACACCAGCGAGCTCTTGCCGGAGCCGGACACGCCGGTGAAGACGGTCAGCCGGCGCTTGGGCAGCTCGATGCTGACGTCTTTGAGGTTGTTGACGCGGGCGCCGTGGACCCGGATCAGGTCGTGGCTGTCGGCGGCGTGCATGCTGCGGTTCTCCTCGCTGATGGCCTGGCGCTGCTGCGGGTCTGTTGCCGGGCTACTTCTGCTGCCGGGTCTACTTCCGTTACCGGACCTTGTTCCGCTACCGGGTCTACTTCTGCTGCTGGATACGGAGCAGGTTCCCGGCCGGATCCCGGAACGCGCAGTCCCGCACCCCGTACGGCTGGTCCGTCGGCTCCTGCACGACCTCCGCGTCGGCCGCCTGCAGCCGGTCGAACGTCCCGTCCACGTCGCCGGTGGCCAGCAGGAGCACAGCGTACGTGCCCTTGGCCATCATCTCGGCCAAGACCTGCCGCTCCGCCTCGGTGACCCCCGGATCCCCGCTCGGCGGGAACAACACGATCGACGTCCCGGGCTGCTCCACCGGCCCGACGGTGATCCACCGCAGCCCGTTGAACCCGACGTCGTTGCGCACCTCGAAACCGAGCACGTCCCGATAGAAGGCCAACGACGCGTCGGGATCGGTCTGGGGCAGGAAACTGGCACTGATGGTGAGGTCCATGCACTTCACCCTAGGTGGGCGCCCCCACCGGGGCTTCTCGAATCCTGATCGGTGCCACCCGCACCGGCCGGCTCACCCGCGTCGCCACACACGCCGGCAGCCCCGCCATCGCAAAAGCCGAGGCCCGCTTGTACTCGCTCGGCGGCATCCCCACCAACTCGGCGAACCGCGTACTGAACGTCCCCAACGACGAGCACCCGACCGCGAAGCACACCTCGGTCACGGTCAGATCGCCCCGCCGCAACAACGCCATCGCCCGCTCGATCCGCCGCGTCATGAGGTACGCGTACACCGACTCCCCATACGCGGCCTTGAACTCCCGGCTCAAATGCCCCGCCGACACATGCACCCCACGCGCCAACGCCTCCACATTGAGCGGCTGCGCGTACTCGCGATCGATGCGATCGCGGACCCGCCGCAGCCGGGCCAGGTCGGCCAGGCGCTGGTCGGGGGTGGGC
>NZ_JAAFYZ010000342.1 GCF_018274385.1 Catenulispora pinistramenti | reverse complement strand
GCGCGAACTTGACCCCCGGCCACCGGCACTGTAGGCGAAGCCCTGCCGACGCGACCGAGGGGAACGAACCGAAAACCAGCCGGAGAAATACAAAACAGGGGGTGCGGGTACCGGCGGCCCGGCGAATTCGGCCGCCGGTCCCGGTGCTGGCCAGCGCGCCGGTACCCGAAGTGCGCGTTCCAAGTTGGCGGGCGCCGGATCGCCCCGGCAGCAAAACAACCGATATCAGCGGGATCGCAGGCTTCTGAGATAAATCAGCGGAAAGCGACGCAGGCTACTGAGACAGATCGGCAGAAGGCGGCTGCAGCAATCGCTACGGTGGATCTCGTCCGGGTCTTCGACTCTCATCGCAGGCACGGTTGTCCAGCACTGCACTTGGGCCTGTTAACTGCACTACACCCGGGCATGTCGCCGACCAACTGACCACTTGCCCGCCGCCGGGGCCTTACCGGCAGCGGCATCGCAAAACTCGTGTCCTCGTTCCTTGCGATTGCTATTCTTCCGGCTGGTTTTCGGTTCGTTCCCCTCGGTCGCGTCGGCAGGGCTTCGCCTACAGTGCCGGTGGCCGGGGGTCAAGTTCGCGCTACCAAAACCGCAGCTCACACGCCCGACCGCAGCGCGCGGACTTTACCCCCGGACACCGGTGCTGTACCCATCGGGCTGACGACGCGACCGAGGGGAACGGACCGCACCACGTCACAAACCGCAGCCGCTGAGACTAGATCGGCCACCCGAGGGAACCGCGCTAGTTTCCCTGAGGTTGCCGAGGCCCGCCGGAGGCCCGGCCCTTCATCACAGCTCTTGACCTTGACTTTGCTGTTGATCTTGCCCTTGCCTGGACTTGCTGGAGTTGAAGAGGCCTGAGGTGGGGCGGGGTTGTGAACGCGAAAACCGGCAGCCGACAAGCACACCCGCCGCCCCGAACCCCGAACCGGCACAACTATGACCGAAGGCCGTAAAAAGCATTTGAAACCCACAGGCCAACCGCAACCCGGCCCGCAAACCCCAGCCCCAAAAAGAAGACCCGAACCCCAAAAGCCCATAGCCAAGCGAGGCCCGAGCTCAGACCCGAGCCACCAGCCAGCCCAGCCCTCCGCCGCCAGTCAACCCCGGGCCACCACTCAAGCCCTGGTAGCCAGCGGCTGCCACGCCTCCCAGGTCTCCAGCCGCTTCTGGTAAGCCGCTTTCACAATGGGATACGGGTAGGGGCCGAGGAACAGCCGAAGCGGCGGCTCCTCGGCGTCCACCAGTTCCAGGATGACGTCAGCGGTCACCTGCGGGTCCTGCGGCGCGCGGGCTGTGGCGCCGGCGCGGCGGGCCTCGCGGATCGGGTCGTAGGCGGCGATGGGCTCGGTGTGGACCGCCGAGCCGGTGGACCAGTCGGTGCCGTAGGGGCCGGGCTCGACAATGGTCACGCGGATGCCGAGTGGGCCGACTTCCTGTGCCAGCGCCTCGCTCATGCCCTCCAGGCCCCACTTGGAGGCGTTGTAGAGCGCGAGGGTCGGGAAGGCGGCGAGGCCGCCGATGCTGGACACCTGGAGGATGTGGCCGCCGCCCTGTTCGCGCAGGTGCGGCAGCACGGCCTGGGTGACCCACAGCGGGCCGAGCAGGTTGGTCTCGATCTGCGCGCGGGCCTGCTCCTCGGTGGTCTCCTCGACCATGCCGAACAGGCCGTAGCCGGCGTTGTTGACGACCACGTCGAGGCGGCCGAAGGTCTCCACGGCCCGGCCGACCGCGGCGACTGTTGCGTCCCGGTCGGTGACGTCGAGGGCGAGCGGGAGGACGGCGTCGCCGTAGGCGTCGACGAGGGGTTGCAGGGTCTCGGGATGGCGCGCGGTGGCCGCGACGCGGTCTCCTCGCTTGAGGGCCGCTTCGGCCCAGATGCGGCCGAAGCCGCGGGACGCGCCGGTGATGAACCATGTCTTCGTGCTTCGAGCTGTACTCATGCCCTAAATCCTCCGAGAGCCGCTGATCTGCAACCAGCACCCCGGCAGGGTTACCCTCGCACCATGGCCGCCGACAATCTGTTGGGAGACTTCCTGAAGGCCCGACGTGCGCGGATCGCGCCGTCCGGGCGGGAGCTGGCGCTGTCCGGACAGCGCCGGGTGGCCGGCTTGCGGCGGGACGAGCTGGCCCGGCAGGCCGGGATCAGCGAGCCCTATCTGACCCGGCTGGAGCAGGGCGTCGACCGGCATCCGTCGCCGCAGGTGCTCCAGGCGCTCGCCCGGGCGCTGGAGTTGGACGCCGACACGGCCGCGTACTTCTATTCGCTCGCGGCGCCCGCTCCTGACGCGGCGCCAGGCCCCGCGCGTTCGGCGGGGCGCGCGGCCAGTGGACCCGGGGACGGTGGACTTGAAGTCACTGGACCCGAGGTCAGTGAAGACGTGCACCGGCTGCTCGACGCCTGGGCCGACAGCCCGGCGTATGTGCGCGACCGGCGGTTCGACGTGCTGGCCGCCAACAAGGCGGCCCGGGCGCTGGCCTCGATGTACGAACCCGGACGCAACCTGGCCCGGGAGGTGTTCTTCTCCCCCGGGGCGCGCCGGCTGCTGCCGGATTGGCCGTTGATCGCCGAACAGACGGTGGCGGCGTTGCGGGCCGAGGCGGATCAGCGGGATCCGCAGACGGTGCGGCTGATCGCGGAGCTGGAGACGAGCGAGGACTTCCGCCGGCTGTGGGCCAAGCACGACGCGCGGCCGTCCCGGGACGAGCTCAAGCGCTTCGCGCACCCCGACGTCGGGGAGCTGTCGCTGCGGCGGCAGGCGCTCACCGTCGGCGGAGCCGAACAGCTGGTGATCATCGTCTACCAGGCGGCGCCGGGGAGCGCTTCCGCCGACGCGCTCGCCCGGCTGGTGTATGAGTTCTGATACGAGTGCTGCACGAGTTCTGATCTGCCCTCATCACAGGCGGCAGCTGATCTCCATGCCGTCCTCGACCGGGAAGGTGACCCCCTCATACCCGTTGGCCGGATCGCGCACGTAGTCCAGGTAGGGCTTCACCGATTCAAAGGTGGTGTCGTCCGCGATGACCAGGGCGCCGGGAGCCAGCCGGGGTTCCAGCGCGCGCAGGACCGGGATGTAAAGATCCTTCCATCCGTCGAGCAGGACGAAGTCCACCTGCGACCCGGCCCCGTCGGCGTCCAGCTCCTCGGGGAGCCGGTGGAGCGCGTCGCCTTCGAGGACGGTGATGACGTCCCGCAACCCGGTCTCCTCGAAGGTGCGGCGGGCCGCCTCGATCTTGGCCGCCGACATCTCGGTGGTCAGCACGCGCCCGGCGCCGTTGTCGCGGACGGCCGCGGCCAGGTGCAGGGTGGAGATGCCGTAGGACATGCCGAACTCGACCACGGTCTTCGGCCGCACGGCCCGAATGAGGGTGTAGAGCAGGCGTCCGGCGTCGGCGGAGATCGGCATGTAGATCTCCGACCAGGCGTCCGCGCGCTGCTGGGAATCGGTGTCATCGAAACCCTCGGGCCGCCGGTCCGCGGCCCGCTGAAAGGCGGCGTCGTCCTGCTCCGCGCGGGTGAACATACGGTCCAGGGCTTGCGCGACGCGCGGGTCGCGCAGGGTGCTAGAGGAGCTCATGATTGCTACACTAGACGCACCGTTGCGTCTTGTCTACAGCATCCGGCCCTATTCTGACCCCCACGATCGACGCCCCGTACTTCAAGCCCCGTACTTCAAGGAGGTGGGCACCTTGGCACACCACGGCAACCGCCACGGCCGCAGCGAGGAGGCCCGGCAGGCGGTGCTCCGCGCCGCCGACGACCTGCTGGTCGAGAAAGGCTTCGCGGGCGTGACCATCGAGGGGATCGCCGCGGCGGCCGGCGTCGCCAAGCAGACGATCTACCGCTGGTGGGGCTCGAAGACGGACATCCTGCTGGACACGTTCCTGGAGGACGCCGCCCGGGACCTGGCCTCGCGGGAGCACGGAACCCTCGCCGAGGACCTGCGCGCCTACCTGCGGCAGCTGGCCGACTTCCTGACCGGCAACGACGCCGGCGCCGTGTTCCGGGCCCTGATCGGCCACGCCCAGCACGACGCCGCGTTCGCCGAGACCCTGCGGACGCACTACCTCGACGAGCAACGGCAGCGCGACCGGGCTCCGCTGGACCGGGCGATCGCCCGCGGCGAGCTCCCGAACGACCTGGACATCCCGGCCGCGGTGGACATGCTGGTCGGTCCGGTCTATCACCGGGTCCTGATGACCGGCGACCCGGTGGACGAGGCGTTCATCGACCAAGTGGTCGAGCACTTCGTCAAGCGCTGAGGCGGCATGGGTGGCGCCGCCCTTCACGACCGCCGCCCTTCACGACCGCCGCCCTTCACGACCGCCGGCATCCCGTCCCCCGGGGCAGCTGGTAGTCGCCGTCGATCGTGTAGCGGCCCGGCGTCTTCACCACCAGCAGCGTCCAGTCGCCGTCTTTGCTCAGGCACGCGCCGGGCGGGCCGTCGACCTGGAGCCACGGCGACCACTGCACGCGCACCGACACCGGTTCGGCGGTCGAGGGCACGTCCAGCACCACGTGCGCGGGGTCGGTGTGCACGACGGTCGCCGGCGGCGAGGCCAGGGCTACGGCGTCGGTGAACTTCAGCAGCCGCCACGAGGAGTCCTGCCAGATCTGGCGCAGCCAGGCCGGATGCGAGTCGATGACCTGTTCCTCGGCGCGCGCCGAGTAGTCCAGCTGATCGGCGGCCAGCGCCGGGATCGCGACGTAGCCGACGGCCCATTTCTGGAGCCAGTCGTGGTAGGTCGCGTCGGTGAGCCCGGCTTGGTAGAACAGCGGGTTGCGCTGCACGTCGGCCTGCCGGTTCCAGCCCCGGGCCAGGTCCGCGACGCCGACCAGGCCCCAGGACTCCCAGTGGTTCAGCATCGGGACGGCCTCGACGCGCAGGCCGGTGGCGGCCACGTTCAGACTGCCCAGTTCGGCGACCAGGCCGGCGCCCTGCGCCTGCGAGGACGGGGCCGGGATGCCGACGATGTCGCTGGTCACCGTCCAGTAGCCGGCGACGGCGAAGGCGGTGGCCAGCGCGGCGTAGCGCAGGGGCGGCAGCCGGAGCCAGGGCAGGTCGCCGCGGGCGCACAGGGCGGCGAGGAAGACCACGCTGCCGAAGATCAGCGCCAGCCGCTCCACATTGCTGCCCAGCGGGGTGTCGATCAGCAGGGTCAGGCCCGCGCCGGCGGCGTAGAGCAGGGCCCCGACGCGCACCACGCGCCAGACCGGGGCGGCGGCCGGACCGGAGGGGACCAGCAGGGCCACGGCCAGGGCGCAGCCGGCGGTGATGATGATGGTCGGGCCCGCGACCGGGTCCACGCCGGCGAACGGGAACAGCAGGGCGGTCAGCAGGACCACCACCGGGCCCGGCACGCCGAGCGCCACGCCGGCCCGGCGCCGTCCGGTGAGCAGCAGGGCGACCGCGACGACCTCGACGAACAGCCCGGCCAGCGGGCTGGCGCAGACGGCCAGGAAGGACAGGACGAACGCGGCGGCGATCCGGCCCCAGTGCGGGGTGCGTCCGGTCCCGGCGGCCACCGTCGCGGCCAGGCCGAACATGAGCCCGATGGCGAAGGTGACCCGGCCGGCGGCCAGGTCGCACCACAGCGCGAAGGTCCCCCACAGCGCCACCGGCAGCGGCCAGCGCAGGCCGGCCCGGTTCAGGATGTAGGCGAGCAGGACCGCGGAGACGATCACGGACAGCACCCCGGCGGCCCGCACCCCGATCGCGGCCATCAGGAACGGGGCGAGCCAGCTGTAGGAGGCCGGGTGGATGCCGCCGTACCAGGCCAGGTCGTAGGCCGAGCCGGGGTACTTCGCGGCGAAGTCGGCCCAGGACCACTGCGCGGCCAGGTCGCCGCCGACCCCGGCCAGGTAGCGGGCCCAGATCACGGCCAGCACGACCGACATCAGCGCCGCGGCCCAGACCGGCGTCCAGCTCCGCAGCGCGCCCGGAGGCCGCACCACGGACTCCGCGTCTGCTCCGACAGCCATCGCCGACGGCCACCTTCCCGGGCTGTTTGCCCCCTGTGCCCAAGATAGTGATGGTTTGTCAAACCGGCGTGGTGACACGCAGATCAGGGTGCCCGGCCCGGGCCGCCGGCGGGGACCGCGAGCGGGGCGCCCGCACCGCTCGGCGTACAAATTACAACAGCACTTATAGAAGTGCTGTTACGATTGCCCCATGACCGATGAGCAGCCCTTCGAGGACCCGACCGGCGCCAGTCTGTGGCGTCCGCTCCACCTGCTGACCACCACCGTCGACGCCGAGATCGCGCAGGTCTACGCCGAAGCCTCGATCGAGGGCGTGAAACCGACCTGGGTACAGGAGCTGCTGCGGCTGCACCTGCACGGCCCGATGACGATCACCGAGCTGGCCGAATCGGTGAACCGCACCCACTCCGCGCTGAGCCAGAAGGTGGCCGCCATGCGCGCCGCCGGCCTGGTCCGCACCACCCCGGGCCCCGACGCCCGCACCAAGCGCGTGGCGCTGACCGCCAAGGCCAGGCGGCTGGTGGGGCGGCTGGCAGCGGAGTGGCGCGCCACCGAGGCGGTGCTGGCTGAGCTGGAGGCGGAGATCCCGTATCCGGTCAGCCGGGCTGTCGCCGATGCGGAGCGGGCGCTGGCTCGCAAGAGCTTCCACGACCGGCTCGCCGAACGGCTGAAGGAGGACCCGGCATGGCGTGGCGAATAGGGCGGCGCACCGCGGCGGGCAAGGCTGACGATCGGGAGCGCGAAGCCTGGGAGGCCGACAACCGCGGGTCGCGACCGAGCGAGTCGGGTCGGACCGGGCGCGGCGGCCGGAGCGCCGGCGGGCAGGAAGCCGAGCCGGGCGAGCCGATCGAGCCGATCGAGCCGGGCGAGAACTCGGGCTCGGGAGTCGGCGAGCGTGGATCCCCCCACCCGCGCCGGGCCCGCCGCATGACCGCGATGCTGGCCGACACCGCCCCGCTCCGCGAGTCCCCGGCCTTCCGGCGCCTCTGGCTCAGCGGGGTGTGCTCGAGCTTCGGCGGCCAGATGACCACGGTCGCGGTGCTGTTCCAGGTGTGGCACAGCACCGGCAGCGCCGCGTGGACCGGGGCGATCGGGTTGGCGCAGGCGGTGCCGTTGATCGCGTTCGGGTTGTTCGCCGGGGCGCTGGCCGACCGGCTGGATCGGCGCCGCTTCTACATGGCGTGCACTGTGGGGCAGGGTGCGTGCTCGGCGCTGCTCGCGACGCAGGCGCTGCTCGGCACGTTCCCGGTGCTGCTCGTGCTGCTCGTCGTCGCCGGGCAATCGCTGTTCGGAGCGGGCAGCGGTCCGACGTCGCGCACGTTCCTGCCGCAGCTGGTGCGCCGGGAGCACCTGGGGGCGGCGCTCGCGCTGAACCGGATCGCGTTCCAGGGGTCGATGATGGTCGGGCCGGCGATCGGCGGGTTGGTGG
>NZ_JAAFYZ010000341.1 GCF_018274385.1 Catenulispora pinistramenti | reverse complement strand
CCCCACCCGAACCCCACTGATTGGTGAATCATGCGCAATTTCCTTTCCCTGACCGACCTGACCTCCGCAGAACTCGACGACGTGGTCCGCAACGCGGTCCGCTACGGAGCTCCGGGGCCGTTCGAGAAGGTCCTCGCGGACCGTGCCGTCGGCATCCTGTTCCTCAAGACCTCGACCCGGACCCGAACCTCCTTCTGGGCCGGGGCGACCCGGCTCGGCGCCCGCGTCATCACATACGGGCCCGGGGATCTTCAGTTGAACACCGGCGAGACCCTTGAGGACACCGCCCGGGTGCTCGGCGAATACCTCGACGCTCTCGTGGTGCGGACCAACGGCGACATCGCGGAACTGCGGCGGCTCGGCGCCGCCGGCCGCCCCGCCATCGTCAATGCCCTGACGGAGAACGAGCACCCCACCCAGGCGGTGGCCGACCTCGCCACGCTGACCGAGGAGTTCGGCGAGCTCGGCGGCCGGCACCTGCTCTACGCCGGAGAGGGCAACAGCACCGCCGCGGCGCTCGCGCTGGCCGCCGCGCTGACCCCCGGGTTCCGGCTCACCCTGGTCTGTCCTGCGGGCTACGGGCTGCCCAAGAGCCTGCTGGACGCCGCCGCCGAGCTGTCCGCCGGCCGGCATCAGGTCGACCAGCATGAGAGCTTCGACGATGTCACCGGCCGAGTCGACGCGGTCTATACCAGCCGCTGGCAGACCATGGGCGTGGACAAGGCCGACCCGGACTGGCTCACGGCCTTCCAGGGGTACCGGGTCGACGCCGCGCTGTTCGATCGGTTCCGTGGACCGGACACGGTGTTCCTGCATGACCTGCCCGCAGTCCGGGGCGACGAGGTCGACGGCACGGTGCTCGACGGCCCGGCCAGCCGTGCCTGGCGCCAGGCACACCACAAGATGACCGCCGCCATGGCGGTTCTCGATTGGTGCCTGACGTGACCCCGGCGCCCGGTCCGCGGGCTTATGCGGACGGCCGCCGTACGCTGCCGGACCGGGTTCGAGGCGGCGAGCGTTCCTGGGTGGGCGAGGACCCCGTGAATCAGAGCACTGTGCGAATCGGCGCGGCTTCCGCCCCGATCCACCACGGCGAAGTCCTGCAAGGGGCCTTTCGGGTCGATGGACGGATCCACAGGGGGCTGGTCACCCTCCCCTGCCGGCTCTATCGCGCCCAGGCCAAGTTCGCCCCCGAGATCGCCGACCGAGTGCGCGTGCGCCCGCCCTGGCGGCGCAAGGCGCTGCGCGGCGCCGAGCTCGCCCTGCGCGAGGTCGCTCTGCTGACCGGTGAGCGGTTCGGCGGCTACCTCGAAGTGGACAGCGATGTGCCGCTGTGCCGCGGCTTCGGCTCCTCGACCAGCGATGTGCTCGCCTCGATCTACGCGGTCGCCGATGCCTTCGGCCTGGTGCTGCCGCGCGAGACGGTCGCCAGGATCACGGTCGAGGCCGAGGGGGCCTCGGACTCGCTGATGTTCGAGCAGACCGCCGTGCTGTTCGCACACCGGGAGGGCGAGCTGATCGAGGACTTCGGCGCCGAACTGCCACCGGTGCACGTACTCGGATTCGGCACCGGCGACCCGGTTGACACCCTGTCGTTCACGCCCGCCCGCTACGACACCGCGGAACTCGACCGCTTCGACGAGCTGCGCTCCATGCTGCGCCACGCCGTGGCCGCCCAGGACGCCGCCCTGATGGGCGAGGTCGCCACGGCGAGTACCCGGATCAACCAGAAGCACTTGCCGATCCCGCACCTGGAAGCGGTCTGCGCGGCCGCCACCGAGGTCGGCGCGGTCGGCGTCCACACCGCGCACAGCGGCGACATCGGCGGTCTCATGTTCGACCGGTACACCCCGGACCTCGGCCCGCGGGTGGAGACGGCGCGCAGGCTGCTGCGAGATCTCGGATACGACGAGCAATGGAGGTTCACCACCGGTGACTAGTTCAACTGCGATCGCGGAGCCCAGGACCGGCCGACCGTTCTCCTCGGTGGTCGAGGCCACCGAGCTGCCGCGGATCATCCGGCTCACCGACAACCTCTACGCGGCGGCGTTCAGCCTCATGAAGCTGCTGCCCGCCCGCTACATCATCGCCCGGGCCGAGGCCGCCGGGCTCCTCACCCCGGGTACCCCGGTGCTGGAGACCTCCTCCGGCACCTTCGGCCTCGGCCTGGCACTGGTCTGCGGTCTGCGCGGCTACCCGCTCACCATCGTCGGCGACGCCGCCGTCGACGCCGAGCTCAAGACCCGGCTGGAGATGCTCGGCGCCCGCGTCGAGATCGTGGCCGAGAACGGGCACCCCGGCGGTATCCAGGGCGCGCGCCTGGACCGGCTGGAGCAGTTGCGCCGCGAGAACCCGGGGAGTTTCGTACCGAACCAGTACGGCAACCCGGACAACGGGCGTTCCTATGAGATCGTCGGCGACCTGGTCCTCGATACGGTCGGCGCGGTGGACTGCCTGGTCGGCCCGGTCGGGTCCGGCGGCTCCAGCGGCGGTCTGGCCCGCGCGCTGCGGGCCGCACGCGAGTCGATGCATCTGATCGGCGTCGATACGCACGGCAGCACGATTTTCGGCCAGCCCGCCGCCCGCCGCCTGTTGCGCGGCCTCGGCAGCAGCATCCACCCCGACAACGTCCACTACACCGCCTACGACGAAGTGCACTGGGTCACCGCCGAGGAGGCGTTCCGCGCCACCCACGCGCTGTACCGTCGGCACGCCCTGTTCATGGGTCCGACCAGCGGTGCGTCGTTCCTGGCGGCGGCCTGGTGGGCGCGGCTGCATCCCGAGCGCAAGGTGCTGGCGGTCCTGCCCGACGAGGGGTACCGCTACCAGCAGACCGTCTACAACGCCGAATGGCTGTCGAAGCAGGACATGGATATGGCCGAGCGGCCGCAGGAGCCGCTCCAGGTGTCGCACCCGCTCGATGCTCCCGGGCAGTGGACGCGGCTGGCGTGGGCGCGGCGAAGCTACGCGGAGGTCATGGGAGCAGGGGCCCGACAATGAGGCGCGTCCTGCTGCTGATCGAGAGCAACACCACCGGCACCGGGCGCCAGTTCGCGCGGTGCGCGGCGGACCTGGGGATCACCCCGGTGCTGCTGACCGCCGATCCCGGCCGCTACGCCTATGTGGCGCAGGACGGGCTTGAGCACGTGCTGATCGACACCTCGGATGAGCGCACCGTGCTGGACCGCGTGCGAGCGCTGGCCGAGGACTGGCAGATAGCCGGCGTGACGTCGAGCTCGGAGTACTACATCGCGACCGCCGCGGCGTGTGCCCGGGCGCTGGGCCTGCCGGGGCCCGCTCCGGAGGCGGTGCGGGCCTGCCGGGACAAGCGCGAGCAGCGCGAGATCCTGCGTGCCGCGGGTGTGGCCGGGCCGGCCTTCGCCGCCGCGCGCACAGTCGCCCAAGTGCGCGCCGCGGGCATCCGGTATCCCGTCGTCGTCAAGCCGTGTCAGGGTTCGGGCAGCGTCGGTGTGCGGCTCTGCGCGGATCGGGAGCAGGCCGAGGCCCACGCGGCGCGGCTGTTGCAAGCCCCCGGCAACGAGCGCGGTCTGCCGGTGCCGGCCGAGATCCTGGTCGAGCAGTACCTGACCGGGTCGGAGCACTCGGTGGAGGTGTTCTGCGGCCGGTCGGTGGCGACCGTGGACAAGCACCTCGGGCCGCCGCCGTGGTTCGTCGAGACCGGGCACGATACGCCCTCGCGCCTGCCCGCGGACCGGGCACGGCTGCTCATCGAGGCCGCCGAGGCGGCGGTGGCGGCCCTGGGCCTGGACTGGGGCGCGGTCCACGTGGAGCTTCGCCTCGGCCCGGACGGCGCGCGGATCGTCGAGGTCAATCCCCGGTTGGCGGGCGGAATGATCCCCGACCTACTGCGCCGCGCCTACGGTGTCGACCTGATCCAGGCCCAGGTCCGCGCCGCGGTCGGCCTGCCGGCCGAGCTGCCCGGGCGCGCGGCGGGGTCGGCGTCCATCAGGTTCCTGATGGCCGAACGGCCCGGTGTGGTCCAGGACGCGGTTCAGGCCAAGGCCGCCGCGCTCGCCGTGGACGGCGTGGCCGCCGCCGAGCTCTACCGCGACGCCGGCGCCGCGGTAGAGCCTGCTGAGGATTTCCGCGGCCGGTTCGGACACATCATCAGCGCCGCCGAGCGAACCGACGGCGCGGCGCCGGCCGCCGCGGATCTCGGCCTGGTGCGGTTGCGCACGGCGGTGCGGGACGCGGCGGCTGACGACGACGGGGGCGTGCGGACGGGCCGACTGAGCACGGCGCTGAATCCGCAGGCCCACGCCATCGTGTACGGCGCGGATCCGGCCGCCGACGCCGCCGAGGAGCTCCGCCTGATCAGTGAGGTCGACCGCGCCCATCTGGTGATGCTCACCGAGCGCGGCGTCATCGAGGCCGCACACGCGGCGCGCCTGCTCGCGCAGATCGAACGGCTGCGCGGCACCGCCTTCGCCCAGTTGCGTGACCGGCCGATGCCGCGCGGGGTCTACCTCGCCTACGAAGGACTGCTGTCCGAACTGCTCGGCGAGGAGGTCGGCGGCGTCCTGCACACCGGCAGGTCGCGCAACGACCTGGGCGCCACCACCGTCCGGCTGCGGGCCCGCGAGCATTGCCTCCAGTTGCTGGACGCCGTGGACGCGCTGGCCGAGACTCTGCTCGACCGGGCCGTGAAATATCAGGACGTCGTCATGCCGGCCTACACGCACGGCCAGCCCGCGGTGCCGATCACGTTCGGCCACTACCTCGTCGGCGTGGCCGCCTCGGTGGTGCGCGGCTACACCGACCTGGTGGCGGCGGGCTCCGAGATCGAGGTCAACCCGCTCGGGGCCGGCGCGGTCGGCGGCACCTCGGTTCCGATCGACCCCGCGCGCACCGCCGAACTGCTCGGCTTCACCGGCGTCGCGGTGAACTCGGTGGACGCCGTCGCCTCGCGCGAGTTCGTGTTGCGCCTGCTCGCCGGGGTCTCGACCCTCGGGGTCACCGTCACCCGGGTCGCGCGCGATCTGAGCGTATGGACGAGCGAGGAGTCCGGCCTGCTGCACCTGGCCGACGATCTAGTGGGTTCGAGCTCGATGATGCCGCAAAAGCGCAACCCCTTCCTGCTCGAATACATCCAGGGAAAGGCATCGGCGAGCCTTGGCCACTACGTCGGCGCCGTGTCCGCGATGGCCTCCGCGGGGTACACGAACGCGATCGCCGTCGGCACCGAGGCGGTGCGGCAACTGTGGCCGGGCCTTCGCGAGGGCGTCGATGCGGCCACCCTGCTGCGGCTGGTCGTCGACGGCGCCACGCCGGACGAGCAACGGATGGACCAGCGCGCCGCCGACGGCTTCACGGCGGCCACCTACCTGGCGGAGCGGTTGGTGGCCTCCGGAGTCCCGTTCCGCACCGCGCACCACGAGGTCGGCCGCCGCGTGCTCGCCGCCCTCGACGCGGGGGCGCGGCTCGATGCCGACGGCGCGCACGGTACGGACCTGGCCCCCGCGGCCGTGGCTGCGGCCTGCGCCTATGGCGGCGGTCCCGGAGGCGGCACCGTCGTGCACGCAGTCGACCTGCTCCGTGAGCGGATGAGCAGCCAGCGCGGCCTGCTGGCCGCCCGGCGCGGCCGCTGGGCCGAGGCCGCCGCGATGCTCGACGAGGCAGCGCGGAGCATCGCGGGAGCCGCCGAGCTGCCCTGACCCGCGGCCGCCTCACTCACCTGTGCGCCGTCGTGCGAACCGGCTGCCGCGAGCTTGTTCCGAGAGTCCAATGCCCACCATCGAGGACGGGAAGTAGGTTCCGCTGTGCGCAGGCAGAAGAACACCGAGCGGATTGAGGGTGCGTATATCGAGGGTGCGTATAAGGACACTGCGCAAGACACGAAGCCGCCGGAGTCGAGGCCGTTGCGGCACCGGGACTTCCGGTTGTTGGCGGGCGGCCAGCTCGCTTCGAGCCTGGGTGACGCCTTCTACGCGGTAGCCCTGCCCTGGTACGTATTGGTCGGGCACGGCGGCTCGCTCATGCTCAGCACGGTGCTGTTCGCCTACGGGGTGCCGCGTACCGCACTGCTGCTCGTCGGCGGGCAGGCGAGCGACCGGTGGCGGCCCTGGACAGTCATGTTGGGCGCGGACGCGGTCCGGGCCGTCGCGGTCGCGGGTCTGGCCGTGACGGCCGCGCTCGGTCCGGTCCAGCTGTGGATTCTGGTGCCGATCGCCGCGGCCATCGGCGCGGGGGAGGGGATATTCCTGCCCGGCTCGTTCGCGATCGTCCCCGCGTTGCTGCCGGACGCCGGCCTGCAGGCCGGCAACGCCCTGCTGTCCGGTGGCACGCAGGCCGCCGCGCTGGTCGGCCCGGCGCTCGGCGGCCTGCTCGTGGCAGCCGTCGGAGCCTCGTCCGTGTTCGCGTTCGACGCGTTCACCTTCGCCGTCTCGGCGCTGACCCTGCTCGGTGTCCGCGGCGCGCGGCGCGGTACGGCCGGCGTTTCAGCCGCCGCCGCGGCCCAGGCTCAGCCGGCTCCCGCCCTCGCCGAATCCGCTCCCGGCGCAAAGCCGCCGAAGCTCACCGTCCTGCTGAGGACCTCACCGGTCCTGCTCGTCGTGCTGCTGATCACGGTAGCGGCGAACCTCGGCTCCGGCGGCTTGAGCCAGGTGGCACTCGCTGCGCTGGCCCGTGGCCCGCTGCATACCGATGCTGCGGGCTACGGCGTGCTCATCGCCGCCATCGCGGCGGGCTCGCTGCTCGGCACAGTCGCGGCCGGCCGTACCCGCCGGGTCCGACGTCCGGCGATGCTCGGCTCGGGCGCGTTCCTCCTCGCCGCAGTGTGCCTCGCCGTGGCGCCCTGGCTCGGCGGCGTCGGCTGGGACGGGGCCGCCCTGGCCGGCTTCGGCCTCGGCAACGGCTTCGGCAACATCGTGATGATCACCCTGTTCCAGCGCTGGGCACCGCCGCAACTGCTCGGCCGGCTCACCGGGCTGCTGATGCTGGCGAGCTTCGGGGTCTTCCCGCTCTCAGCGCTGTTCGCCGGCAGCGTGGTCGGCGCCTTCGGGCCCGCAGCCTACTTCCCCCTCGCGGCGGGCATGCTCGCCGGGGCCATCGGCATCGGAATGGCGCTTCGGCAGTGGCGTGAGTTCGGCGCCGAGGGACCGCCGGCCGCCGCAGACCCCGCCCGGCTCGAGGTTGCTTCAACTGCCGCAGCGCCAGTGTGACCGACTAGACGACCTTCCGATCGCAGAAGGGCGATATCGTGCCTCGCGTCGAAACCCGTCGGACGCCGTGGGATCCGGCGGCAGTCGGCTGCCGGTGCTGCCGGTGCTGCCAGCGCTGGAGATCCTACGGAGCGGACTCGAGCAGGCGATGCTGTTGTCGGGCTGCCGCGACCTGGCCGCGGCGCGTTGGCTCATGGTGATGAAGCAGGAATCATATGTAGTGCTGTATCAGGCAACGTTTGCCCGGGAGTTTTCGCGTTGTGGTTCGCGACGTGCCGGTCGGCGGGCGGGATTCGTTGGCGGGTGGAGTTTGCTGGGGGCTGGGGTTTGT
>NZ_JAAFYZ010000340.1 GCF_018274385.1 Catenulispora pinistramenti | reverse complement strand
GACAGGTACACGCTCGGCGTCGTGGGGGTCGCGGGGCGGAGCAGTCAGCCGGGTGCCCGGCGGCGGCGTTCGGCGGCGCTGTGGTGGCTGGCGGCCGTGGCGGCGCTGTGGGTCACGCTGGTGGTGATCGCGCCGACGACCGCGTATGTGGCGTTCCCGCTGTACTTCCTGGTGCTGCACCTGCTCCCCCGCGCGTGGTCGCTGGCGGCGGTGGCGGCGATCACCGCGACGGTGGTCGCGACCCAGGCCACGACCAGCGGCGGGCTGACGGCGGCGAAGGTGATCGGGCCGTGCGCGGGGGCCGCGGTGGCGGTCCTGACGGCGTACGGGTACGTCGGCATGTACCGCGAGGGGCGGCGCCGGCAGCGGCTGCTCGACGAGCTGGTGCGGGCCCAGGCCGACCTGGCCGCCTCCCAGCGCGAGGCCGGACGGCTCGCCGAGCGGCAGCGGCTGGCCCGGGAGATCCACGACACGCTGGCGCAGGGCTTGTCGAGCATCGTGTTGCTGGCCCGGGGCGTGGAGAGCGGGCTGCCGGAACCGGCGGCGGCCGGCGTGCGCGAGATCCGGGAGACCGCGAGCGCGAACCTGGCCGAGGCGCGGCGGTTCGTGGCCGGGCTGACGCCGCCGGCGTTGGAGGGTTCGACGGTCGGCGAGGCGCTGGCCCGGGTGGCCGCGGGGTATCCGCGCGTGGTGTTCCGGATCGAGGGCGAGCCGTACGAGCTGCCGATGGAGGCGGACGTCGCGCTGCTGCGGACGACGCAGGAAGCGCTGGCGAACGTCGAGCGGCACGCGCGGGCGACGGCCGCCGCGGTGACGCTGGCCTACCACGAGGACGCGGTCACGCTGGACGTGTTCGACGACGGGGTCGGCTTCGACGGGGCGGCGGGCGCCGACGGCCGGTTCGGGCTGCACGGGATGCGCGAGCGGATCGGCGAGCTCGGCGGGACGCTGACGATCGAGTCGGTGCCCGGCGAGGGGACGGCGGTCGCGGTGGCGCTGCCGACGCGGCATCCCGCCACTGAGCTGGTACGGCTACCCGCACCGACGCAGCCGGCATCAGTGCCCGCACATCAACCCTCTGCCGAGCCCGCTCCATGATCCGCGTCCTGCTGGTCGACGACCACCCGGTGGTCCGCCGCGGCCTGCGCGCGGTCCTGGCCGACCTGCCGGAGATCGAGCCGGTCGGCGAGGCCGCCGACGGCGCCGAGGCGCTGCGCCTGCTCGATCAGGCGGTCGCGGCCGGCACGCCGCCGGACATCGTCCTGATGGATCTGCAGATGGCGCCGGGCATGCACGGGGTCGAGGCGACCGGGCGGATCGCCGCGCGGCCGAACGCGCCGGCCGTGCTGATCCTCACCACCTACAGCACCGACGCCGACATCCTCGCCGCGGTCGAGGCCGGGGCCGCCGGGTATCTGCTGAAGGACGCGCCGCCGGAGGAGTTGGCCGCCGCGGTGCGGGCGGCGGCGCGTGGCGAGACGGTGCTCGCGCCGCCGGTCGCGGCGCGCCTGCTCGGCCGGGTGCGCGGGCCGCGGCCGACGCTGTCGCAGCGCGAGGCCGAGATCCTGGAGCTGGTGGCCGCCGGGCTGGGCAATCGGCAGATCTCGCGGCGGTTGTTCATCAGCGAGGCGACCGTGAAGACGCACCTGGTGCACGTCTTCGGCAAGCTCGGGGTGGACAGCCGGACCGCGGCCGTGGCCGCCGCGGTGCAGGCCGGGCTGATCCGGATGTGAGGCGGGCCCGATACGCCCGGTGCCGGAGCTGAAACCCACCGAATGCGCCAGACCTGCGATGTAACTCCCGGCGGCCCAGTCGTAGGGTTACCTCATGGAATTCCGTCATCTCGGCCGCTCCGGCCTGGTCATCAGCGAGATCGCCTACGGCAACTGGATCACCCACGGCTCGCAGGTGGAGGAGGACGCGGCACTGGCCTGTGTGCGCGCCGCCCTGGACGCCGGCATCACCACGTTCGACACCGCCGACGTCTACGCCGGGACCCGCGCCGAGGCCGTGATGGGTCGCGCGCTGCGCGGCGAACGGCGCGAGGGTCTGGAGGTCTTCACCAAGGTGTTCTTCCCGACCGGCCCCGGGCACAACGACCGCGGCCTGTCGCGCAAGCACATCATGGAGTCGATCAACGGCTCGCTGAAGCGGCTCCAGACCGACTATGTCGACCTCTACCAGGCGCACCGCTACGACTACGCGACGCCGCTGGAGGAGACGATGACGGCCTTCGCCGACGTCGTCCGCTCCGGCAAGGCGCTCTACATCGGCGTCTCGGAGTGGAAGCCCTCGGAGATCCGCGCCGCCAAGAAGCTGGCCGACGAGCTGAACATCCAGCTGATCTCCAGCCAGCCGCAGTACTCGATGCTGTGGCGGGTGATCGAGGCCGAGGTGGTGCCGACCTCCGAGGAGCTGGGCCTGGGCCAGATCGTCTGGTCCCCGATCGCTCAGGGCATCCTGACCGGCAAGTACCTGCCCGGCGCCACGCTGCCGGAGGGGTCGCGCGCCACGGACGAGCGCGGCGCCAGCTTCATCGGCGAGCTGGTCGGCAACGAGGGCCTGCTGGAAGCGGTGCAGCAGCTCAAGCCGATCGCGGAGTCGGTGGACCTGTCGATGGCGCAGCTGGCCGTGGCCTGGGTGCTGCAGAACCCGAACGTGTCGGCGGCGATCATCGGCGCCTCGCGGCCGGAGCAGGTGACCGAGAACGTCAAGGCCGCCGGGGTGAAGCTGTCGGCGGACGTGCTGAAGAAGATCGACGACGTCCTGGGCACCCACGTGGTGCGCGAGGCGCCGACCGAGTAGCGCGCGCTCGGCTCGGAGCCGGCCAGCAGCGGGCACGGGATCTGTACCGACCACGGGGTCGGCGCGATGGCGACATCGGCGTCGGCCCCGTGGCCGTTCTGGCAGCGGGTGGCGGCCTGCTGGAGCTGCCCGCGCCAGGACGGTCCGGTGTTCCGCCCGCCCTGGTCCTCGAAATAGCCGACGCACACACAGATAGCGACCGCGGCCGACAGGAAGCCGGTTCCCAGACCGGTTTCGACGACCGCGGCCGTTATCCCGGCCAGGAGCAACGCGGTGCCGAGGTAGGCGTAACGCGGGGCGACGAAGCCGCCTTCCGTGACCAGTGCGAAGTAAATCAGCACACTGTAGGCCACAGCGGTGGTCGGCAGGCCGCGACGAGAGCGTGGCAGAGCTCTGAAAGCGCCCACCAACAACCCCACGCTGAGTACGGCACCGACCAGCCAGAACCCGCTGACCGGCCAGAGCACGTGCCCGACGACGTGCACCAGGTAGGCGTCGGCCGTGCCGAGCACATGATGGTCGCGTCGCGCGGGCCGGGACGTCAAAGAGCCCATGAACACGATGCCGATCGCCTGGAAAGCCAGCCCGGCCGCCAATCCCGCGATCTGCGTCCGGCTGCGGCGCCAGAGCAGCGGCAGATACAAGCCGGTGAAGGGATCGCTCGCCGCCGCGACGAAGAGCACGACCGCCGCGGCGATGCGGAGGGCTCGACCAGAGCCCTGATAGACAGCGGCCCAGAACGCGGCGTAGACGAGGAACCACTGCGCGTCGGCCAGGTTGTTCCCCACCTCGGACTGCGCCACCCAGCCCACCGCCACCGGCGCGGCGGCCACGGCCTGGAGCGCCTTGGACCGCAGCGCAGGGCCGCTGGCGTTGAAGACGAACACCGCGCAGGCTCCGGATATCAGCGCACCCGTGAGAGCCAGCACCGCGGCCAGGTCCTCGATCGGGAACAGCCGCGCGATGTCGATCGTCAGCCGCGGAGCCAGGTGCAGGTACCCGTTGTAGGGCGTGATGAGGAGCCGGAGCGACCCGGTGTGCAGACTGTCCTGGAAGAAGCGGGAGCCGTCCTCGGCCCAGACCGTGTCGGTCGCGCCCGTGCCCCGGACCCGGAGCAGGGAGACCAGGGCCAGGATCAAGGTCATCGCGATACTCATATCGACTAAAGCCCCGTAGAGCGGCAAACGGTTGTATCGCTCTATCAGAAGCCTGACATCCCGGCTATGCTCCGCCGTGACCGATCCGCGATCACACCAGGAGCACTCCCATGGGCAGGAAGGTCGTCGCCGCCCGGTTCGGCGCGCTCGCCGCCGGGCTGCTCGTCGCCGCCGTCGCGCTGCCGGACGGGGCCCGGGCCGGGACCGGGACGCCGGCGCGGTCCGCGGTCCTGACCGACGCCCAGGTCGCCGCGCTCAGCCCCGACGCGCAGGCCGTCCGGCTGGGTCCGCTGCGCGCCGTCGCGAACGCCGTGGGCGCCGCCGGGCGGGGGGTCGCCGCCGACGTCTACGGCAACCTCGCGATCGACGCGGGACAAAACGTGGTGACCGTCTACCTCACCGACACCGGGCAGGCCGCGCGGGTCTCGGCGGCGGCGCGTGCCGTCGACCCGACGATCGACACCTCGCTGATCCGCTTCCAGAAGGCGGCCGCGACGCATGCCGCGCTGGACACCGCGGCGCAGCGGGTGGTGGCGTTGGCCGACGCCGGGAAGCTGCCGATGCACGTGGACCTGGTCGGGCCGGCGGCGGACGCTTCCGGGCTGCAGCTCGACGTGGACGACCCGGCGGCGGCCCCGGCCGCGTTCGGGCCTTCCACCACGAATCTGGCCGCGTCGCTCGGCGTGCCGATCGTCTACCGGCAAGGCCGGTCGTTGCAGGCGAAGGCGTGGGCGAACACGAAGTGGGACGACAGCTCGCCGTTCATCGGCGGCGACGCCCTCACCGCCGGCGGCACCGGACACGGCTGCACCGCGGGGCTGCCGGCGATCCGCAAGTCCGACAAGCACCCGATCATGGTGACCGCGGCGCACTGCTTCGGCGTCGGCACCAAGATCTACACCCACGCCGGGACGCCGGGCGACTACGCCAACGGGCTGAAAGGCGACTACGTCGGCACGGTCACGGCCCGGGTGCAGGAGTGGGACGCCGAGACCGTCGACGGGGCGAACAACAACGCCGACGAGTCGGACACCACCGGCTGGATGCGGCTGACCAGCTTCGCGTACTCGTACAACGGGGACTACGTCTGCCACGACGGCCAGCGGTCGTACTTCATGGGGCACCCGACTCCCTGCGACATCAAGGTGACCGACCAGGACATGTACTGCGGGCCGAGCACCGGCTGCCCGGGGCTGTCGTACACGGCGCGCGGCGTCTGGGGCGACGCGGTGGACAACGGCTGGGGCGCGGCCGGCGGGGACAGCGGCGCGACGATGTTCGCGGTGGAACCCGGCGGGGTGCGGCAGGCTCGCGGGCTGCTGTCGGACGGGACTCCCGGGGACGGGACGCCGGGGGTCTTCTGGACGGAAGCCACCGACATCTTCAACTACTACGGGTTGACCTTGAATCCTCAGACCTGATCCCCTGGTCATAGCCGTAACCGGTTACGGGTCGTCGGACAGAACGGAGAGCGCGGCGTGCTGTCGAGTCTGCTCCCGCCGGAGGTGGCGGTCGCCGAGGTCTTCGGCGACCCCGAGGACGCGGTGCTGTTGCCGGGCGAGGAAGCGGTGATCGCGCGGGCCGTGGAGAAGCGGCAGCGCGAGTACACCACCACGCGGCATCTGGCGCGGACCGCTCTGGCCCAGTTGGGATTGCCGCCGGTCGCGATCGGGACCGGCGGGAACCGCGAGCCGTTGTGGCCGGCGGGGATCGTGGGGAGCATGACGCACTGCCGGGGCTATCGGGCGGCGGCCGTTGCCCGCTTCGGCGGGGGCGGGGGCGCAGGCCGGGCGGACGCCGGGGTCGAGGACCGCGCCGCCGGAGTCGTGGGGCTCGGGATCGACGCCGAGCCGCACGCGCCGCTACCGGAGGGCGTACTGGACACCATCGCGCGGCCGGACGAGGGGCCGGGGCTGGCCGCGTTGGCGGCGGAGCGGCCGCAGGTGCGGTGGGACCGTTTGGTGTTCTGCGCCAAGGAATCCGTCTACAAGGCGTGGTTCCCGGTAGCCCAGCGGTGGCTGGGGTTCGGGGAGGCGTCGGTGGAGTTCGTGCCGGACGAGGAGATCGTGGCGACGCCGGGGATACTCGCGGCGTCCGGGACGTTCTCGGCGCGGATCCTGCAAAGCGGCGCGCCGATCACGCAGATGACGGGTCGGTGGGCGATCGAATCAGGGCTCGTGCTCACCGCGGTCACTCTTTGAGGCGGTTTGCCCTCGGGGCCGGCCGGGCAGGTTCCGGCCGTGGCGCTCTCAGTGGGTTTCGAAGGCACCGATCTCTCTTCCTCCGTCATCGCCGAAAGCGTCGAGTCGATCGCCGCCGGGACCATGGTCCTGTCGCTGGCCACCGCCGACGCCACCGGCACCCCGCACGCGAACATGGCGTTCTTCGCGCTCGGGAACAAGTTCGACCTGTACTTCGTCAGCGAGCCGAGCACCCGGCACGGGCAGAACGCCTCAGCCCGGGCGCAGGCCTCGGCGGCGATCTGGCTGCCGCCGCCGGAGTTCGGCGAGGGGCTGCGCGGGATGCAGGTGACCGGCGAGTGCGGGGCGGTGGTCGGGGACGACGCCGAGCCGGCATTCGAGGCGTACCGGTCGCGGTTCCCGTCGTTCGGCGGCGACCCGGCGGTGCGCGAGTCTTATCTGGACGGGACCGGGGCGGCGAGTCTGTACCGGTTCCGGGTGGAGCGGGTGCGGCTGGTCGACGAGCCGCACCTCGGACGGCGTAACTATGTGGAGCTCAGCGTCCTGAGGTAAGGGGCGCCCCGCGGCCGGTTTCGCGCTCGTTTCGCGCTCGCACACCCCTTCGGCCCGGCGGCCGGCGCCTTCGGCCGCCGCCGGCGCGAGCCGGTGACGTGCCAATACCTTCAGACGTTGTGGTTGCGGCCCGCAATCAGGTAGACAGGCCTGCGTGAGGAACGGGCTGGTCGAGGGCGTGTCGCTGCGCGCGGTGCTGCGGGAGTCAGGGGCTATGGCACCGGAGGCCGCGGCCTCGGTGCTGGCCGGGATGCTGATGACGTTAGCCGTGGTGCACGGTGACGTGCGCCCGGAGCACGTCCGGGTGGACGGATCGGGCGGGCTGGCCCTGACCGGTTTCGGCGGCGAGGACGCGAGATTCGTCCCGAACGAGCCGACCTATCTGGCGCCCGAACGCCTCACGGGCACCCCGGCCGACGCCGGCGGCGACGTCTTCAGCGCCACGGCGGTCTTCTTCGAATGCCTGACCAGCGAGGCCCCCTTCGTCGCCGCCACCGGCGAGGACCTGGCGGCGCTGCACGAATACGCCGAGGTCATCGCCGAATTCGCACCGCCGGAACTGCGCACCCTGACCCAGCACGGCCTGGCCCCGGACCCGCAGCGCCGGCCCGCCTCCCCGCACGAGTTCCTGGCGGAGGTCACCGGCACCGCGACGGAGGTGTACGGCTCGGACTGGCAGACGCGCGGCCGGGCACTGCTGAGCGGGTGGGCGGCGGACGCCGCGCGCGCCGACGGGCTGGAGTTGGCCGCGGCGCCGGGGCGGAGCGACGCCCCGGGTCGGGCGGCGGCTATGGCGGCGTCTGAGGGCTGTCTCTTA
>NZ_JAAFYZ010000034.1 GCF_018274385.1 Catenulispora pinistramenti | reverse complement strand
AGACGAGGAACTGCTCCAGCACGGCGTCTCGTGGATGCCATCCGTAGACGAGGCTCTTGCCGGACTCGGCACGCTGACCGGAGCCGATGTGAACGTCCGCGTGGCGGACATCGCGGCCGATGCCGGGGCCGAGTCCGTCGTCGAGGTGTTGCTGGCTTGGGCGGACAGCTCTCAGCCAGACGAAGCCGTCCGGAGCGATCGAACGGGGCAGCGTGTCGGTGCTGCGGACGTGCAGACGCTGTCCATCATGTCCGAAGCGTTCGCGGACGCCGACCACCGCCTTGGCGGCGGTCACGCCCGCAGTACTTTGGCACACTATCTAGCCAGCGTCGCCATCCCGCTGGCCGCAACCGGCAAGTACAACGATCAAGTCGGCCAGCTCCTGTTCACCGAGATCGCACGTCTCGCCGACGTCGCCGGCTTCATGGCGTTCGACGCGGGCCATCAGCGCCTTGCCCGGCGCTACTTCACCCACAGCCTGCGGCTGGCGAAGGCTGCGGGAAACTACGCCCTGGCAGCGCACATCCTGACCGACCTGTCGATGCAGGCCCTTCACATCAACCATCCCGACTCGGCTGTCGCCAGTGCGCAAGCCGCGGTCGAAGCAGCCAACAAGGATCGCTCGCCCTTGACGCTCGCCCGCTGCCACGCCGTCGCCTCCCGCGCCTCCGCTGTTGCCAACGACCCCACGACGAGCGATCGGCATCTCGTCCAGGCCGAAGTCCTGCTTGACCAACGCGGCGACGCCGAGGAGCCACGATGGGTCTCCTTCTTCTCCGTACGCCAACTCACGGTCGAGGCCATGTACGCCTCGCACGCGCTGGGCCGGACCAGCTACGTGCAGCGGCACGCTGACGCAGCCCATCTGGATGAGGCAGCGGCCGACGCGATGCCGCGGCGTGATGTCCTGGCCAATACGACGCTCGCGATGTCCTATCTCCAACCGGGCAACACCGACGTCGAGCGCGCGTGTGCGGTCATGGCCGGCTGCCTGCCGCTGATCGGACGACTCACAAGCGCCCGCGCCGTGGCCGCGATCGAACAGACCCGCTCGCGTCTGGCAGACTTCAGCGCCAACGCCGCTGTGAAGGAGCTCGATGCGGCGTTCGCACACGCCGACGCAGTCGACAGCTAGGAGCACGGCGGCTTGACCAACGACGACGACCTTCAGGCCCAGCTCGTCGCAGCCTGCGCCAGCGCCGGAATAGACCCTGCTGATGCGCGACTGATCCACCACTACAGCAACGCCATCTACTACCTGCCGAGTGCAGAGGCGGTCATCCGCATCACCGTGGGGCCCGCTGACCTCGAACAGGTCCGGCTGACTCAGGCGGTGACCCGCTGGCTGGTGCAGTCCCACGGATTCCCCGCTACTGCGCCGCTTGGAACCGTCGAACCAGTCGCACTCGAATGCGGATCGGTAGCCAGCTTCTGGGAGTTCCATGAGCAACCAGTCGAGCTGAAGTACTCATCGACCGATCTCGCTGCGCTGCTGCATCGGCTCCACACGATCGACGACGCCATCCCAGTGCACCTTCCGTCCTGGGTCGCGTTGACCTCGCTGGAGGGCGCGCTCGCTGAGTCCGTGCCCGAGACGGTGCTGGCCCGCGACGATGTCGCATGGCTCAAGCAGGAGATCGTCAAGGTACGCGAACAACTCACCGCCATCGAGTGGCAACTCCCACCAGGCCTCGTCCACGCAGATGCGTGGGCGGGAAACCTGCTCGCGAACAGCCGCCCCCACGGCCTGCTGCTCGGCGACTGGGACTGGGTCAGCCACGGGCCTCGTGAAGTAGACCTAGTGCCGACCTGGCACGCCGTGCGCAGGTACGGCCGTGACAACGCTTGGAAGAGCGCCTTCGCGGCCGAATACGGCTACGACCTGGCTCACTCCCCAGGCTATGAAGCACTCATGCACATGCGCGACATGATGCAGCTCACCGGACCGCTCCGCCGCGCCAGCGCGGACCAACGATACTTCACATTCCTGCAGCAGCGGTTCTCAGGGATCCGCGCCAGCGACCGCTCGTCCCAATGGCTCGCGCTCTGAACAGAACGTCATGGAGCCATCGCAGGCGAACAACTAACGCTCCGAAGGCGGGGGCCGCCGACAAAAGTCAGAAGGCTCGGCCCCTGAGGGGACCCGAACGGGTGGCGAGCACCTGCCCTGCGGAGAATGAGTGACACGGCGGCACCACGAAAAACAGGCCGTCACCATACGGAGTCGCTACGGCCGTCATCACACCGTCATCACACGGGGCCGTTTCAACGACTTTACGACTCGAGTCGACTCGAGTGCTCGAGTCAAGGAAACGTAAAACCCCAGGTCAACATATGAGCCTGGGGTTCGGGCGCGGTGCCCCCGGCAGGATTCGAACCTGCGACCATCGGATTAGAAGCACCGAGGTTGTCGACCATCAGGCCGTCATCTGAGGTCGACCTGGGCCAATCCGTGCCGGTCTGTCCACATCCATCAAGCCGCCGCTGTCATCGAGTGCCATTCGAGGGTGATCTGGTCCAGTGCCGGCCCTGGACCGTCCCTGGACCACCGCCGGTCAGCCTGCATCGCGATTCCATGCGCCTACGACGTCGGCGGACCTCCACACGATGTCACCGCGGGCTCGGTCCAGACCGAGGCCGTCGATGATCCCGCCGAGAGATGCGACCACCAGTTTGACGTCTGATTCGGCGTATCCCGGGATCTCGGTTGCCGCACGATGCAGCGCTGCGAGATCGCGGTGGTCGAAGGCACCGGTGAGCCATTTCACCGAACCCACGAAGTACAACCTTCCGGCGACGGGGCCCCGGTCTGCGCCGACCAGGTCGACCTCGGGATCGAACCGCCGGTTCCACCATCCGCCCACGGCTTCGACATCCGGGCACTCCAGGGCCTCGCCGGAGGCCGCCAGCAGCAGTGACTCGCGGATCAACGGCTCGACAGCCCGGCCGCGCCAGGTCGGCCAGCGTCGTTGCACCAGCGCGAACGCCGCTTCGGGGCGACCACGCCGCACTTGTTCGGCCGCGGAGCGCAGCGCCGCTAGGTACAACCGCAGGTTGCTGTCGGCCACCCGGTACAGTCCCGGCTTTCCGGCCTGGGTCGACAGCGGCTGGTCCAGAGCCAGAACCTGCTTCTGCTCGACCAATCGGCCCAACAACGGCGACAGGGTGCCGGACGGCAGGGCACCGGAGCGGCTGCCGGCGGTGGCGGCGATGTTTGCATGGGTACGATCCCCGCCGCCGACTGCTTCCAGGATCCTCCGCGCCACATCCGGCACCGGGAACTCGGCCATCAGTGTGGCCTCCGGCACCCCGAACAGCGGGGAGGCCGGATCGGCGCACTCGGTGCGGATGAACTCCAGCGCCGGCATCCCATGCGGCCAGGCCCTCAGGATCCCCGGTAGTCCTCCGGACACCAGGTGGGCATCGATGGCGTCAGCATCGGCCAGACCTGTCGCGTCGGCTGTCTCGGCCGGGTTCAACGGCCCCAGGACCAGCTGATCGGCGCGGCCGAAAAACGGACGGTCGTAGGCGGTCAGCCGTTCCATCATGTGGATGTCGCTACCCAGCAGAAGCAACAGCACAGGCCTGGTCGACAGCAACCGGTCCCAGGCAGTCTGTAGCGCCCCGTCGAACAGTTCATCCTGCTCGGCCAGCCACGGCAGCTCGTCGATCACCACCACCACCGGCCCGGCAGGCAGCACCGAGGCCAGGATCCGGAAAGCATCGGGCCAGTTTCCCGGACCCGCGTCCGGCACCAGGTCCCGATCCTGGGGCACGGGCGTGGTCTTCAACTCACCGATGAACGCGGCCACCGCCTCGACCGCCGAGGCTCCCTTGGTCGCGGTGAAATAGAAATAGGGCACCCCCGCCTCGTCGCAAAACTCCTGCACCAATCGTGACTTGCCAACCTGCCGACGCCCCCGGATCGCGACCGCCACCCCCGACCCCGTCTGAGCTATCCGGTCAAGTCGCTTACGCAGCAGCGCCAGCTCGACGTCACGCCCCACGAAACCCGGCACGGCCATCCTCCATCTATGTAGCTACAATCTACATAGATTCAATCTACCTAACCTAGTTCGGACTCGCAATCACACACGCTGGCGAGCCTGGGCCGAAGGGCCGAGAAGACCTTCCACGCTGGTCACGGGTCCGTCCTGTAGGGCTCGGAAATACGATCGGGCCTGTGACCTGGGCTGTCAGATCGTCAGGGTCCGTTACGAGTCGGCCGACAGGTTCTGGTTCGCGGCACTCTCATCGTTGATTCCGCGCCGGCGATGGGCTGAGGTGTCCCCAGTCAGTCCGGCGACGCTGTTGGCCTGGCACCGCCGGCTGGTTGCTCGCAAGTGGGACTACAGCGCCCGGCGAAAACCCGGCAGGCCACCGACCGCCGCAGCGGTCAAGAAACTTGTGCTCACGATGGCTAAAGATTGTCCGATGTGGGGCCATCGCCGAATCCAGGGCGAACTGGTCAAGCTCGGCCACCAGATCGCGTCCTCGACGGTGTGGGAGATCCTAAACGCGGCCGGGGTCGATCCGGCGCCGCGGCGGTCGGGTCCGACGTGGAAGCAGTTCCTCACCATGCAGGCCCACCGCATCCTCGCGATCGACTTCGTGCATGTGGACACGATCGGCCTGAAACGCCTGTACGCCCTGGCCCTCATCGAGCACGGGACCCGCCGGGCGCACCTAGCCGGGGTGACAGCCCATCCGACCGGAGAGTGGACGACCCAGGCCGCCCGTAATGTCGTGATGGATCTGGCCGAGCGGGGAAAGAGGCTCAAGTTCCTGATCCGGGATCGCGACACCAAGTTCACCGACAGCTTCGACCCCATTTCCGCCGACGAGGGAATCCGCATCCTGAAGAGCCCTGTCCTACGCCAATACTCGGCCATCGGGTGTGACCTGGGACGGGGCATCTGGGAGGATCACGTCCCGTGGCTGTCGGTCTGCTGTATCGGATTTTCGTCAGCGTGCTGGGTTGGCTGGTGTTGTTGGCCCGGTCCTCGGCATCGAAGGACGCGGAATTACTTGCTCTCCGGCATGAGGTTGCGGTGCTGCGCCGGACCAATCCGAAGCCGCGGATTGACTGGTCCGATCGGGCAGTCTTGTCCGCGTTGGCCAGGGTCCTGCCGAAGGCGCTGCGGGCACACCGGCTGGTGACCCCCGGCACGCTACTGCGGTGGCATCGCCGGCTGATCGCGAACAAGTGGCGCCAGCCCAAACCGCCAGGTCGTCCGCCGATCCCGGCCGATGTGATGGCGTTGATCGTCCGGCTCACGAGCGAGAACCCGAGCTGGGGTACGGTGCGGATCCAGGGCGAACTGCGCCGGCTCGGTCACCGCATCGGCGCCTCCACGATCCGACGGATCCTCCGCTCGCGCAGGATCCCGCCTCCGGACCGGCGTAACGACACGTGGCGAACGTTCCTGCGCTCACAAGCAGAGACGATCCTGGCCATCGACCTTCTGCATGTCGACACTGTGATGCTGAAGCGGCTGTATGCGGCGGTCGTCATTGAGATCGGCAGCCGCCGGGCCCATCTGCTGGGCGTCACCGACCATCCGACCGGCGCCTGGACCACTCAAGTCGCCCGGGAACTCGCCACCGATCTGGAGCAGGCCGGGCACCGCTTCACCCGGCTGATCCGGGACCGGGATGCAAAGTTCACTGAGTCCTTCGACGCGGTGTTCACCTCGATCGGTGTCGAGTCCTTGCTGACCGCGCCGCAGACGCCGAGGATGAACGCCTACGCGGAGCGGCTGATCGGCTCGATCCGCCGCGAATGCTGCGACCGTCTCCTCATAGTCGGGCAGCACCACCTACGTCGGGTCTTGGGCGAATACCTCGAGCACTACAACTCCGGCCGCTCTCATCAAGGCCACGAAATGGGTCTGCGTGCACCGGACGATCGATCCAACGCGATCCCAATGCCAGTGCCTATCAACGAGATCCGCCGCCGAAAACGACTCGGAGGCTTGATCAACGAGTATCGAAAAGCGGCTTAACCCCCAGGTCACACCCAGTAGCAGGGTTTTGGAGTAGGACAGGCTTCGAGCACGAGATGCTCCAGCGGCGTGTCCGGCGCGCGACAGGCTTTGGCGACGATGGCGGCGTACGTGCGCATCCACTCGTCGACCGTCTCGGCATCCCAGAGATCGAGCGGGTGCTCTGCGAAGACGCGGTAGCCGTCGGCCGGATCCGGGTACGGGGCCACACCGAACGTCAGGTCGGCGCGGGCCGTGTCGGTCGGCAGGTCCTCGGTCACGACGGTGAGGCCCGGCAGGTCGATGCCCAGTTCGATCGAGTTCTGATGGACGGCGATGACCCGGAAGCGTTCCGGGACGTCCGGCACCCCGTGCTCCTTGAGATCGGCGAGGATCCTGCCGAGGGGCAGCAGGTTGTCGATGGCTCCCCACACCGCCCGGGACGCCTGATCCACCAGGTCCGCGAAGGCCGGTGCGCGGTCCAGACGCAGGCGCAGGGCCAGGCTCGTCGCCGAGAACATCACCGTGTCGGCGAAGATCTCGTCGTCGCGGTTCGCGTACGGGAACTGCATCACGAGGTCGCGCTGACCGGTCAGGCCGGCCAGCAGGACGGCGCCCGCGGCCGCGGTGACACCGAACGGCGTGGTGCGTCGGGCGCGGGCCAGCGCCTCGACGGCCGCCCGCGTCGCCCCCGGCATGGCGGAGGCCGAGGTGCGCCCGCGACCTGTCATCGGCACCGACCCGTCGCCGCGGGGCCGGTCGGTCGGCAGGTCGATGCGGAGCGGACTGCCGTCCAGAACGCCGCGCCAGTAGTCCAGGCGGTGTTCCACGGTGGCCGGGTCCAGCGGCCATTCGAGCTGTCGGCGCGCGTAGTCGCGCGGCTGCGCCCACACTTCCGCCAGACCGGACGGGGTGCCGGTGAGCGCGGCCCGGTACAGCTCGGCGAGGTCCCGCTGCTGGACCGTGAACGACCAGCCGTCGGTGGCGACGTGGTGGACGGTGTTGAGCAAGACCCAGCATTCCGAGGCCAGGCGGAGCAGACGGAATCTGGGCTCTGTGCTGACGCCGATGTCGAACGGCTTGTTCACCTCCTCCCGGCAGATCTCGGCGACCCGTGCGGCGCACGCCGCCTCGTTCAGGTCCGAGAGATCCTCCACCGGAAGCGTCCGGGCCACCGGCGCCAGGACGTCCTGGCGCCAGCCCGCCCCGTCGGAGCCGTCGGACACGATCCGCGTCCGCATCCCCTCGTGCCGGGCGACGAGCGCGGCCAGCGCGGTCTCCAACGCCACCGGGTCCAGATGGCCGGTGATCGTCATCTTGGTTCCCACGTTCAGGACGTGCGGGAGCGGCGCGTCGCGGCTGTAGGCGGCCAGCCCCGCCTGCTGGACGGTGGCCGCCTCGGAGGCGACGACTTCGGGCAGCCGGTCCGGCGGCCCCCCGAGACATGCCAGCAGGCCGCCGCGCCGCCGGCGCAGCTGGGTCAGCAGCTCGCCGGTGAGGGCGCCCGCCGGGGCGTCGTAGCGCAGGCCGCCGTCGCCCGACGGCTCCAGCCGGACGTCGAGGGCACGCAGCCGGTCGAGGAACTCCTCGGCGGTCGTCTCCATCACACTGTCCCTCGGACGCGACCGTGCAGCTCGGTGCCGGAGGCGTCGAGAGCGAGATCCGCCATGGCCGCCACCGTCGGATCGGCGAAGAAGTCGCTCACCGAGACGTCGATCCCGAACTCGGAACGGAACCGGCTCAGCAGCTTGATCGCGGTGATCGAGTGCCCGCCGAGATCGAAGAGGTCTGCGTCGTCCCCGACCGCGGAGACCCCCACACCCAGCACGTCGGCCCAGAGCTCGCGCACGGCCTCGCGACGACTGCCGCCGTCGGTCTGTGTCTGTGGTGCATCGGCCGGTGCGTCGGCTTCGGCGGGGCGGTCAGCCGGAACCATCGCGCCGGGATCCCACTTCCCCGAGACCCCGAGCGGAAGGCTGGAGACCAGCTGCCAGTCGTCCGGGACCATCGGACGTGGCAACGTCGCCCGCAACTGCCGCCGCCAGGCTCTGATCTGCCCGGCTTCGTCGGCGACGGGCTCTCCCGGCTGCACGAAGCAAGTAAGCCGGCCGTGCCCGCTCTTCGGATCGACCGTCCCGATCACACGCGCGGCCCGCACGCCCGGCAGGGCGGCGACCGCCGGAGTGCACTCGCCCGGCTCCACGCGCACGCCGCGGATCTTGACCTGTCCGTCGGTCCGGCCGTGGAAGTGGAGGTTCCCGTCCGCGCCCCACCGCACCAGATCACCGGTCCGGTACCAGCGGCGGCCGTCCCGGTCGGTCCGGAACCGATCGGCGTCCGGCTCGGCGCCGTGGTAGCCGAGTGCCACCTGATCACCGCCGACATGAAGTTCACCGACCGCCCCGGGCGGGAGCTCCCGTCCGTCGGGATCGCCCACGAGCAGCCGCACGCCCGCGGTCGGCACTCCCAGCGAAGGCTTCCCGGGACCGTCCGGATCCACCGGGCCCCACGTGCACAGGACGGCTACCTCGGTCGGGCCGTAGGAGTTGAGGACCGTGAACGGCAGCCCCGGGCGCGGACGGATGTTGAGCTGCTCGCCACCGGTACCCAGCGACCGCAGCCGGCAGCCGGCGGGCCATTCGAGCCCGATCACCTGCTCGGCCATCGCCGTGGGAAGCCAGGCGCGCGTGATGCCCTCATCGCAGTACCACGCGATCAGCCGCCGCGGATCCAGCCGCACCTCCTCCGGGACGACATGCAGTTCCGCCCCTGCGACGAGCGCGGGCCACAGCTCGATGTTCGCGGCGTCGAAACCGACGCTGCTATACCAGGCGATCCGGTCCGCACCGGTGACGCCGAGGCCGGCGCAGAAGCCCTCGAGCACGACGGCCATATTGCGATGGCTGATGCGGATGCCCTTGGGCGATCCGGTGGATCCGGAGGTGTACAGCCGGCAGAACTCGTCGTCGGGTGCGACCGCCGCCGACGACGATCCGACTGCGACCGCCGCCGCCGATCCGACTGCGGCGCCGGCCCCGCAGGCCTCGATGGTCGGCTTCGCGCCGTCGCCGTCGCCGCGGACGACGGCGACCGGCTGGGAGTCGGCGATCATCGCGGCCCGGCGCGGCCCGGGCTGAGCCGGGTCTAGCGGCAGGACGGCAGCACCGGCGGCGACGATGCCCACGGCCGCCGCCGCGTATCCGAACCCCCGGGGCAGGTGCACCGCCACGATGTCGCCGCGGCCCACGCCGAGGGTGCGCAACCGCGCCGTGACGCCGTCGGCAGCCCGGCGGAGCTCGGTACCGCTCCAGACCACGGCCCCGTCGACGATCGCCGGCCGGTCGGAGTCGGCAGGCCGCACCGACCGCAGGTCGGTCAGGACTCCCGGCAGACCGAAACCGGTGCCGAGCCGAGCCGCCAGCGCCTGGTCCGCCTCGGTGCGGGCCGGCAGGTCGCCGATCCGCTCGACGCCGTCGACGAACCCGTCGACGACCAGGCACAGATGATCGAGGAACCGTTGGACGGTCGCGGCGGCGAACAGACCCGCGTCGTACCGGATCCGGATCCGCAGTCCCTCCGCCGTGCGCAACGCGTGCAGCCCGAGCTCGAACGGGGCACCGTCGCTGCCCGCGTCCGCGCCGCGGGCCCGCAGCCCCGGCAGCCCCGTTTCGGACAGCGGCTCGCTGTCCAGGTCCGCCGAGACCGTGATCAACGGTCGCACGGCGGCCGGATCAGGGCTCAGCGACGCCAGCAGTTCCTCAAGGTCCGCGTCGTGGTGCTCGGCCGCGTCGAGAAGTGCGTCGCGGGTGGCCCGCACGGCAGCGCGGATCACGGTGCCGCCGGTCAGCGAGCAGCGCAGCGGAAGCACCTGCGCGAAGCAGCCGACCGTGTCGCGGTCGGCGGCCGCCCGCATCCCGAACGTGCTGCCGACCAGGAACTCGTCCTGACCCGAGAAGCGCCGCAGGACAACCTGCCAGGCGGTCAGCAGCGCCGCGAACAGCGTCACCCCCTGCCCTGCGCTCCACGACTGCAGCCGCTGGGAGCGCTCCGGGCCCAGCTCGATGGCCTGAGATGCCCCGGCGCCGGCCGTCCGGGTCCGGGGAAGATCGGTCGGCAGGCGAAGCACCGGCGGCACCGCGCCGAGGCGGGTGCGCCACCACTCGAGGCCCTCGGCGGATGCCGCCGGGTGGAGGGCCGCGTCCGCCGCGGAGCCGGCGGGATGGTCGAATCGTGGCTCCCGGCCCTCGATCGCGGCTCGGTAGCACTGGTGGAGATCCCCGGCGATGATCTCGGCCGAATGGCCGTCCGTGATCAGATGGTGGATGCCGAACAGCAGAACGTGGTCGGTGGCGGCGAGCCGGACGAGCACCGGGCGGAACAACGGGCCGGCCGCCGGGTCGTACGGCAGCTCGCCGAGCTCGCGCAGCGCATCCCGGACAGCGGTCTGCGGATCCTGTCCCCGCCGGTCGACGATCCGCAGGTCGACCTGCGGATCGGGACGGATGTACTGCTGAAGCCCGCCGTCCTGATTGTCCGCGCGGAACACCGTGCGCAGGCCGTCGTGGCGGGTGATCAGCATCCTGACGGCGGTGCGCAGTGCGGCCGCGTCGAGGAGGCCGTCGAACCGTGCCGCCTGCACCTCCTGGTACGCGCTCGACTCGGTGAGCTGACAGGCTCGCCAGAGCCGGCGCTGGATCGCGGTGGCCGGTGCCGTGCGGGTGACCGGTACCGCCGTCGCGGGCTGCGTGGCGGCTTCGACCGCCGGAACGACGGGGCCGGCCGGTTCCGTCTCCGGGTGAAACCGCAGCCGCAGCTCTGCCAGCAGCGCCATGCTCGACCGCAGCCGTTCGGGCGTCATGCCGAAGTCGACCAGGGCCGCGAGTTCGTCGACGCCCGCTGCGCGGAGCTTGTCGACCATCCCGGCGCAGCTCTCCGGTGAACCGATCAATGCCCGATCATCGCAGTACCGGGCATAAGCCTCCCCGAAGAGGTAGTCCAAGTCCTCGTCCGGGAGCGATCCGCTGTCGATCGCGCCGGTCGCGGGCGCCGAAGACCGCATGAACAGCGACGAGCGCAGGTACTCGCCCATCGGCCCGAAAGCCTCCGAGCGCGCCCGGTCGTGATCGTCGGCGAGATAGGTGTGGAGCAGCACCGCTACCCGGCCGGCCTCCGGATCCAGGCCGGCTTCGCCGCGGATCTTCCGGTAGTGCCCGATGTTCTCGGCGAGCTCCTCGAGCGACTGCCTCGCCAGATTCGTGACGACGCCGAGGTCGTTGCGGGCGGCCCGCTCGAAGGAGTCCCGGTCGCCGCCGGTGGCCAGGAACATCGGGGGCAGGTCCTGGACCGGCCGGGGATGCAGCCGCACCTCGAGCTCCGAGCCGTTGCCCGTAAGGCGGGTCAGCGAGCCTCCGCTCCACAGGGTGCGCAGCTGCCCGACGTATTCCATCGTCAGTTCCCGGCGTCCCTGGAACCGGTCCGGATACAGGGCGAAGTCGTCGGAGTGCCAACCGCTCGCACAGCCGATCGACACCCGGCCGCCGGACAGGTTGTCGACCACCGACCATTCCTCGGCGACGCGGATCGGGTCGTGCAGCGGCAGCACGACCGAGCCGGCGTTCAGCCTGATCCGGCTGGTCTGCTGGGAGAGCGCCGAGGCCAGCACCGACGGGCTGGGGAACAGCGCGCCGAACTCGTGGAAGTGCCGCTCGGGGAGCCAGGCGGCGTGGAAGCCGTGGTCGTCGGCGAACCGGACGGTCTCCGTCAGCAGCGCGTACTCGTCGCGGGCGCTGTCCTGGCGGCGATGGCTGCCGAAGAAGTACACGCTGAAATCGGGTGCCCGGCGCAGCTGCTCCGCCGGTGCCGCCCGGCGCGGCGCGGCGTGGACCTTCGAGGACGGGAAGAACCCCGCGTCGCGGAGCTCGGTCAGCGAACCGGTCACCGCCTCGACAACCCGGTCGACGTCGTCGTCGGTGTGCGCCGTGGAGAGGTAGAAGCTGCGCCATTCCCAGACGTAGACCCCGCGCAGCACCAGGTGGTGGTACAGCAGGTCCAGGTCGGCCTTGTGTCGGAACCGGAACATGGAGCCGTGGTGGTCGAGCTCGAGCGGGTACTCGTGCTCGGCGAAGAAGGCGTTGAGCGTGCCGGCCAGCCGGTCGGTCCGGGCGTTGAGCCCCTCCTGGAGGGCGGGCCCCTCCTCCACCAGGTGGGTGAGCACCGCCTTGGCGGCCGCCATCGAGACCGGGTGCTGCATATAGGTCCCGCCGAAGAAGGTGGTGTCCCGCGGCGGGACGCTGTCGTCGCCGTACTGCCAGAACCCTCCGTCGACGCCGTCCATGACGTCGGAGCTCCCCGCGATCACCCCGATCGGGTAGCCGCCGCCGACCGCCTTGCCGTAGGTCGAAAGGTCGGGCACGACGCCGTAGAGGTCCTGCGCACCGCGCTGATGCGGCCGGAACCCGGTCAGCATCTCGTCGAAGATCAGGGCGATCCCCAGCCGCCGGGTAAGCTCACGCAGCCGCCGCACGAATCCGATCGGCCGCAGCCGGGGATTCCGGCACTGCACCGGTTCGACGATGACCGCGGCAACGGACTCGCCGAGCGCCTCGATCGCCTGCAGCGACTCCGGACTCCCGTATTCGAGCACGATGAGCTCGGCGACCGCGCTGAGCGGAATCCCCGGCGACACCGGAACGGTCCCCCGCTCGGCACCGTGGCCGACCCGCCGGCCGAGCACCGAGTCGATGTGGCCGTGGTAGGAACCGCTGAACATGACGACCTTGTCGCGACCGGTCGCGTTCCTGGCCAGGCGGAGCGCCGCGGAGTTCGCCTCGGTGCCGGAGGCCGCGAACGCGATCCGCTCGTGTCCCGTCAGATCGGCGATGAGCTGGGCCACCTCGCCGGTGTCCGCACTGCGCGGGCCAAGTCGGACCCCGCGCGCCAGGTGCTCGCGGACGGCCTCGGCGACCGGCTCCGGCTCATGGCCCAGGAGCAGCGCGCCGAAGCCCATGGTGATATCAACGTAGGAGTTGCCGTCGACGTCAACGAGCCGCGAACCGTGTGCGCTCTGCGCGGCGATCGGATAGAGCATCTCCTTGCTCCCCCGACGGAACCCGACCACGGCCCGGCTGTCGGCGAGGACGCGGCGGTGGCGCTGCGCGAGTTCCTTCGACGTCGGCATGCGGCCGACGAACCGTCGCGTGAGCTCGTCGATGTGGCGGCGCTGGGAGGCCTCGGCGGTGGCGGTCATCCCGGAGTCGGCGTCGAGGACGACGTGGGGGCCGTGGGATGCCGGGGAGCCCGGCGCGACTGGAAGCCCGGCGGCCTCCGGAGCCGGCGCGGGAGCCGGGAGGCGGATCTGCACTCCCGTGCCGGATCCTCCTCCGTCCGTGCCGGATCCGCCCGGGTCCGGGTCGGACCGCCGGCTGCGGACGAGCTCGGCAGCCAGCGCGGGCGTCCCGAACTCCTCCAGCAGTTCGCGCAGCGCGATGCGGACCCCGAACTCGTGCTCCAGGTCCTTGACCATGCCGATCAGCTGGAGCGAGTCGGCGCCGAGGCCGACGAACGGACGGTCGGCGCCGACCTCGGCGGGGCGGCAGCCCAGATGGCGGGCCGCGATGGCGGTCAGCCGGTCCAGCACGGCGTCTTCTGCACGATGCACGGTACTTCCCCGATGTTCGAACTCTGCTGGCGGTGGCGGGCCGACCCAGTGCCGGGTGCGGCGGAACGGATAGGTCGGGAGCGGGATGCGTCGGCCCTGGCAGTCCGCGAGCAGACGGCCCCAGTCGACCTCGACGCCGTCGCACCACAGGCGGCCGAGGGCCGACCAGAACGTGTCCAGCCGCCTCTTCGGGGTCTGCGATGCGACGGCCGGCGGGCCGGCCGGCAGGGCCCGGCGGGCCAGGCCGGTGAGGACCGCGTCCGGGCCGATCTCCAGCAGCAGCGCCGATCCGTGGGCTCCGGCGTCCCCCAGCCGGGCCAGGACCTCGTCGAACCGGACCGGATCCCGCGCCTGGCGGACCAGGTACTCCGCGTCCGGCGTCCACCCGGCGGGGCGCACGACGCCGTCCAGCCCCGACACGAACGGCACCGTCGTGGGCCCGAACGCCGCGCCGCGCGCGACGGCGGCGAAACCCGCCAGGACCGGATCCAGCAGCGAGGAGTGGAAGGCGCGGTCCACCAGGAGATCGGTCCAGGGAACGCCGTCGCCGTCGCACTGGCGCAGGGCAATGGCGACAGCCTCCGGAGTCCCGGCGATCACGTGGTGGGCCGTGCCGTTCGAGACCGCGAGCTCGACACCGGGCCAGACCACGGCCAGGGACTCCACCAGCGACCGGTCGGCGAACACCGCTGCCATCCGGCCGTGCGTGGTGCCCGCCATCAGACGGCCGCGCGCCGCGGTCAGCCTCATCCCGTCGGCGATGTCCAGCGCCCCGGCGGCGCACAGCGCCGCGTACTCGCCGACGCTGTGCCCGGCCACGATATGCGGTGCGACACCCAGGTCGGCCCAGAGCCGGACGAGGGAGGTCTGGAAAGCGAAGATCGCCGGTTGCGCGATGTCGGTGCCCCACCGGGCCGCCGGCTTGTCGAGACCGAGGAGATCGGGAAGGAGCGAGTCGCCGCCGGCCGCCCGGTAGGCCTGATCGCAGTCGTCGAGGGCGTGCCGGAAGACGGGGAACCGCTCGGCCAGCTCGCGCGCCATTCCCGCGTGCGGGCCGCCCTGTCCGCTGAACAGGAACGTCACGCGGGCGTCCGCCGGACCCTCGGGAACGCTGCCGGAGAGCCACCGCGATCCGGAGGCGTGCGCAGCCGTCGCGCCGTGTTCCAGCCAGTCGTCGACGGCGCCGGCGAAGTCTTCGGAGCCGCTCCCGAGCAGCACGAGCCGGTGCCGGCGATGACGACGTCCGAGAGCGGCCGTGGTGACGACGTCTGCGGACCGGCTGCGGTCCGCCGACGACTGGTCGCCGGTCGAGGACTCGGTGAGAGCCCTGCGATAGGCCTCCGCCACGTCCCGGAGCGCGCCGTCCGTGTGCGCGGACAGCGGCAGCACGGCCACCGGCGCCGCGTCTGCGCGACGCGCGGCCGGTGGCGGAGCCTCCTGGAGGATCACGTGCGCGTTCGTGCCTCCCATGCCAACGGAGTGGACCGCTGCCCGACGGGGCCCGCCGGTCTGCGGCCAGGGCCGGGATCGCGGCGAGATCGTGAACGGTCCGTCCGCCGCTGCGATCGTGGGGTTGATCCGCGTGTGGCCGGCCAGCAGCGGGATCTCGCCGTGCTCCAGGACCAGGACGGCCTTGATCAGGGCGGCCAGGCCGGCGCAGGCGTCCAGATGGCCGATGTTGCCCTTGATCGTGCCGAGCTCGCAGAACCCGGTCGCGCCGGACGACGACCGGTACGCCGAGCTGAGAGCCTCGTATTCGATCGGATCGCCCTTGACCGTCCCGGTCCCGTGCGCCTCGAGGTAGCCGATCGACTCGGCGGGCACGCCCGCGTCCCGCAACGCGCGGACCGCCGCCTCCCGCTGGCCGTCGACACCCGGCGCCGCGAAGCCCCGCTTGCCGGCACCGTCGTTGGAGACGTCGCTGCCGATAATCACGGCACGGATCGCGTCCCCCGCGGCGAGCGCGTCGTCCAGGCGCTTGAGCACCACCGCCGCGACGCCGTTGCCGCCGACCGTCCCGTCCGCATCGGCGTCGAAGGGCCGCAGGCCACCGGTCGGCGAGATCGTCGAGCCGGGCATATGGCGGTGGCCGGACACCTGCGGCAGGTGCAGCGCCGCCGACCCGACGACGGCCAGGTCGGCGTCCTCGGCGATCAGCGCGCGGGCAGCGAGGTGGACGGACACCAGGGAGCTGGAACACGCGGTCTGCACGCTCATGGCGGGACCGGTGAGCCCGAGCCGGAACGCGACGCGCGCGGCGGCGAAGTCCGGCGCGTTGCCCACCTGCACCTGCTTGCCCGATGCCCAGTCGGGACTCCAGCCGGCCACCGTGAGGTTGTTGGCCAGGTAGTTCTGCATCGTGTACAGCCGGTATCCGGTGCTGGCGTACACGCCGACGCGGGTGCCGGGCTGCGGCTGCGCGTACCCGGCGTCCTCAAGCGCGTGGTGGCAGCATTCGAGCAGCAGGCGCTGCTGGGGGTCGGTGACCTCGGCCTCCCTGCCCGAGATGCCAAAGTACTCGGCGTCGAACTGTGCGATGCCGTCCAGCAGCGCACTGGAGCCGACGAAGTCCGGTTCGCGGTAGTCCTGCTCGGGAACTCCCGCGCGCGCGAAGTCGTCCTCGGTGAAGCGGCGGATGTGGACCGCGCCATCACGGATGGTCTGCCAGAACTGCTCGGCGGTGTCGGCGCCGGGGAACCGGAACGCCGTGCCGATGATCGCGACCGCCCGGTTCACGCGTCCGCACCCTCTTCGGCCGGGACCGCGCCGGAGGCGCCGGACCGGACCAAACCGCCAAGCGGCGGGACCGCCGCCGCCGTGCTCCGCCGCCGGGTCGTCGCGACGAAGACCACCGCCACGCCGATGGCGATCAGGTGCAGACCGCCGACCACCTCCAGCGGGGTGAGCCGCTCGAGCAGACCCGAGCACACGATCATCCCGATGCCGAACCCCGCGTTCTCGACGGTCGCCGACAGGCCGAACGCGTGGGTCCGGGCGGAGACCGGCAGCGTCTGGAGCGAGGAGGTGTACGAAACCTCGGTGAAGCCGTCGGCGGCCCCGGCGACGACCGCGATCACGACGGTCGGCCACAGACCGAGCCCGGCGAAGGCGGCGATGAAGGCCGCTGACATGACGATGGTGCCGACGCCGAACCCGGAGGCGCCGGTGGCGAATCCGTACCGCCTGGCCCCGAGCTGCACGGCCTGCTGCACCAGGATGTTCCCGATGGCCCAGCACAGCCAGAACCGCGCGACGAAGTCGGCGGGGTGCGCGGCGTCCGCGGTGGCCGAGTACACGGGGAGCGCCACGTTGTGCGACGACGAGCCGAGCGCGTCCACGGCACGCAGGCCGACCATCAGCAGGAGCAGCGGGACCGCGCGCAGGGCGGCGACGGCCAGGCGGCTGCCGGCCAGCGGACCACGGCTCGGCTTTCCGGCGTCGATACCGGCGGCTTCGGTACCGGCGGCTTCGGCGGGCTCGGCCGGTGCGGCCCCGGCATCGCGCGGGAGCCCGAGCACCGCCGCCGCGCACACGAGGTAGGTGGCGGCGTCGATCAGGAAGGCCGCGGTGAAACCGAGGTCCGCCACGACGAGCCCGGCCGTCGCGTACCCGGCGACCATGGCGAGCGACCGCCCCATCACCAGGTGCGAGTTCGCCCGGTCCCGCCGGTCGTCGCCGACGACCTCGGGAATCATGCTGCGTAGCGAGACCGCGAACAGCGTGCCGGCGTATCCGGCGATCACCGCCAGCACGAAGCACAGGGCGACCCGCGACCCGTGCGGCGCCGCGCTGAGCCCGAACAGCGCCAGCGCCTGGATCAGGCACGTCACGATCATCGCCCGGCGGTGCGGAACCCGCTCCAGCAGACGGCCGCCGGTGATACCGCTCACGACGCCGCTGCCCAGACGGAGGGCCAGGTACACGCCAACGGCCAGCGACGACTTGCTCGCCTCGTACACGAACAGCGCGAGGGCCACCGAGTCGAGGTAGCTGCCGTACGCGGAGACGGAGTATCCCGCGACAACGGCCCGGAACCTCCTCACGACGGCACCGGCCCCAGCGCCTCGGCGAGCACCCGGTACTCCGCCGTCGGCAGCCGGCGCCGCCCGACCTCCGGATGGTTCGTGCCGTCCGTAGTCACCTGGAGCGCGGCGTGGTCCGCGTCGGCGTCGCGGAACTCGGCGATGCGTCGCAGTACCCGGTCGGCGTCGCCGCACGCCACGACCGCGTCGACCAGCCGGTCGCTGCCACCACCGCCGAGGTCCGCGTCCGTGAAGCCGAGCCGTCGCAGGTTCGTGGAGAACCCCCGCTTGTCGAGGTAGAAGCCGAGGGCCCCGCGCGCCGTGGCCCGGGCCCGCTCCGGGGCCGGTTCCAGGACTACCTTCAGCTCCGGGGTCAGCAGCGGCCCGGGGCCGAGAGCCTGCCGCGCCTGCCGCGTGTGCTCCGCCGTCGTCAGGAACGGGTGCGCTCCGGCGCTGCGCTCGGCGGCCAGCGCCAGCATCTTCGGCCCGACGGCGGCCAGGATCCGTGCGGAGGCCGGTGTGCCGAGCCGGTCGAGCTCGTCGAAGTAGGCGATCATGCGCGCGTACGGCGACAGCCACCACTGGGCCGCCTCCCGCGGTCCGTTGCCGACGCCGAGCAGCAGGCGGTTCGGATGGGAGACCGCGGCCTGTGCGGCGGCCGCCGCCGCCACGGCAGCCGGATGCACCCAGATGTTCGCGATCCCGGTCGCGACGGCGATCCGCGACGTCGCGGCCAGCATCGACTCCGCCGCCGCGAACAGGCCCGGCTCGTTGCCGATCCACAGGGTGCCGAAGCCGAGCCCGTCGAGTTCGGCGGCGGCGTCGGCGAGGCCGGCGCCGTGCGCGTCCCACAGCGCCCACGGGGCCCACAGTCCCATCCGTCCCAGGTCCACGGTCATGACAGCGCCCTCCGGAAGGCCTCGAAGATCAGATCGTCGTCGCCGGGTCCGGTCCGCCAGTTGCTGAACACGACCCGGACGGCCGGCGTCCCGGCCAGCACCGTGGGCGTCACGAACACCTGCCCGCTCTCGGCGACGGCCGCGACGACCACCTTGACCGCCTCGGCCGCGTCGGCCGGGTTCACCGCGCCGGCTCCGTCCTCCCCGACGGTGAAGCAGACCACGTTGAGCCGGACCGGGGCCGCCAACCGCACGCCGGGCAACCCCGCCAGCCGCTCGCCGAGCAGCTTGGCCGAGGCGATGTTGCGCTCCACGATCTCGCGGTGGCCCTCCACACTCGGCTGCCACTCAGCCACCGCGCTGCACGCTGAACTGACCGAGCGCGGACTGGTCTGCAGCTTCCGCACCCTGTCCCGGTATCTGCGGACCCTGACGGTACGCGGCGTACTGCCGCCGACTACCGTCACCCCGCCGAAGACCAGGACCCTCGTAGGCTGGCTCATGCGGCCTGAGGCCGCGCTGACTGAGGACGAGCGCAGCGGCCTGAAACAAGCACTGAACGACTGCCCTGACCTGGCCCGTCTGCGCGAACATGTCGCCGCCTTCGCCGGCCTGCTCACAAGCCGGCCGAGCAACGGACGCCTACTCAAGTGGGTGAACGCAGCCCGAACGGACACTCTGCCAGCGCTGAAGACCTTCGCCACAGGACTGGACAAGGACTGGGACGCAGTGCTCGGCGCGGTCACCTCGCCATGGAGCTCCGGCGTCGTAGAGGGCACCGTCACCAAGATCAAGCTAGCCAAGCGGCAGATGTATGGACGAGCTGGGCTCCCGCTTCTCCGAAAGCGCGTCCTGCTGCTGTGACGACAACCACCGGACACGTCACGAAAATCTTGCAAGAGCCAGGTATTCGGCAGGCACAGAGTCGGGTCAACGCTAATTGGCTCCGCAAGTACGGACCTGTGTAGTAGCGAGAGCAAAGTCGGGTCAGCAATGGTGCTGATACATGACGAGCAAATTGGCCGGAGGCCTCGCATCGAGCATCGCCCAAGGTCACTCGGACGAGTATGAACCGACGGTCAAGCACTCGCCTGCTGCTTGTCGGCTATGGCGAGCAGCGGCAAGTTCTGCCGCGCACGTTCAGCTGGCGTCATCGGTAGGGTTCGCGTCGCCTCTTCCCAGTAAACATCTTTGGTGTGCTTCATCAGCACGTGCCAAAGGTGGGGCATGAGCGACTCCGGAGTCGGCCCGAGACCGGAGTCGTAGTCTCCGGTGGTCACAGAGGTGATCTCTTGCGGCGGGATGATGTAGTGGCCGTCTTCCTTCAGCGTCTGCAGGTTCCGTTGGACTGCGGCACTCTCCCACATGGACGGGTTCATCGCCGGCGCGAACGCTATCGGTCCGCGTGAGGCCAGAATCGCGGTCGACAGGACGTCGTCCGCGATGCCGTGGGCGGCTTTGCCGAGGATGTTCGCGGAGGCGGGCAGTACCACGAAGAGATCGGCCCAGCGAGTGGCGGTGATATGGGGGCTCTTTGATTGGGGCGTGCCCCAGATGTCGGCGATGACCGGGCTGTCGGTGTGGAGTTCCACCGTCTTCGGGTTCACCATGTCGCAGGCGGTTCGGGTCATGATGACGCGGATCGACACGGCGAACTCTCGTCGGATTTGCGCAAGGTACCCGCCTATTTGGGAGCAGTGGATCGATCCGCTGACTCCGATCAGCAGCTTCTCGCAAGGTAGGGCGTTGTTCATGGTTTTCCTTCTTCGGTGCGGAGGCTTGGTGGTCTACACGGAGTTCGGGTGGGATCTGCGGCGGGATGAGCGGATGGGAGGCGACTCTGATCAGAGTCGCCTCCCATCCGGCGGCCGGTTAGCAGCCGTAGTTGTCGAGCTTCCGCTCGCGCTTGCTGTTGATCCGCGACTTCGCGATCCAGGTCATGGTGGGCACCCCCTCTCTGCTTTCTGACGGTGCCGGCTGAGTGTTCAGCGGCGGGTAACGGTAGGGCGGTACTTTCGCCGTGCCGCCCTACCGGGCTCTAGGGGACGCCGGCGGGCTTGACGAAGAGGCTCTCCGCGCGGATGAGCTTCAAGGTGTCGCCGATCGTGTGCTTGGACTTAGGGCACTCGGCTTCGTCCTCGTCCATCCATTCCTTCGGACAGATCGCGCCGTGGCACGTGGGGCTGAAGTAGCAGGTGACGCACTTCTTGCCGGCGTCCATGCCGTTGGTCTCCGTCCACAGCGCCATCTTTCGCCAGTCCAAGTCCATGGTCCCGTCGCCGTGGAGCTGCCCCACGATGTTGCGATCGTGGTAGTCCAGCTCGACGGTGCATTTGTAGACCTTGCCGTCGGACCCGATGACGAACGAGCGGGGGTTCGCGGCGTAGCAGGTGGCACCACTGGGGCGGAGCATGTCGATTCCGTGCGCGTCCCGGAAGCCGGCGTCCAGCGCGAGCTTCTTGGCTTCGATCAGGGACCGAAGCATGGGCCTGCCTTCGCAGACGCTCAGATCGGCGTCGTTTTGTCCACCCCAGCGCCCGATGGGCTGCAGTTCGGTGACGAACCGGTCATCCCCGCCGAACTCGCTCTTCAGCATCTCGTAGAACTCCGATACGCGGGGAAGGTTCCCCGGGTCGAAGTTGTGGCGGATCGCGACCTCGAAGTCGTGGTCGGACTCGTGGAGATACCGGAGGTTCTCCACGATGCGGGCGAACGTCTTTTCGCCGTTCGCGCCGACCCGGCGTTCGTCATGATCGTGCTCGACGCCGTCCAGAGAGATCTGGAAGTTCGTGAGCCCCAGCGGGAGGATCCGTTCCGCGTATTCGGGAGTGAGCTCGTATCCGTTCGTCGTCGCGGCGCAGAGGAACGCCGCCCCGGTCCGCTCGGCGTATGACTGGCAGTACTCGGTGATCTCGGCCACGACATCGCCGGCCAGTAGCGGTTCCCCGCCGAACCACGAGAGGGTCAGCTGCTCCAACCCGGACTGTGACTCGACGTACCTTTTGACACCGTCCCGGATATCCTGGGCCATCTCCCCGCGCAGGAACGCCTCATAGCAGTAGACGCAGCGGAAATTACACTGCTCCGTGGGCATGACAATCAGCTCAAGGCTCTTGTCCGTGTAACGCTGGATATAGTCTTCGTGCGCCAGCGCCGATTCATCGACCCCTTCCGACACCAGGAATCCGCCTTGCTCCAGGTCTGCGAGAATACCGCCCAGAGGCCCTTCCGTCACCGTGCCGGGCAGCAACGCGCTTCGTGCCGCATCAACGTCTCCATCGGCGACGACCCCGACAGCACCCGTACGTGCGCAGTACAGGATCAGCGAACCGTCCTCATCGTGGGACAGGCTCAGGAATCGAGAGGGAACGTAGTTGCTGTCATTTTTACGGTCACTCATCGAAGAGCCTTCCGATAGCGGCGTCCGGCGTGTTCCGAGTAATACGGAACCAGAGGATCGAGGGATGAGTCAATAGTCTGCGAAATAAATTCAATTGTCCAATTGCTCGGACCCGCTCCAATGAATTGGACAATTAAATGGCGTCTACGCAGATGGTGGTCCGGTCAGGCGCCACGCGCTGCACACGGCGCCAGCAGTCATTCGGCCAAGCAACACGAGCGAGGACACCGTCGCAAGCCGATACTTGGCCGGCCCTGCCGGCCACCCATCACCGCGGTAGTGGAGGCGGTCGAAGCACAGTCGATGTCGAGCAGATGTCAGAGCACGAATCAGACCTGCCTGGATGCGCAGCACTTGCCCTGTCGACCCGGGGGCGGGTTGACACGATGCCTGTCGCGACTACTGTCGAAAGTGCTATCGAGAGGTCTATCGACGGCAGGGGGATGATGCAGGAAGGCACCCTTGTCGGGGTTTCTGGTGCGTCCAGGATCCTCGGCACTACGCCCGATGCTGTGTACAAGCTCATCTACCGGGACCGATTCCCGTCTCCAGATGTGCTTGTCGACGGGCGACGATGTTGGTATCCAGCCACGATCCGCACTTTCGCGAGGAAGTTCAGGCGCGGCCCAGGCCGGCCGCCCTCGGCCGGGCCGGGCCCGCCGCGTCGCGCCGTGAGGAGGTATCTGCCAAGAATGAACGCGACATAGTCGCGTTCCCGCGGAGATCGGACGACGTCCTAGCCGGCCGTGCAGTCGGTAGCGCGGCATTCGATTCGAACCACCGGCTCGCGTGATTTCGCGCGGCTGGTGGTGGGCGGGCGGCATACCACCAGCTCTGCTCGACTCGCAGTTCACGGACCAGCCGGCCGAGGCAAGTCAGCGGGGATGCAGATGGAGATCGGCCCCACGCCGTTTCATGTGATGGTGCGCTTGGTTAACGGGTGGCTGCCCGGCGAACCTGGCCTACCTGGCCGCTGTGGTGTCAACGGCCACGAAGTGTCCTTGTTGGGCGGATGTCGGAAGGCGAGGTCGGCGGACATCGGAAATGGTTCTGGCGCTGATCTTGTGACTGGCCGGGTTCGTGATCTTGCCTGGTCACTGCGAGGATCGCGCGGTGCCTATCACAGTGTTCTTATGAACTCCTGCCGCACCTTGCCGGCGTCATCGTCGAGCAGATCGAGCGCGGCGTCGGGTCGGTAGTGCTGGGCGCTCGCGCCCGTAGCAACTCGGCGGCATGTCCGAACTGCGGCGATGCCGCGGGCCGCGTCCATGGCCGGTACGTGGGCAAGCTGCGGGACGTCGCGATCGGCGGCGTCGGCGTTGTGATCCGTCTGACGGTACGGCGGTTCCGCTGCCAGGACCCGGCTTGCCAGGCTGTCACGTTCGCCGAGCAGATACCGGGGCTGACCAGCCCGCACTCCCGGTTCACGCCGCTACTGCTCGACGAGTTCGACGCGATCGGCTTGGCGCTGGCCGGCCGGGCTGGAGCGCGGCTGTCTGCGAAGCTCGGTATCGCGGTGAGCAGGCACACCCTGCTGCGGCGGGTCCGCGCGCTGCCCGAGAGCCAGTCGGCGACCGGGCCGCAGGTCCTCGGGATCGACGACTTCGCCCTGCGCAAGGGCCACGTCTACGGCACGGTACTGATCGACATGACCACGCGTCGACCGGTCGAGCTGCTGCCCGAGCGCACCGCGGGCCCGGTCGCGGCGTGGCTACTCGCGCATCCCGGCGTCGAGGTGATCTGCCGCGACCGGGCCGGCGCCTACGCCGAGGCCGCCCGACTCGGCGCCCCCGACGCACTCCAGGTAGCTGATCGCTGGCACTTGTGGAACAACTTGTGCGAGGCCGTGGAGACGACGGTCGCCCGGCACCGCGGCTGCCTGCGCGAACCGGTCGCGGAGCCCGCCGCACCGGCGACGTTGGACCTGGCAGCGACCGAAGCGACCACCTCGCCTCTGGCTATCCGCACCATCGAACGGCACCGCATGGTCCACGAACTGCTGGATGAGGGCGCCACCCTGACGAAGATCCAGCGCAAGCTCGGCTGGGACGCCAAGACCGTCCGCCGCTACGCCGACGCCGACAACCCGTCCCAGCTCATGGGCGGTGTCACCCGGCCCAGCGTGCTGGACGACTTCAAGCCCTACGTCATCGAGCGCTGGAACGCCGGGATCACCGATGCCGTCGTCATCACCGCCGAGCTGCGCGACCTGGGCTATGAGGCCACCGACCGCACCGTGCGCCGGTTCCTGGCGCCCTACCGCAAACAGGCCGCGAAGATCCCGGCCGTCCCGGTGCCGCCGACGGTCCGGGACGCCACCGGCTGGCTGACCCGCCACCCCGAGGGCCTATCCGCCGACGAGCAACAGCGACTCAAAGGCATCCTGGCCCGCTGCCCGGAACTGGACGACCTGTCCGGGCTAGTCACAGACTTCGCCAAAATGATGGTCAACCTCGACGGACACCTACTCAACGCCTGGATCCCGAGGTCCGCATCGCCGAGCTGCCCGACCTGATCCCGTTCACCAGGGGCATCGTCCAAGACCACGCCGCCGTCACCGCCGGCCTGACCCTGCCGTTCAGCTCCGGTGCCGTCGAAGGCCACGTCAACCGTATCAAGATGCTGAAACGCCAGATGTATGGCCGCGCGAAGTTCGATCTGCTCCGCAAGCGGGTGATCTACGCCTGAAGATCACGGACGCGGCCGATCACAAGATCAGCGCCAGAACCTCGGAAATCCAGGTGTGTGCCCACCGAAGTCTCGGTGGGCGGGCTGTGGAGCTCCCGTCGGTGGTCAGTTCAGCGGGACCACCCCCTTGCCGGCGAGAGCCTGGGCCAGCCGGTGTGAGTCGCCGCTGGTCAGCACTAGATGTGCGTGGTGGAGCAGGCGATCGACTGCTGCGGTGGCGATGGTCTTCGGCATGATCGAATCGAAGCCACTGGGGTGGATGTTCGAGGTCACGGCGATCGAGCGACGCTCGTAGGCGGCGTCGATGATCCGGTAGAACGCCTCGGCGGCTTCCGCAGCGACGGGGAGCATGCCGATGTCATCGATGACGATCAGATCGGCCCGGCATATTCGGGCAACCGTGCGTGCGGTCGAGCCGTCGATCTTCGTCTTGGCGATGATCGCCGCTGCGGTGTCCCGGCCGACTCCGGGGATCTCATCGAGCCGGTCGAGCAGCGGCATGCGGGTCGGGTGGTCGGGATCGGGCGGGGGTGTCGGGTCCAACTCGGCGATCACGGCTTCGATCCGGGCGGTCAGCTCCTGGATCTGTGCGGTCAGCCGGTCGTGGTCGTCCAGCAGCATCCCGATCAGGTATGCGTGGTGGTCCTCGAAGTGTCCGGTCACGGCCTCGACCAGCTTGGGGATCTTGGCGCGCATCCGGCCTTGGGCCAGTTCGGCCAGCGTCCGCGGGTTGCGTTCGCCGGCGATCAGGGCGTCCAGCATCGCCCGGCCGGAGACCCCGAACAGGTCCGAGGCGCCATCGGTCTTGTCGGTCACCTTCAAACAGGCGTCCTCCAGGACCTTCTCGATCCGGTTGCGGTAGCGGGAGCGGTCCTCGGTCAGGGCGGTCCGCAGCCGGGTGAGTCCGCGTAGCTGCCGGACCGGCTTGCCGGGCACGAACGACGGCCGCAGCATCCCGCGCTCGGCCAGTTTGGCCAGCCAGATCGCATCCAGCTTGTCGGTTTTGGGCCGGCCCGGCACGTTCTTCACATCCCGGGCGTTGACCAGCCGCACCTTCAGCCCCCTGGCCTCCAGCTGGTAGAAGAAGGGCCCCCAGTAGTCCGAGGTCGCCTCCATCACCACCAGCTCGATGCTCTGACACACCAGGTGGTCGGCCAGCTCGGCGATCGCGTTGGTGGTCGCCTTCACCGGGAACGTCTTCTGCACCCGCCGATCAGGGTTCTTCTGGCTGGGCACCCTGGTGCACACCATCGCGCTGGCTTTGGCAATGTCGATCGCCGCAACCCGAGCCACCTGCTCGACGGCCTGTTCCAGCACCACCACTTCGGCATGCTCGTCCATCGGGACTCCCTCCCAATCCGCGCTCCCCAGCGACACCGCGCAGGCGCCGTCCGCACGGCCGCCACAGGGGAACGCCGACTCTGACCGGCGTGCTCAAGGCGACAGGACACAACCCCTCACCGGCGGCCAGGCCGGACTAGGCCACGGGATATCAACCCAAGAACAGATCGGCATCACCGCGGACGGCACCCGCACGCATCATTTTCGCGCCGACCCAGCGGCACGGCAACGAGCCGGGATGACTAGTACTCCAGCAGCGGTTCGGTGTTTCCGCTGGTGGCAGGCCTCGTACTGATTGTAGTGCGGGGCCTGTGTCCGTCGTCGCATCCTGCGGTGCGGCGGCGGTCCGCTGCTTGCGTGACTTCGTGCTCTGATATTCGTTGGCCAGGTCATGGCGATAGTCGAGGGCCTTGAGCAGGCCGAATCGTGGTCGGAGCAGCTGGATGCGTTGCTGGTGCGGGTCGGGGACCGGTTCTTCCGGCGGGAGACCCGCTACCGGATGCGGGACTACGTGAAAGGCCTGCTGGGGCCGGTCGGGAGGAAGAACGGCTGGCAGCTGGCTGAGTACGCCGGGCACGGCACGCCGGACGGACTGCGGCGGCTGCTGGCCGCGGCCCGGTGGGATGCTGATGAGGTCCGGGACGATGTGCGGGACTTCGTGGCCGAACGCCTCGGCGAACCGGACGGCGTCCTAATCGTGGACGACACCGGCTTCATCAAGAAGGGCCGCACGTCAGCGGGGGTTTCTCTGCAATATACCGGCACCTCGGGGAAGATCGACAACTGTCAGATCGGGGTGTTCGCCGCCTACGCGTCGCGCCGTGGTCGGGCGCTGGTCGATCGCGAGCTCTACCTGCCGAAGTCCTGGACCGATCACCCGGATCGGTGTCGGGCCGCGCGGATCCCCGAGCAGCGCGTCTTCGCGACCAAGCCGGACATCGCCAGGACGATGGTGACCCGGGTGCTGGCGGCCGGGATGCCGGTGGGCTGGGTCTCCGCCGACGAGGCCTACGGTGCCGACTTCAAGTTCCGGCGGATGTGCGAGATCCACGGCGTCGGCTACGTGGTCGCGGTCCCGAAATCCCAGCAGGTCCGGGCAGACGGCGGGATCTGGCGGATCGACGCGGTGTTCGCCGACGCCCCGGAACCGGCCTGGGAGCGGATGTCCTGCGGCGACGGAGCGAAGGGGCCCCGCGTCTACGACTGGGCGGCCGCCCGGCTGCCGGCGGTCCCGGACTTCGACGGCGAGGAGCCCACGCATCACCGCTGGATCCTGGCCCGCCGCAGCCTGGACCCGGACAAGGAGATCGCCTACTACCTGGCCTGCGCACCAGCCAGCACCCCGGTCGCCGAGCTGGTCCGGGTCGCCGGGGCGCGCTGGGCGGTCGAGGAATGCTTCCAGTCCGCGAAAAACAACTGCGGCATGGACGAGTACGAGGTCAGACGCTATCCAGGCTGGTATCGGCACGTCACCTTGGCGATGCTCGCCCACGCGTTCCTGGCGGCCCAGGCCGCCGACGCGGCCGAAAAGGGGGCTTCGCTGATATTCAGCCCCATGTCATCGCCTTGTCTGTGGCAGAGATCCGGCGGCTCATGGCTGCTCTCACCCCTCCGCTGATCCACGAACCCGTGCGGCACGTCCTGGCCTGGTCGACCTGGCGACGACGACGGCAAGCGGTGTCCCGGGCCTGCCACTACCGCCGCCGCACCGCAGGATGCGACGACGGACACAGGCCCCGCACTACAATCAGTACGGGGCCTGCCACCAGCGGAAACACCGAACCGCTGCTGGAGTACTAGGTGGGATCTATCGAACTGACGTCAACACGCACGTCCTTCAGTATCCTCAGCAGTTGCCAGCAGTGGCGCGGGCGCCGGATCGTGACCGTGTTGCGTCGGCAGATGTGCCTGCCCCGCCTGCTGCGGCCGCCGGGTGAGCAGATACGCCGCGGCCAGGGCGACATTGGCCGTCATGAGGGCCAGCAGAATGCGGTAGTCCACCACCGCGAGCAGCATGGCCCCCACCCCGATCGCCGTGATCTGCGGGATCCCGTTAAGCATCTCGCAGGCCGAGTAGACACGGCCCTGCAGGTGGTTAGGGGTCGATCGCTGCAATAGGCTGAACACCCCGATGGTGATGCACGGCAAGCTCACCCCGAACGCCAGCTCGCCGACAAGAACCGACGGAAGCCAGGGGGCGGCTTGCAGGGGAAGCCCGAGGCACAAGATCAGCATGCCGCCGGCGGTCAGTTCCGTCTCGCCCAACCGACGGATGACCGTCGGCGCCACCAAACTGCCGAGTATTCCCCCGGCTCCCATGGCGACAGTGAGAACGCCGACAAAGTCAGGGGGCCGATGAAGCCCGTCGTCGACGACCGCGTACAGCACGCCTTCACTCAGGCCCAAGGTTATCGACGAGAGCCCGTACGAGAGAACGATCTGCCGCAACGCAGCGGTTCTGGCTATGTGCCTGGCCCCAGCGGCAGCCTCCGTGCGCCACCGCCGGTCGCTCTTTACCCCCGGGCTCTCGTGCACTCTCATGACGACGAGAGTTCCTCCCGCAGCCACGAACGTAGCCCCGTCAAGGATGACGACAGCGCTGGAGCCGAAAGCCGCGAACAGGCTCGCCCCGGTCAGCGGCGCTATGAGGCGCAGCCCCTCCCTGGTTCCGCGCAGAACGCTGTTGCCCGTGGGCAGTAGGTCGTCGGGCAGGATAGTCGCGAGCAGCGCCGAGCCCCCTGAGCTCAGCACTGTCGAGGCCGCGCCAAGAACGCCCATAACCAAGAAGATCAACCATAGCCGGTGGCCGTCCACGAGAAGCAGCGACAGAACCGTCGCGGCGCACAAACAGTTGGCGACAATCAGTACGGTCCTGCGCCGGAAGCGGTCGACGAGGACTCCGGCGAGCGGGCCGAGCAACTGCGGTGCGGCCATAGTGAGGATGAGGAGACCGGTCATCGAGGTACTGCCGGTGAGGCTCTTGACCCACACCGCTGCCGCGATCCACAAGGCGTTGTCGCCGAACATGGAGAGTGCCTGCCCGGATAGGTACAGCCTCGCGCTGCGGATCCTTAGAAGCTCACGCATCTTCGGCCCCCGACGTGTCAGGATGGCGCTCGATGGGGTAGCCGACGACGACTACTTCCACCGGCAGCACATTCGGCGCCCGCCGGTCCGGATCGGTCAATGCCGCGCGGTAGCGCATCACGACGGCCAGCAACTCGTTGTTGAGTGCTTTGAGTTCGTCAGGTGTCGCGAACAGGACCGCCGTGGTGGTGTCGGCCGCCTTCTGCCAGGTGGGTGGGAATTTGTCCCTGGTCTCCATCCAGGTTCGCAGCCGTACCAGTGACTGGCCCATGACCAGTCCCGCCAATCGCTTGGCAGCCTCGGCCGTCCTGGGATCGTCGGCAGCTTGGGAATAGGAGATGCCCAAGTGCGTGAGACGCCAGGGCCGGCGACGGCCAGGCCCGTGCCCGGCCTCCTCAACGAACCCATATTTCGCCAGCTGACGTAGGTGAAAGGAGCATGTCGTCGCTGACGCGCCGATGGTTTCACCGGCTTCCGTAGCTGTCAGTGGGCCCTTCGTCGTCAGGGCCTCGAGCACTGCGATACGCACGGGATGGGTTAGAGCACGGAGAGCTACGGGGTCGTCGACTTCAAGCAACCCCTGCGGCGAAAGCACAGGCGCCGGTTCTGTCAACGCGTCATTCTGTGAGGTATCGTCGAGAGACACCTCTCAATAGTCTTCTCTCGACAGACGCTTGGCAACAGCATCGCGCAAATTGCAGTGAAGTACCGCGCCGGAGGCTGTCCTACGCCAATACTCGGCGATCAGGGGTGACCTGGGACGGGGCGTCTGGGAGGATCATGCTTCGTGGCTGTCCGTCTGCTGTATCGGATCTTCGTGGCCGTGCTCGGTTGGCTGGTGTTGTTGGCCCGGGTCCTCGGCATCGAAGGATGCGGAGTTACTTATTCTCCGGCAGGAGGTCGCGGTGCTGCGCCGGACCAACCCGAAGCCGCGTATCGACTGGCACGACCGGGCGCTGCTATCTGCGCTGGCCAGGGTCCTACCGAAGGCGCTTCGGGCACACCGGATGGTGACCCCCGGCACGTTACTACGGTGGCATCGTCGGCTGATCGCGAACAAGTGGCGCCAGCCCAAGCCGCCTGGCCGTCCCCCGACCCTGGACGACATGGTGGCCCTGATCGTCCGGCTCTCGACTGAGAACCCGAGCTGGGGTACGGTGCGGATCCAAGGCGAGCTTCGCCGGCTCGGTCACCGCATCGGCGCCTCCACAATCCGTCGAATCCTGCCCTCGCGCAGGATCCCGCCGCCGGACCGGCGTGACGACACCTGGCGAACGTTCCTGCGCGCCCAAGCAGAGACGATCCTGGCCATCGACTTCCTGCACGTCGACACAGTGTTGTTGAAACGGCTGTATGCGGCGGTCGTCATCGAGATCGGCAGCCGCCGGGCCTATCTGTTGGGTGTCACCGACCACCCGACCGGCGCCTGGGCCACTCAGGTCGCCCGGGAACTCGCCGCCGATCTGGAACAGGCCGGCCACCGCTTCACCAGGCTGATCCGGGACCGGGATGCGAAATTCACCGAGTCCTTCGACGCCGTGTTCACCGCCATCGGCATCGAGATCTTGCCGACCGCGCCGCAGACGCCGAGAATGAACGCCTACGTCGAGCGGCTGATCGGCTCGATCCGCCGCGAATGCTGCGACCGGCTCCTCATCGTCGGGCAGCACCATCTGCGTCGGGTCCTGGGCGAGTACATCGAGCACTACAACGCCGGCCGGTCCCACCAAGGCCACGGCATGGCGCTGCGCGCCCCGGACGATCGATCCAACGTGATCCCGAGGCCAGTGCCTATCAACGAGATCCGTCGTCGAAAACGACTCGGAGGCTTGATCAACGAGTATCGAATAGCAGCTTAAAACCCCAGGTCAGACCCTATGGCCGGGTTTTGGAGTAGGACAGGAAGGCGTGGCTGCGGACGACCTGATCGCGGCCACGAGCAGCCTGGTGCGCTAGACGCGGCTCGGTCTGGCCCGCTGTCGGTCGGCTCTGGCAGCATCGCCTGAGCCGGATGCGGCGTTTGGCCACGTCGAGGGGGGGCAAGTGTGGAGATGTACGTAGCTGCGGCTTCGGATGCCGCAGGAGCGCATGGGGACTGGGGCAACGAGGTCGCCGGCATTCTGATCGTGTATATCGCCGCCGCAGCAATGGTGACACAGTGCTTCGCGAGGCTACGCATCCGCAAGGCTTCATGGCCCCGGTACCTGCGTCCTCTACAGCGCTGGGTCTATCGGAACGCGAATCGGACCGCGCGGGCCACGCGGGATCGCCTCATCGAGATGAAGGTTCCTAAGCCCTACCTGCCAGCGACCAAGAACGTGACGAAGGCGTTGACGCGGCGCGACCTGGCCCGCGTCGGCGCTGGAGCGGTGTGGCTCCCGCCATTTCTCGGTGCGGTGGCGGTCCGGTTGCTGGCCCACGCTGGGTGGGCGGATGTCGTGATGTTCGGGTCCATCTGGCTGTTCGTCGTCGACATGATCGGCATTGATCGGTCCAGGCGTCGCGATCAGGTGGCCGAGCTCGCAGTGCGCTGTGTGGAACTCATGATGCCAGGGGGCGAGCACGACAACGTTGAGGACGAACCGGACGAGACCATAGCCCACAAACTGACCCAGGTGTCGACCAACCTGTGCCGGGCCATCGAAAAGCTCGCTACCGCCAGGATTCCCAAAGATGCGCGACTCCAGCAGCGGGATGCTACAGGTCACGCCAAACAGCTCATCGCGAACATCAATGCTCTTGTAAACAGGAGGGCGTTCGGAGAACTCGCCGCAGACGAGCTGTCGCTCGCCTCGTTGCTCGCTTCACTGATCCAGCGCCAGACCGCATCCCCAAGGCAGATAAGCTCCCTCCACCTGGTTGACCCCGAGCTTCTGGAAGACGTCGACCTGGCTCCGCAAGCAGTGCGCGACAGGCGCAGCCTGCGTTGGGTGTGGGGGGCGCACATCAGCCTGGCCGTACTGCTTACAGCAGTTCACGAGGCGGTTCGGTCGTTCGGAGCGGACATCGAAGCGCGGGTCTTCCTGACAAGCCTGGCGTCTGCTCTCGGGATCTACACCATTAAGCAGCTGGGCATTCCTACAGTCCTGGACATCAAGGTCCCATGGAACCTCGCGAGTACGGAGCCGCGAACACCGGACGCCATTGATGGCAGCGAAGGCCTGCGAGATGCCTCGCCGCGTTAGGGTTGGAGCATGGGAGAACGCCGGTACTCGGGTCTGCTGCTGGACTTCTTCGGGGTCTGCACCTCAAACATGGTCGAGGCGATCGACCTGTTCGAACTCAGGGAGCGGATGCGTCCTGGATGGTTCCTGCGTGCGTGGGCGAGCGCGGAGGGCGCCGACCTGTACCGGCGGCTCGAACTCGGCGAGATCGAGCAGGCCGACTGGAATGCGGGCTTCGCGAAGCTGCTCAAGGTCAATGCGGACGGCCTGATGGAAAGGGTGCTGCTGGATCTTCTCCCGGCGCAGCAGGTCCTCGGGGTCGTGCGCGACGCGAGAAGGGCTGGAATTCGCACGGCAGTCATCTCCAACAGCCTTGGACGCGAGCCCTTTGATCCGTATAGTCCATACGACCTGTGGAACCTCTTTGACGCAGTCGTTCTGTCCACGGATTTGGGCCAGCGAAAGCCGAATCCAGCAATCTTCGAACACACGGTGAGCCTGCTAGGAGTCCCTGCGTCTGAATGTGTCTTCGCCGACGACACGGAAGAGAATCTGCCGCCGGCCGAAGCGCTGGGAATGACCGTCATTCACGCACTTGACGAGCATATTGCGGCACCCAAGATGCGCGGACTTCTCGGACTCGACTCCTAGCCCTGGTCCGCCTCCGCCATGAACTCTTTCACTACACGTGCGTCAGAGTGGCGGGCTAACCGATTCTCGGTCGTCCGCCGCTGGGCGGCTCAGACCGCACGCAGGAGCTCGTGGACCCGGCTGTTGTAGTCGGCGACGAGCCGGTGGTTCCCGGCTGCTCCCATGCGAGTGCGCAGATCCTTGATCGAGTCGAGGGTCCGGCTGGACTTCACCTTGCCCGCGAGTTCAATGGTTCGCACGCCGGCCGAGTGCGCGGCTTCGAGGTTGCGGTCCTGAAGGTGCGCAGACGCGAGCACCGCCTGCGACATGGCGCCGCGACGAGCGCGCTTCTGGGCGCTGGCTGCCCTGATGGATTCACGGGCATAGAAGGCTGCGTCGGTAGGTCGGGCGACATCGCGCATCGCGGTGGCGTATTCGCCGTTGAGGTATGCCGAGTCGATGAAGCGGGCCCACTCCGGCTCGACGGCGTAGTCGACATCGGCGAAGGCTTCCCGAGAGCGTCCGATGGCAGCGACGGCGGCCGGCGCGTCACCCATGGCGGCGTGGCCGCGAGCTTCCAGGGCATACAGGTCGGCCAGGCATGCAGGCGATTCGGCACCTCGCAGCCCGAGCCGACCGGTCTGGGCGAGGCGGACGCCTTCTGCGGGATTGCCCATCAGCGTTGCCTGGTCGGCCATCCCGGCGAGGATGTGCGCGCCGAGCGGTGCGTCGGTCGATTCTTGGGCCAGTCGCAGAGCCTGGATGAGATAGCGCTGCGCGAGAGCGTGTTCTCCGTTGTCGTACGCCATCCAGCCCAGCAGGTAGCTCTGTTCGGCGCTCGCGCGAAGCAGGGAATCGTTGACGGCCGCGGACTTGGGCGCACGCAGCAGCGGGTAGACGTGCTCGTTCATGTACGCGGCCAGCGCGAGCCGGGCGGAGCCTCCGCCCTGCATCACGTCCATCTCCTGGAACACGGCGAACATGTTCCTGACCGAGATCACTTCACCCTGACCGACTCGCCGCCGCGGGTCCGCCGTCAGCGTGGACAGCAGCCACTCTCGGGAGGGGACGACGGAGGCTGCGGCGGCGAAGACCGCGGACTTCCATATGCTGCGTCGATCCATGTCGGCTCTCCCGAGGTCGGTGATGGCATCCACGGTAGCCGCAAACGAGGGGTCGTACACCAGTGCGCGATCTCGCGTGGGGGCATCGCCGTAACCGAGCTCGGCCGGCGTGACCCGGACTCCGACACGGTCGCTGATCACCGTGGCGAGGATTTCCGGTACCGGCGGACGTGGCTGGCTGCCGGCGATCCAGCGCCGCACATTGTTGGCATCGCACGCGATTTGGCGATGTCCGCCTGCGTGAGCGCGGGCGCACACCTGACGGGCCAGCTCCGCACGGCTCCAGCCGGTGCGCCCGATCCAGGCGATGAGCGCTTCGTTCTCGGCCATGGCACCACTTCCCGTGATCACGTTGCGGGGCGTTTTCACTACCGTTTGCTACCCCCCATCACCATAGCGGCTCGGGCGAGCACTGGTTGTCTATCGATGACGGCAAATCAGGGCCATTCCGTGCCCGGCCGTCGTCACCGAGCTCGGGGACGAGGAGGTTGTGATGCAGGTTGTTGAGGTGGAGGCGGTCGCCCCAGTCTCAGTGTGCTTCGGCCGCCGGTACTCGGCATCCGAGGACTCCTGCCCGAACGCCCGAGCAGACGTCACCGAGGTGCTGCCGCAGCTCGGCATGAGCGACGATGGGGCGTTCGCTGCCTCGGTATATGTCAGTGAGCTGTTCACTAATGCGATCCTGCACCACGCGGTAGGCGGTTCGGAGCAGGTGCATGTGGCGATCCACGAGTGCGTCGAAGACAGTCGGCGGTGGTTGGGGATCGCGGTCACCGACGCCGGCAGTGGTGCCGTGCGCCCGGCGAACCAGATCGCGCCGTCCCGCGAAGGCTTCGGCCGAGGGCTCGAACTCGTGAGGGGCCTGGGTGCGCGGCTCACTGATGTGCGCGTACCGGGCGGCTACACGGTGACAGCCTGGACTCCCGTCTCCGATGAGCTGCGCCGTCGGGTTTGCCAGTGCGATTGCTCCAGCGTGCACGGAGCCCAGCCGTCGGCGTGCTCCTGGCTGATCGAGGAGCGCGACGGGTGGGAGCAGGCACTGCGAGATGACGACCCTGCTGCGCACCTGTGCTCAGAATGCTGGCGGCTGCTCCTGGCCGCCGTCGCGGCTGCGCAGGGGGCCGAGGTGCCTGCTGAAGCGTCACCCGCCCCGACCTCCGGCGCTGCGGTCCCGATGGCGGAGGGCCGGTGAGCGCGGCCGTGGCGTCCATGACGAACGTGGGTCCGCAGCCCGCTGCGCCGGCTTGGTTGTGGGGTCCTGCCGGGCGCGATGTGCAGCTTGCTCGGGCTATCAGCGATCTGACGACTGGTGGATACCTGGGAAGCACGCGGGAGCTGCTGGCCTCGGTGCGAACCTCTTTCGACCGCGACCGGCGGGCGTACTGCACGAGCGTCTTGGCCGCGGTGATCGTGCGGCGGCATCTGCACATCGACGAACAGTGGCTTTCGGATGAACCCAAGAACTCTGACGCGCTGCTACTTCATGCCCGGGTGTTGGCGGTACGGGCAATCCACGCCGCTCGTGCGAACAAGCCGAGCGCGTCGAAGCTGGCGGCACGGGCTGTGGAGGCGTGTCGCAATGCGGTGTGGGCTGCCGATCCCGATCCGACGCCTTGGGTCACGCTGCTGAGCCTCGGCGAGACGGGCGTTCCGTTGCCCGCACTGCGTCTGACGACGGACGCACCCGATGGGTTGCCCGTTTCCGGCCCCTGGCCGCTCTTCGCGGAGATCTTTCGCCGAGACCCGCACAACCGGGAGGCGATGCACCGCCTGATTCCCCGATGCTCCGGGCCGTACACCGCCGCGCTGTGGACCCCGGACTCGACCCCTATCCCGTCCACGGACGAGATGGACGCCACGGCCCGCGAGCAGATGGCGGTGTGGGCTTCCGACAGCGCCCCCGCAGGATCTCCGCTCAAGCTGCTGCGATTGATGCACGCGCCGGCCCGCGATCCGTTCCCGAACGCGGCTGAGGAAATGCGGCTACGCAACCACCTGCACACGCACGGAAAGAACAGCCGCGAGCAATATCTGCGGGAGCGCCTGCCTGCGATGGAGGAGCGCTGGCGCCTGGCGTTGCGGGCTGACGCTGTCAAGTTGGCCAATACGTGGTTCCAGAACGGCTCCCAGCCGCCGTACATGCCGCTGTCTGATCTGTCGTTCCTTGCCTACTACCTGCATCAGGTGCGCGAGTACTCGACTGCCCGGCTCGTGCTGACCTGGATGATCCCTCACGCCACCACCGATCCGTGGAAACACGACGGAGATCCCGGTGCCGTGCTGACGAAAACCTGCCTGGACTGTCACGTCCCGCCCAGTTCACTACCGCGCTGACCGCCCCTCGACTCCGAGCCCTCGCGGCTCGGCCCCATGCACTACCCGACCTGCTTCCACCCACGTATTCATGAAGGGCATGACCCCATGTCGGACACCGCCGCGCAGTCGCGGACCGCGCAGAGCCCCAGGCTCACGGAGAGACAAGACGATCTCTACCTGGCCCGGCGCACGAAGACGAAGCGGGAGACCCGCCGCCGCCTGAACCTGGACTCCGCCACGGCGCTGAGCGTGTCGATCATCTCGTTCCTCACCGGGACTCTGGGCCTGTACGGACAGGGCGCCGCAGCCGGCGGACCCGCAGTCATGATCTGGACCTGGGTCGCCTTGTTCATACCGATCTGGTGCGTGGCCCGAGCGATGGGCGAGATCTGTAGCGCCTTCCCAACCCTGGGCGGCCCGTTCTTCTGGACCGCCGCGCTGGCCAAGAAGCACGGGCGCCCGGCCAGCTGGTTGGTCGCGTGGCTCAACCTGACCGGCGACTTCGCCGGCACGGCCTTCGCCGCGTTCAGCGCCGCGCTCTTCCTCGGCCGCCTGCTCGCGGTGGAAACAGGGTTCTCCGACACTCTCGTACAGGACCTGGCCATCTCCCTGGCCATCATGGCGGTCGCCGGGATCTTGAACTCCTTCGCCGTCGACTTCGTCGCGCGGATCAACCGCACCTCGATGTGGGTGCACATGGGCGGGGCCGTGGTCATCTCCTTCTGCCTGATCGCCTTCGCCCACACCCACCAGTCCGCGAAGTTCGTCTTCTTCCACTACGCCAACAACACCGACTGGCACAGCCCGATCTACGTCGTCGCGCTCGGCGCGGTCGTGCCCCTCCTGACCTTCACCGGGTTCGATGCCAACGGACACAAGGCAGACGAGACGCTGGGCGCCAGCCGGGTAGCGCCCAAGGCGATGACCCGCGCGGTCGAGTGGTCCTTCGTCGGCGGCCTGATGCTGCTGATCTCCCTGTCGTTCGGCGTGCAGAACCTCAACGCGGAACTGGGCACCGCCTTCCCAGCGGTCCCAGCGCAGATCATCCTGGACGCGCTCAACGGGCCCCTGGCGGTCTTCCTGCTCGTGTGGATTCTGATCGGCCAGATGATGTGCACGATCTCGTGCGTGGACGCGGGATCGCGGATGGTGGTCGGCGCGGCCCGCGAGAACGCCCTGATCTTCAACGGCTACCTGCACCACTTCACCACCAACACCCGGGTCCCGCTGCGGGCGGTGTGGGCGATGACCTTGGGATCAGCGGCGTTCTGCGTCCCCGGCGCCTTCGGGCTGCCCTGGTTCTACGGCATCACCGCCTACGCCGCCATTGCCCTATTCCTCGTGTACGTGATCCCGACCTTCCTGCGCCTGATCCATCCCAGCAGGTTCACCCCCGGTGACCTCCAGCTCAAGCACCCCAAGCTCGTCGGCTGGACCGCCGTTGGCTCGATCGTGCTCGCCTCGATCGCCGCCGGCCTGCCAGTGGCCCGCGACTACATGCACTGGACCACGATGAACTGGGCGCTGCCGGGCGTCCTCGCCCTGGTCGTGCTGGTCCTGCTCGGGTACATGCTCTTCGGCCGCGGCACCTACGAAGGTCCCCAGCAGCACATCACCGCCGAGGAGCTGGCCGCGCTCGAAGCCGACCTGTAGCAGCCGGGCAGCAACCGGACGGATGTCGCAGTACCCTCCTACATCCGCACGAGCACGGTGAGATCTGGCGCTCCGGCGCTCTGAGCCAGTCCGGGTCGTTCGGCGCGGCTCCCCCCGGCACCGCGCCGACCCGGACTCCGGGCGCGCCCTTGGGACCTCCCTCGCGGCGCGCACGCGCCGCCCCGCCCCTGCCTCCGACCCCGGCGGGGCGGCGCGCCCCCTAGCACCACAACCGACACCACGACCGCCGTACGTCACCAAGGAGGAGACGGCTAATGCACCGGTCAGGCAGATTGAGGTACAAGCGTCGGCGCCTGCGCGCCTGCGACGGCGCCTTCGCTCCTCTCCACCGTGGCTTCGAGCCGCGTTCTCTTGAAGAACGGCTGGCGAGCGCTCGCGAGTGGCGCGCTCGGGAATCGGAGGAGCAAGGCGACCTGCCGACTCCGGAGGTCACCGCCGCGCGGGCCGAGGTGCTGAGCCTCCTGATCCCAGAGCGGGAGCTGTTCCTGCGCATCTTCTCCGGAGACTCCCCGATGTCCCGGCGCAGGGCCGTCTTGGCGTGGCGACGCCTGACTCGCGAGAAGCACGATCAGCAGGCACGGGAGCAGTCGGCTGGTGCCGGCCAGGCTGCGGCCAGCGACGTGAACGCGACGATCACTGCCACGAGCTGACGCTGAGCTGCACGAATGAAAACGCCCAGCAATTCTGAAACGGAGGGGATTGTCGTGGACGCGCCGAAGCAAGTCTCCGGCAACGTGGACGACAGCATGAGTCCGACGCTGGAGTTCGTCCTATCCGTTGCCGGGCGACGGGTGAAACTGACTGGAACGCCCCTCAAGGCGGTGCAGGGCGCGTGCACGTGGATGTGCCCTCCCGCTCAGTCGATGCCAGTGGAGGGAACAGCCGACTGGGCCGTCTTCGTGGAGCCGATGGCTGTCGAAGCCGCCCCGGTGATGCCAGCGACCTGGTCCGTCCTGCTCGGAGACTACGGCTGGCCTCGGTTGGAGAGGACGGTGAGCGCGGCGGGTTCCACAGTCGCGGTCGGCCAGTACCGGCCGCAGGACGCGCTTGCAACGATCACGGTAGACCGGGACACGCGCTCGACTCGCGTGCTGGTTCCAGCGGGTGCCACTCACGCCGCGCGGTGGGTGGACTGGCTGGTCCGGGCATATTTCGGCGGGGCGTTGCTGACGGATGGCTGGCTTCTGCTGCATGCAGCGGCGGTCTCGTTCGGCGGGCGCGTGGTACTGCTCGGTGGCGCGCCCGGCGCGGGCAAGTCGAGCCTGGCGCATGTGCTGTGCCGGGAACTGGGCGCGAGTTTCCTCGGCGATGACCTGGTGTTCGTCGCCCCGGGTGCCGACCGAAGCATCGAGGCGATCGGCTGGCCGACCAGGGTGAGCGTGCCACTGGAACTGGCGGGAGCGCCCGACGACAGCGATCTCGACCGTCGGCACGTCTCGCCGACCTGGCACCGGGAGCGGTGGCTGGCGAGCCCTGCCGAGTACTGCGCGGCCTACGGCATCTCCCGTGAAGGGTCTGGACGGGTCGCAGCTGTGGTGCTGCTGGAACGTGACGGCGAAGGCGCGGATCTCGGGCTGTTGACAGCCGATGACGGGCATCTGGCGTTCATGACGGATCTGCTCGGACTGGTCGGGCCGGCGGCAGCCGAGCGGCACGCACCTGATTCCCGCACAGTGGCAGCGTTCCTGGGGCACCTGCCTGTGCTTCGGTTCGCGATCGAGCATGTGACGACTGGCACGGCGGAGCTGATCTGGCCACAACTTCGCAGCCTGCTCGACGCGGAGCGGATCTCGTGATCACGGACTTCGCGCCTGGCGACCGGACGGGCGACGCGCTGCGGGTGCACCGCGCCCAAGAACACTGCCGCGGCGTCGCGGCGGGCGTCCTGAGCGTCCACGCGGTGGCGATGGCGCGCGGCACAGAGGGCGTGCTGCTGTTCGGCGGCTACGGAGCGGGCAAAAGCGTGACCGGCCTGGCGCTGGCAGCCCGTGGCTGGCGCGCTGTTGCTGGCGACGTCGCACTGATGCTGGCCGGTCGCAACACGTTGGTCGGCGGGTCACGCCGGTTCCTGCTGCGACCCAGCTCCCCAGCGGCACATGGACTCGCTCAAGCGTCGGCCAACGCTGTGCCCCGCCCGGCAACCCGGATCGACGCGACCGCCCGCGTGCCGTGGGTCGCAGTGGGCACCGAGGCGATCCGCGCCCGCCTTGCCATGAACGTCACCGTGGACTCCGGGGCCGGACCGTCGGCACACGTGGCGGACCTCGACGAACACACCTCGCTGTCGGTGTGGTGGCGCGCCAGCGGCTATCTGCTCGACCGCGTACTCACGGACCCGTCCGCCGCGCCGCTGCGCAGCATGGAATGCCCGGAACTGGCCGCAGAGCGAATGAGACTGGTGCGGTCGGCAGCACGATTGCAGCCGGTCCGCGAGGCATACGGCACCGCAGACGCCATCGCCGAAGCGATCGATCTGGAACTTACGGAGGAATAGGCATGACCAGCATCTCTTTTCCGGTCGGCTGCATCGCGGTCGACTTCGGAGGGACGCTCGCGGGCCGCGGCGATGAAAAGGCCGACGGCACCGCGTTCGTCGCCGCTCTGGCGCAGTGCTCGGGATGGAGCGTCCCCGACGCCTTCGCCGCAGCTCTCGACCAGGCGATGAAGGCCGCACGGGCGCGCGACCGCGCGAACCTGCACCAGACGCCCTTCGTGGAGATCATGCACGACGCCGCCGACCGTGCCGAGTGCATCCTGCCGGGCGAAAAGCTGTGGTCCGAGCGCGTGTTCGAGCACCTTCCCGACGCGCGGATCGACGAGGCCGCCGCGAAGGCCGTGCGCGATCTCGCAGAGCGCGGCGTGCGGCTGGTGTTGGCCAGCAACACCCGCTGGTCGTTGTCAGCGCGCGCCCGGACCCTGCGGGAGGCCGGGATCGGCGACGCCTTCCACGCCCTGGTCCTGTCCACCGACATCGGCGTGCTCAAGCCGCATCCCGACTTCTACCGCGCCGTCCTGGACGCGGCCGGTTGCCCGGCCGCCGAGGTGTTGTTCGTCGGGGACACAGCGGACAAGGACATCGGCCCGCCGCGCAGCTTCGGCATGCAGGCATTGCTGGTCGCCCCGGTCTGGGAGCACGACCCCCAGGGCGAAGAGTCCGGGCTGCCGTACTTCGCCGATCTGCCTGCTCTCTGGGAAGCAGCGAGGCGATGACGGCCACGCACATCGCGCAGGAGAGCGGCGGGGAACGGGTCGTGTTCGCCGATGGCGAACCGTGCCTTCGTCCGCCAAGCCGGCCACCGGCCGGCGCGCTGGCAGCGTGCGCCAGTGTGATAAGCCCCGGGACGGAGCTGCGCCGTCTGCGCAATAGTGTTCACGGCGAACCCCAGCCCGCCGGCTACATGAACATCACCTCCGGGCCCGTCACCGGGGAGCTGCTGCTCGTCCCGGCGCCGCACGGCGCCTGGGTCCAGCCCAACCACCCCCGAGCGCTGACCGTTCCTGCCGGCACGTCGCTCGCCCTCCTCGCCGCCGCACGCTTCCAGCTGATCGCAGCCCTGGGCTTGAGCCACGACACCTTCACAACGCCGTCGACCGCCCTCGTCGCGGGATCGGGACCGGTCGCCCTCGGCTGCTGCCTGGAGCTGCTGCGGCGCGGAACGGAAAACCTGACCCTCCTGACCGACCGCAGCGACGTCCCCTTCGCACGCGACCTCGGTGCACAGCCCACTCGGTCCGTGCCCGCAGGTTCCGCGCGCGTCGTGATCGATGTGACGGGCAGAATAGAGCCGGGGCTTGCCGCAGTGGCGCCCGGCGGCACCTTCGGTCTGCTCGGGACACCCGATCCAGACTCCGTCGTGTCCACGCTGCACGTGCACCGCCAGAGCGTCGCGATCATCGGCATGCACGAGCTGTCGGGCTACGACCACGACACGTATCAACGCCAGTACTCTGCCGTTCTCGCGTGGCTGACGTCCGCGTTCGGCGGCGACTTGCCCGACCGCTGGTGTGACCGCCTATGCGAAGACCAGCTCGTTGACTATTACCGGCATCTGGCCGAAGGCGGGCCCGGACGCGGTACTCGTCCTATCACCATCGTGGAGTGGGCCCGATGACCGACGCAGAATCGCCCGTCGGGCTCTACAGCATCGGCATCAAGGGCCTGACCATGCCCGAACTGCTGGCCTGGGCCGCAAGCGTGCAGATCCCCTTCCTGCACTTGCGCGGAGGGGCCCGGGGCCACGGAGTGCTCGAACGCAGCCGGCGCGAGCTGGAACACTGGCGCGAGACCGCACGGGCACTGTGCCCGATCACTGTGGTGACCAGCGATGTGACCCTGGCGGAACTCACCTCGGCCGAGCCCCGCACGCGCTCAGCCGCGCGGGCCGCACTTGACCGTATGGCCGATTCAGCGGCCGTCCTCGGCGTCGGCCGGGTCCGGGTCCTGGCGGACAAGCCGGCCACAGTCATCGGTCACGCCCCCCTCCTGCCCGGGGGAGATATCAGCCTGCTGATCGAACCGCACCACCACTCGTGGTGGACCGCGCCCGGCCTGAACAGCCTGGAAGCCCTGGCATCCAGCGATCCCCGCATCCGCCTGCTGGCCGACACTGCCCAAGCCGCCGCAGGACTCGCGTCGCACTCTCCAGCAGACGCGCGCGGACTCGCGGACAGGGTGATCGCCTTGTCCGACGTGCTGCACCTGAGCGACGACGGTAGTGGCCTGGGAGCGACTGGGCACACCGTCCTGGCGCGGGCGGCCTGCGCCAGCGGCCAACTGGAGATCGGGTTCGAGTGGACGGGCCAGCTGCGTAGCGCTCAGGCGTGCCTCCAGCGGTACACCGCCGCATGCGCGTGGTGGCGCGGCCTCGTTGCGACACCGCGGGCGCAGGGAGAATCATGAAGCGTCCTGCATGGACCGTGATCACGGACTACCCGCGCTGGCCGAGCCCGTACTTCCAGCAGTTCGACGCAGCGCTCTCCCCGTACCTCGACCTGCGGTTCTCACCGGAGCTCCCGACCCCTGACAGCCCGGAGCCGGGAGTGGTCAACCTCCACCGCCTCGCCCGCCTCTACCACGGGCCGGACCGCCGGCCCGACTCCGAGCGAGCACACCGGCTCTTGGCGAGTCTCGACGCACTCCAAGCCGATGGATGGCGTCTGGTGTGGACGGTCCACAACCTCTACCCGATCTACACCGACGGGATGAGCGACATCGACCGGCAGGTGGCCGAACATCTGCTCTCCCGCGCTGACACCGTGATCACACACACCGCGGCGGACGCCGCGTACCTCGCTGCGAGGAGAGCGCGCGGCGCGGTCGTCACGGCGGGCACCGCCGGCCTGGACGCCATCCCAGACCAATTCCCGTCTCCGCAGATCCGCCTTTTGGCCGACTTTCTGGCCTCCGCGCTCACAGGGCTGCTCGCCCTCGGCAACCTCGCCGACTACAAGGGGCTGCCGCAGGTGGCGGGCACCTTCCTCGACCAGACCCGCAGCGCCCACTTGGTGATCGCGGGACGCCCGTCCGATCCGGCCACCGCCCGCGAACTGGGTGAGCTGGCCGCACGCTCGGACGGCAGAATCCTGCTGCACGCTGAACCGGTCCCGCCGGGCACGGCCCGCTACCTGTGCAGTCGCGCCGCCGCGCTGGTCGCCCCCTACCGCACCGACGGGGCGTTCTCGTTCTTCCGCCGCGTGCTGCACCCCTCCAGCGTCGCGATGGCCGTCGGCTTCGGTACTCCGGTTCTCGCGCCCGACCTCCCCAGCATCCGCGAGCTGACCGAAGGGCATCCGCGCACGCTCTACGAGGACGCCGGGGAGCTGGCCGACAGCCTGGCCCAACTCGACCGGAGCCCCAGTCCGCAACCGGCTGCCACCGCCAGGGGCGACCGGTGGCCCGGCATCGCAGCCGCGTACACCACTGTGGCCAGCGGCTTAGCCTCGCGCACCGGAAGATCGCTACCGTGACCGAGCCAACACACTCCGTCAGAGAAGGATGAGTCCATGACCCCGACACCCACCTCCGCGCCCGCCAACGACCCCACGGCTCCCTCCGCCGTGCAGCAGCTGCTGGAGGCTGGCTTCGGCCTGACTGCCACCGAGCTCGACCGCATCCCGGTCGGCGCCGGCAGCGTCAACTACCGGGCCGTCACCGAAGCCGGCCGCCTGTTCGTGAAGGCGTACACGCCCGGAACCGATCTTGACGGAGAGGCCGGCGGTATCCGCTTGTCAGCCCTCGCCGCCCAGGCTGGCATCCCCATCGCCCGGCCGCTGGCCCTTCCCGACGGCACGTTCATCGCCACGCACGAGGGCACCGCCGCCTCGGTGTGGGAATACGTCGACGGCGAAATCATCGAGACCGGATACAACCGGCAGCAGCTGCACGCCGTCGGACACACGCTCGGCCAGATCCACCGCACCTTCGCCACGCTGCCCGAGAGCAGCGGCCCGGCCCCGCAGGTCAAGCCCTGGCTTACCTTCGACGCACCGGAGTTCACCGGCACCATCGATCGCCTGCTCGGCATCATCGAGGACAAGGACGAGCTCGACGAGTTCGACGAGGAGGCCAGGCGCACGCTGCGCGAACGACGCGACCAGGTCGACCGCATCCCCGCTCTGCTCGCCGAGCTGCCGCAGTTGACCACACAGGTCCTGCACGGCGACTACTCCCCGATGAACATCATGCTCTCCGGCGAGCAGGTGGCAGCGGTCATCGACTTCCGCCCGCCGGACCCGTTCTTTATCGCCTACGAGCTCGGCCGAGTCGCCTACTACCCGAACACGGTCGTCCACTCGGACGCGTGGGACGCCGACGCCACCGAGCTGATCGCCGCCTACCGGGACGCCAACCCGCACGTTGCGCCGGACGGAATCGCCTACAGCGCCCGCGTCGCGCTCCTCCAGCTGCTCACCAGCCTGTACGGCGTGAAGAACCACTACCTCAAGCCGGGTCTGCTGCAAACCGAGCTCGACGCGTTCTGGCTGTCGCGCCATCACGCCGCGACCACGCTGCTCGACCGCCTGAGCGACTTGGAGAAGACCCTGCGCGCCTGAAGGCAGCCGACGGTACTGACGAGCCCACCGCCGGATGCGTTCCACCGATACCCACGTTGAGGAGAAGAAGACTCAGATGTACAGCCAGCACGCGGCGCTTTCGGACACCGATGCGCCGTACTCCGACGAGGAGATCGCCGCCATCCAGGCGAACATGCCCCTGCTCTCGCGCTACGCCGAAGCCGACTGCTCCTTCGACGGCTGGGCCCTGCTCTTCCGCGACCACTACGTGGAGAACAGCGTGGGCTTCGTACTCGGCGCCGAGAGCGCGGGCATCCCCCCGGAGTGGATCTTCGCGATGGCGAAAGGGGACCAGACCCGCAACCGGGAGCGCATCCACGCCACCTTCCTGGCCCGCGGCTACCGCAGCACCGTTTTCGACAACGCCTGGATCGACGCCGACCCCGGAGCACAACCCGGCCAGGACGCAGAGGCACTGCGCGCCGCGGCCGAGGTCGACCGGTTCATCGCCGCCGCCCGCGAGCAGGGGCGCAAAGTCCTGGCGATTGACGACGGCGGGCTGATCGCCCGCGGTTACGGGAAAGCCGATCCCGAGCGAGCCGTGGACGCCGCGCTCGAACTGACGGTCAGCGGCCTCAAGAGGATCGCCGCCGCCGGCCCGCTCGGCGTCCCGGTTTGGAACATGGCCCGCTCTCGGGTCAAAACCCAGCTTGGATACCTGGAGATCGCCGATTCGTGCATGCGGCGGCTGCGCGAGCTGATACCCACGGTCAAGTTCATCGGTCGGCCCGTCCTGCTTCTCGGCTACGGCACCCTCGGCTCGCGCCTAGCCGCGCTGCTGCGAGCCCAGGGCAGCAGGGTGTGCGTCGTGGACACTGACACCGCGTCGCTGATCACGGCCGCCGAAACGGGGTACTGCGCGCACCGCACTGCGGCTGACGCCCTGGCCTGCACCACGCCGTTCGCCGTCCTCGGAGCCACCGGAGAGATCGCACTGACCGAGCAGCAGCTACGGCAGCTGCCCGACGGCGCTTACCTCGCGCCCTTCGCGACGAAGGACTTCAGCGTCCTGCGCACGCCCGAACTGCACGCCGTCTCGACGGATCTGCCCGGCGTCGGCCGCCGCTACGACCTACCCGAAGGACCCACGCTGTGCCTTCTCGGCGACGGCCGCTCGCTGAACCTGTTCGACGCCGACGCCATCCCCACCCAGGGATACGACGCCTACCGCGCCGGAACGCTCATCGCCGCCAAGACACTGTGCCGAACCTTCGACCAGCAAAGCCCCGGCGTGCACACCGACACGGCGGACACCGCCATCGCGAAGGCCGGCCTGTTCGAGGCGTACTTCGACCTCTACCTCGACTCACGCCCCCAAGAAGCGGCCACGCGTCCGGCGGCGCAGGAGCCCACCGGGCACGCGTGCATCCTCGGCTACGGCGTCGCCGGCCAGCTTCACGCCCAGATGCTCACTGAAAGCGGCATGGCGCTCGACCTCGTCGATCCCAAGCACTCAGCCAGGTCGGCGGTCGGGCTCGCGGTCCATGCCAGCCTCGACACGCTCAGCCCGTCCAAGCAGGTAGATCTGTGGTCCGTCTGCACGCCGACCGGCGAACACCTCCCGATCCTGCGCGCGATCCTCGCCCGCGACCCGAACGCGCGCATCCTGTTGGAAAAACCCGCCTGCCACGGCCACGAGATCCCCGAACTCGAACACCTCCTCGACACCAATCCGCACGCCCGCGTGGTCGTCAACGACCAGTACATCCACTCCGAAGCGCTCGGCAGGCTCGGCGTCCTGATCCGCGAACTGGAGCCCGACCAGCCCATCGAACACGTCTCGGTCATCTTCACCAAGGACCGGCGAGCCGACGTGGAGACCGGCCGCTTCATCGATCGTGCCTACGGCGTCCTCGGCTACGAATGGCTGCACATGCTCGCCGTCGTGCGTCGGGTCCTTCCTCCGCCCCTGCTCGGCAACTACTTCGCCGCCGACCCCGCGCTCAGCGACCTGTACGCCACCTACGACGAGCGGCTGTTCGTCTCCTCCCTGACCGAGCGCACCACCTTGCACCACGAGCACACCCGCGTCTACCTCGAACTCGCTTCCTCGATCACCGGCCCCCTCATCCCGCTGCACACTGCGCCAGCCACAGGTGAGCGCTGGCAGCGCGACCTACGCGAGTCCGACGACCGGCACCGCCACGTCACTGTCCACGCCGGCCGCACCCGCTTCAAGCTCCACCTTGAACCCGTCACCGCCCCCGGCGGGTGGCAGCTCGACCGCAATCAGCACCGCCTCAGCGCCGACCAGGACGGCACGGTCGTCTTCGACCAGATCATCGAAGACTCCCCGATGCGCACCTCCATACGCCACGCCATCGCAGCCCTGCGCGGCAAAACGCCACCACCCCGACCGGACTTCGGCCCGCTGCACCGCATCGCCGCCCTCGCCGCCACCCTCAAAGAGAACGAGACCACCGCGACCGACGACTCCCACGGTGCGGAGACCACCCCTGCACCCCATCCCGTCGGCAGCGCAGCCTAGGAGGGAGCGTGACGATGGGCGCCGTCGCGATCCGGCTCGACGACATCCACGGCCGCACTCCGGTCGAATTACTCCACTGCCTGGCGCGCGAGCTGTGGCGCGGCAAACCAGTCACCTACGCGGCAATCCCGTACGCCGCACCGCTGAGTCTGGGGCCCACTGCCACGACTGCCGAACGACCCGGCCCACGATCCGCACGGCGGGACGGTCCAGTCCTGGAGCTGCTGCACGCGGTACGCCGCGAGGGGTCCGACATCGCTCTGCACGGGCTTACCCATGCCGACCACAAATCGTCAGCGGGGCCCGCGGTGCCGGAGCTCGTAGCCATCCGTCCCCGCCGTGCGGAAGCACTTATCAGCGCGTTGGACACTTGGCGCGACGAATTCGGCACCCGCGTTCTCGTCCCGCCCCACAACGCCATCGACCTCGACTTCGCGCAATCGCTCGTCGCACGCGGCTACGTCGTCAGCAGATCGATTACTGACGGCGAAGTAGCCGAACTCGGCTTGGACACGACGCCCGACGGCCGCGCGGCGTCCAAACTCATTCCGCCGAATGGTCGGCCTTCTAGTCGCTCGCAGTACTTCCAGACGATCAGCGTTTCTCGGCGATACATCGACACCAGCAAGCGGACCCCGACGGGGACCGCCGGTACCCTGCTGCGCGCAGCCAGCGAGGCGGGGAACGCGACGCTCACGCTCCACTGGTGGGACTTCGTGCCCCGATCCGGGAGCGGGCACGTCTGGGCATACGTCTCTGAACTCCTGCTGCTTCTATCGCAAGGCGCGGAGTTGGTTCCGATCAGCACCTTCGATGCAGGATGAGACATGGAGGTACGCCCTGTGGACGACACATTTCCCCGAGCCGCCCGATAGCTGCCGGGTTTTTGGGGACAGACCGAGGGGTCAAGGATGAGCGAAAGCTCATCGCACTGCGGCGCCGCAGGCGTCCTTGACGGATCGGGCTGCCCCGAACACTTCTCATCGGGGCGGCCCGAACCGGGGTGCTTAGTACCCGATCTCGCGTTCGGCGGTCCGGTGGGTTTCATGCTCGACGCTCCGCCGACTGGTGTGCTGCGGCTCGTCGTATTCGAGTCCGCGAGCACGCGCAGGGGCGAGCTGGCGCCTTGGGGTGTTCGATCTGGCGGAACGGGCGGGAGCTCGGCTTGTCGATTCAGCCTCCTCCGCGCTCAGCGCGAGCATCCGGCCGACGGAGATCTCAGCTTGGCGGTGGACCAGGTGGTCGCTCTCGTCGGCGGCCACGAGCGGCCCGAGCGGGCGTACGGGGTCCTCGCTCGTGGTGCGGTGCTGCTCGCGGTAGGCCGCGACGACGGCGACGTGGCCGCGCCATTCGGCCTCCTGCTGCGGCGTACGCGGCGCGGTGCGGTTGTCCTCGATCCAGGTCGGTTGTTCGGTGATCGCGCGGTCGGCGAGCTGCTGGACGCGAGCACGAATCTGCGTGGTGAGAGAGTCGAGCGAAGTGCGCAGCGACTCGTCCTCCTCGCGCCCGTTGGCGAGGACCCGGCTCGGCGTGGTGAGCCGCGCCGGCAGGGTCTGGGGGCTCTCGGGGTCTGGGATGTGGCGGTAGGCGGCGGGGAATGGGCGGTTGTCGAAGTAGGTGCTGATGCGCAGGGTGAGGCGTTCGGCGGGCTCGGGGACGGTGTCGAGGTGGTCGCGGCGGGCGGCTTGCTGGAGGAGGAATTGGCGAGGTCGGACCGGGCTCCCGGGATGGGCAATTCCCACGCTGGGAACCCGGTCAGGGAATGTGCTACCGACCGCGTAGCGTGCCGTAGACGACTACGCCTGTGGCGATGACGTTGCATACGGTGCGGACGATGTCGCGGCGGTCCCGCCAGATCCGGTTGTGGCGGCTACCGTTGTTGCTGTTACGGGCCCCGCTGTCCGACGACGCCTCGCCATCGTCGCAGACGTCGAGGTCGTGAGCCGTGTTGATCAATTCCGTTCCCACCCATCGGTGAAGGATGGCCGGAGAACGCGCGCGGCAAACGCGGGCAGGGAGTGTGCGGGACCGGTCCGACCGGCCGTCCTATTACCCCTTGCCCGGCTGTGGTGGTGCGTTCCTGGTCAGCGTCCCCGCCAAGGACGTCCGGAACAGGACCGTGATCCGTGACCACGGCGGTCGTTGGTCGACATCGCTGCGCATGAACGCTGCGAATAAGGAGTCGAGATACTGGTCAACATGCCGACTGACCTGGCGACCCAGCCCTTCTTCATGCGCGATGATTCGCGCAACCCTGCGGCTGAACCGCCGGCGCGCGTCGCGGACGCGCGCTTTGAGGGCCCCCATAGCGGCCGACGCTGATGCTCGGCGTCTGTCGCCCACGCACCACCAGGTCAGGCTCTGCCTCGCGAGCCATTGCCGGGTCCTGTGCATCAGATGCCGGGATTCGATGCTGTCCAGGCACATCGGCCTGGTGGCGTCAGGGCACCGATATGCCTCTACGTGAAAGGCGGGCGGGGATTCGATCGTGGTCGACTGATCCCAAGGAAGGCTCTCGCCGCGGCGGACGGCGCCGCCAAGGAGTTGGATTGCTCCAATGAGGTCTTCGGATCGGCGCCGGTCCACCTCTTGGATTGGCAAGGAGTCAGCCCACGCCGCGTCGACCAGCGACTTCAACTTGAGACAATGACTCAGAGTACGTGCAACAGAAGCCGGTCGGCTTTGTTGATGCGTGCCCGACACACGAAGCCCAGAGATATAGCGAATCGTGACGGCACTAGGGTTGGCTTCGCCCGCTTGGGGGACGGCGCGTAAATTCTGCCCCCTGAAGATGATCACTGAATCCGACACGTCCCGCACCTCCGCTCTGCTCCGTCAGGATTCTGCGTCAATCGTAGCGACGAGTCATGAGCGAAGGGGCCCGAAGGGCAAAAGCTGGACCGCGCTGATGCTGTGTCCTGGCCGCCCCGTATTGGCGGAACGGGGCGGTGAGGACACAGGGCCGACTAGGACTCGGCGGACGGGTCGATCCTGCCGTTGGAGGTCGGCTTCGCGTAAAGGATCGATCCTGAGATCCAGATCGTCAGATGCTTCGCACGCCTCAAGTCGGCCTCGGTGGCTCCGCGGTCCAGCATCTATTGGCGCGCGTCGTCGGGGATCGACCTGCCGTCGCTATCGCTGTTCTTTGCCAAGGTGCGCTTCTCCTTCTGTTCGTTGTTCAGGGCGTCGCCAAGGCCGCTAGCACTGCTACGTCGCGGGTGACCGCGCCCACGACGTCCCGGAAAGCGATCGCTGAAGAGAAGCCTCCGGTGCCGTCGTTGTGCCACAGGACTCCATGGGACGCGCCGTGGGTTGTCCAGCCGACCGGCGAGTGCCTGAGCCCAATTGCGGTGCGCAGAGGAGTTTTGGCTGGTTGGAGCTGCGCGGCTAGGAATCTGCCCATATCGATGAGGGGCGAGTACAGGCCGCCGGCGCCAGGAACCCCCGGTGTGGTCGCCGAGACTTCTCGCGGTGTCGTCTTGTGTATGCCTGGCTGGCGGGGGCTGATGCACAGTCGACGTCGTCGCAGCCGCCAGCGCACGTAGTCCCTTCTGCTGCGCGGAGAGATCGCTCAGACACCTGCGGCACACCGCACCCGCAACGGTCCGTGACCGATGCACGCTGCCGGGTTACGGTCTCTGCGCGTGATCTGTAAACTCAGTGCTCTGTTTTAGCCTGGGCTTGAGTGGGGCGCGGGACTGGAGACGATGGCTCCTGTCGCCGCCCCGCGACAGGCCTGGCGTGTTTGCAGGCTACGGTATTTGCGCCAGTCGGTTCTCGCGGCGGCTGGTGTCTTGATGGGGGGTCGGGGATGGCGCGTCCAACTGGTTGGGACATCCTGGGTTTGGATGGGGATCCGACGCCGGGTGTGGTGGAGTCGGTGCAGGCGTTGGCGAAGGAGTTCGGGGATTTCGCCCACGATGTGGAGTCGGCGTATCGGAGTCTGAACTCTTTCGGCAACGACAGCGCGGCTCTGGAGTGGGTGGGGCAGACCGCTGAGGCTTTCAAGTCGCACTACGGTCCGTTGCCCGGGCGGTTGCAGAAGCTGTACACGTCGTACTCGGAGGCCTCTGACGCGCTGTCGGCGTACGCGCCGCAGCTACAAGCAGCACAGAGCAAGGCTGATTCGGCGCTGCGCCAAGCCCAAGACGCGAACGTCGATCTGCAACGCGCGACCACCACAGCCAACGGCGCGGCGGCGGACCTGAAGACGGCGCAGCAGAACCACGCCGCCAATCCCAGTCCCAACCCGCAGGCCGTCACCGACGCCCAAACCGCCCACGACACCGCGCAGACCAACCTGAACAACGCCAAGGCCCGCATGGCCGCGTTGACGACCCAGGCGAATCAGGCCCACGACGACCGGATCAACGCGGCCAAGACCTGCGCCAAGGCTATCGGGCACGCGCAGCATGATGGAATCCATAACAAGTCCTGGTGGCAGCACCTCGGCGAGGACCTGTCCAAATGGGGCGGGGAGATCGGCCAGATCGCCGGCGAGCTCGCACCGGTCCTGGACGTGATCGCTTTGGCGACCTCCTGGATCCCTGGCGTGGATGTGGTGACCGCGGCGTTGGCTGAGGCCGACAACATCATTGCGCTTGCCGGGACGGCGGTAGGGGCCATCGGCGATGCGATGCAGGGTCACTGGGGCGACGCCCTGCTTGGTGCCGGCATGCTGGCGTTGACCTTCGTCGGCGGCCGGGCCTTGGGTTCGGCGGCCGAGGACGCGGAGGGCGAGGCGGGCGCCGTCGTACGGGAGGGTGACGCTCTGGGCCCCGAGACGAACAGCATCGGGGACGACGCTCGCGTGGCTGAGGGGAACGGCCCGGCGAACACCGAGGACGACCCCGTCGACGTGGTGTCCGGCTGGATGCTGACCGACGCCACCGACATAGAGCTGCCCGGGGTCCTTCCGGTGGTGCTGCGCCGTGCCTACGCCTCCGGCTACGCGACGGGACACCTTTTCGGGCCGGGTTGGTCTTCGACTCTGGACCAGCGCATCTCGATTAACGAGGCCGGGATCCATTTCGCTGGTGACGACGGCCAGCGCTTGGACTATCCGCTGCCATCCGCGGGCGAGACGGTGCTTCCGGACCGTGGCAGCCGCTGGCCGCTGGTGTGGGACCGGGAGACCGATGAGGTACGGATCTGCGATCCGTGGTCCGGGGAAGTCCGCCACTTCCCTGTCGTGCACTTCGGTAACGAGTTCGGCCAGATACGTGACTTGACCGCGATATCGGACCGTAACGGCACCCGTATCGACGTCCACCGGGATGCCGATGGAGTGCCCACCTTGGTCGAACACCCCGGCTACCGCGTCACGGTGGACACCGTGCCGACCAACGGCGGCCCGCGAATCAGCGCTCTGCGGCTCATGGACGACGATGACACAGGCACAGGGGTGGTAGTCAAGCAGTTCCAGTACGACGCGCGAGGTCGGCTGACGGGCGTGGTGAATTCCTCAGGCCTGCCGTTCACCTACGAATGGGACGAGAACGACAGGATCACGGCGTGGCGCGACCGCTCCGGCTACCGCTACGGCTATCACTACGACGCGATCGGCCGGGTTGTTCAAGGTGAGGGCCGCTTCCTGGCGGGATCTTTCGCCTACGACCCAGAGAATCGCACCACGGTCCACACCAACTCACTCGGACACGTCACCACCTTTATCTATGACGAGTTCGGGCACGTCGTCTCCGAGACCGACCCCCTGGGCCATACCACCATCACCGAAACCGACCGCTACGGGCGGGTCCTGGTCAGGGTCAACGCCCTAGGCGACACCACGCGCTATGAGCGCGACGAGGCTGGCGATGTACGCCGCATCGTCGAACCCGACGGCTCGGCATCCGAGCTGGAATACAACCGGCTCCACCAGATAGTGACCGTCACGATGGCTGACGGCGCGCAGTGGCACCGGGACTACGACGCCCGGGGGAACCTCATATCCGTGGCTGATCCGGCCGGGAACTCCACCAGGTTCGCCTACGGCGCCAACGGGGCACTGGCAGAAGCCATCAACCCGCTGGGCGCTGTGACCCGCTTCATCACGGACCGCGCCGGCCTGTCCGTGGGAGCCGCTGACCCGGTCGGCGGCCAGACGCACGCAGTGCGCAACAGCGCAGGGCGGGTGATCCAGGTGACTGATCCCCTCGGGGCCATCACCGCCACCGAATGGACCCTTGAGGGCTCGCCAGTGGCGCAGACCCGCCCCGACGGCGCAGTGACCCGGTGGCGATACGACCCGGACGGCCGGCTGCTGGAGCACATCGACCCACTGGGCGCGGTCACGGCATTCGAACCGGGCCCCATGGAGACGCTGCTGGCGCGGACCGGGCCGGACGGCGTCCGCCACGCCTTCGCCTACGACAGCGAAATGAACCTTCTCGCCGTCTCCAATCCGGAGGGCGCACAGTGGTCCTACCAGTACGACCCGATCGGGCAGCTGGTCGGTGAGACTGACTTCATCGGACGCACCCAGTCCTACGAGTACGACGAGATCGGGCGGCTCAAAGCCCGCATCAACGGGGCCGGGCAGCGCATCACGCTGGATCGGGATGCCGCCGGGCACGTTGTGGCACACCACACGCCCGATGGGGACTACCAGTACTCCTACGACACCGGCGGGCGGCTGCTGGCCGCGACTGGGCCGGGCAGCACGCTGGCATTCGAGTACGACCAGTGCAGCCGAATCGCCGCGGAAACTGTCGACGGCCGCACAGTGCGGTACAGGTATGACGCGGCCGGGCGTCTCGTACACCGAACAACGCCCTCAGGCGCGGAGTCAGCGTGGACATATGACGCGGCAGGGCGTGCCGCCGGGCTGGACGCAGGATCCGGCAGCCTGCATTTCGAATTCGACGCCGCGGGTCGGGAGATCGAGCGGGCTATCGGCCTCACCGCTTGGCTGTCCCACGAGTACGACGTGGCCGGACGGCCGGTGGCGCAGCAGGTGTGGGTCAGCGATGAGACGGCCGGCGGCGCGGCCGGTCCCGGCCCGAGCCGGCGCTCTGCTCTCAGCCGCGATTGGATCTGGCGGGCCGACGGCGCGCCGGAGGAGATCCGAGACAGCCTTCGTGGCGCCCGGCGCTTCGCCTCAGATACGACAGGACGGGTCACCGCGGTTTCCGCGCGCGACTGGTCAGAAAGCTACGCCTACGACGGCTTTGGCAACGTGATCGTCGCCAGCAGTGGTGAGGGTGCCACAGACGCCGCCTCAGGTCCCGACACCGCGATCCAGGCGAGCGTCGTAGACCGGACACTACTGCGCCGCTCCCGCCGAACCGACCACGAATACGACGCCGCAGGACGCCTGGTCCGCACAGTCCGCCGTACGCTCGACGGCCGCAGCCAGGTCTGGGAGTACACCTGGGACTCACGGGACCGGTTGGTCCAAGCCGTGACCCCCGATCGCGGCACATGGCGCTACATCTACGACCCCATGGGGCGCCGCAGCGCCAAGCAGCGGATCGACACCGACGGAACCGTTGTCGAACAGACGACATTCTCCTGGCACGGCCCGAACCTCGTCGAACAACACACACAGCGCCCCGATGGCACATGGGCCGCCCTCACCTGGGACTACGAGCCCGCCAGCTTCCGGCCGGCCGCGCAGCGCCACCGCACATGGGCAGACGACGCCGAACAGAACCAGATCGACGAAGCGTTCCACGCGATCATCACCGACCTGATCGGCACCCCAACCGAACTGATAGCGCCCGACGGCCACATCGCATGGCACACGACGACGTCGCTTTGGGGACGAACGATCACCGCCGGCGCAGACCCAGGCCTGGACTGCCCACTGCGGTTCCCGGGCCAGTATCACGATGCTGAAACCGGCCTGCACTACAACCTGCACCGGTACTACTCACCAGACCTCGCGACCTACATCGCCCCGGACCCCCTGGGCCTCTCGGCCGCACCCAACGATCACGCGTACGTGCCCAATCCGCTGACGTTCAGCGACCCGTTCGGCCTGGCGTACGGGTCACAATGGCATCCGGACGAAAACTACACACCGGACGAGATCGCAGCTAGAAACGCACAAAAAGCCGACGACTACGAATACATGAACACTCCGCAAGAGGTTCACGACCTGGTGAACACGGTTCGGAACAACCCGAATTTCCCTCCGCGGACCACGAACGGTGTCACCGACTACTTCGAGGGCAAGAACCTGAGTCCAAAGGGAAAGTCCTTCTGGCAGTCGTGGATCCACAACCCCAACGGACAAGCCGGCGCAAAAATCTTCTGGAACTTCAAACCCAACAGCCAAACCCGAATCATGGTGCACCCAACGACTGGCGATATCGCCTGGTTCCCGCTCGACTCGCAGGGTGTCCACAACTATGGATCTCCAATTCTGTACAAGTGGTAGCCTCCGCACGCAACCTGTCCGGTACTGTGTCTGTCGTCGATTCTTGGGAGCGTCCTGCGTATGAGCGAACTGGCGGAGCAGCTGGCCGCAGGCGGCCTGGAGCTCGTGGAATTGGTGGATCCGCTGGTTCCGCTGATCCCCCCGAGGCTCGCCAACGCGGCAACGAGCTTCCCGCCCACGGCTGAGCCGGTACCGCATTCAGCCGTCGAGCTGGAGGCTCCAGACCTCGTCGCCCAGGCGAATTCCGGGTGGTATCAGCTCGCCAGCGAGGGCGGCCTCTTCGGCACCGACCGGGAATTCCTGGTGGCGGTGGAGCAGACGGGCGAATGGTGGTGGGCGCACGTCCGGCTGGCGCAGTCATGGGATGTAATGGGTCGAGGCGCGGCGAGCATCCTCGGCCGCGGGCAGGGCCATCCTGGCTTTGTCATGTTGTCGCTCGACGGAAGCGTCATCGTCGTGGGCAATGTGAGTCAGTCGTCGGTGGGTTCCACGCTTGCGCGTGATCCTTCCCGCAATGCAGGACTTCGCGAGTTTGCGCCGCAGCTGGCTGATTTCCCTGATGTCTCCGAACAGGAGAAGGCTGCTATCGGGCGCTGGCTTCAGAACGCGCCGTAATGGGTCTTTGGCTCTCACGTGGGCCAGTAGATCTGGGCCTTGCCCTCAGGCCTGCTTGAAGGACCGCCGGGCCGGGTCACCGGCCCGGCGGCCGGATCATCGGTCGGCATTCCGCCAGTCTGAGGCCAGATAGGGCCGCCTGGGCAGAGCCCCTGGCGCCGCTGACGTCGCGGTGCTGCCCAATCGAGCTAAATCGCGCCTCGGCGAAAGTGGTCCAGCGACCGGGGCGGTTGTACCTGGCCGCCGAGTTGCGCGTCTTCTACGTAGTTGTCACCTGGCTCGCTTGGTGACACCAAGGGCGGCGTGGCATGAGGTCACTTATAGCCGAGCGATGTTGCGACCTTGTCCACTGCGTCCAAGAGCGTCGGCGTCTTGGCCGCAACCGCTACCGCCGACCTGCGAAATGTATTGATTCTCGTTGCACGTTTGCGCTGCTTGAGGAGGTCTTCGATGTGTGGACCGAGCAAGGGCAGGGGCAGCTGATCGAGTATCGAGGCCCGCCGAGCTAGCTCACTATCGAGCGCTGCCAGCCTGGAGGGCTCAATAGGACGCGCACCCCAGCGGAGAACATCGTTGCGATCCATCGCAGCTCGATCCCACTCGCGCGCCTCGAGAGAATACTCAATACATGCCGGATCCTTAAGAACCGGTTTTTGAAATACCGCTTGATCGATTCGGTGTTACGGATCGCCGTTCCGGGTCGGAAGGCCGATCTCCGGAGGGACTTCCCTCAGGGCCAGCCCCGCCAGCGCGAGCATCGCCATGGTCATGTGCCGGTACCAGGTGTGGTTAGAGCCTGACCTGGTAGTGGTCTAGCCCGACGTCGCGCGTCGGCCCCTCCACGTTGTCCGGGTGTTGTTGTCAGGTTCCCGGCCACCGACGCCTGACAATCCCGCCGGGGTATGACGGAGCCTGACACGACGCCGCTCCCAGTCCACAACAGACGCGCGGCGGCGTACAGGTTCCACGTCCGAAGGGAACACACTGTGAAGATCAGGCACACATTCCATACGGCGGTACTCGCCGCCCTCGTCGGCCTCCTGCTGACGCTCGGGTCCGCCGTACCGGCCGGCGCCGCGGCAGACGCCGCCGCGCACACGCCCGCCGCTGCGGCACAACACCTCGCCGGGCAGGCATCCCCGCAGACGACGTACGGGTACTCCATCGAAAACCGCGCCGGCGGCGCAGTATGCGTGAGCGTGGTCGGCGACCACGGCGTAGCGCTGGACGAATGCGAAATGGCTGGCAGCACGTGGAAGCCGATACACGAGATCACAGCCAACGGGCTCAACTACTACCAATACCAGAACAACGGCACCAATTACTGCCTCGGCGTCCAGGGTGCCAGCTCGGACGCCGCCCCGCTCACGGAGGGTGACTGTTCCGGGACTTCGGATCACTCGCAGTTCTGGGCCAACAGCTACATCGACGGCGGCTTCTACACCTTCATCAACCTCCACAGTGGCAAGTGCATGGGCACTCAGGGGTCCAGAACGTCCATCGGTACCGTTGTCGAGCAGGGAGCGTGCTACACCGGATCGGGCACCACGCAGGAGTGGTACTCCGTGACCGTAACGTCGTGAAGTAGCTCCCGAGTCAGGAACGATCCCCTCAAGATCGAGCAGGAGCGGTGGACCACGGCGTGTACCGCCTTCGTCGAGGAGATCGAGCGTTCTACGCCGCGTCCCCGACTGGTGTGCCGCTGAGACCAGTCAGGCCACGCTCACCTTCTGAAACGGATCAGGGGAAGGCTCCGGGGCCTCCCCCTGATCCGGCCCGGCGACCTGGCACGCGCTGAAGAACCCGACTGCTGAGGTAAGAACCCGCTTTCACTGGTGATTGATCGTCGGAGCGTTACGGATGTCCGTTCCGTAGGCTGATTACCGGATGACTCCCGGCGGCTGCGGATCAGAGCCATGATGGAGAGGTGCCGGAGCCGAGGAAGGCGTGCGTGGTCTGTGGCTGGCAGCTGCCGGTGGACGCGCAGGCCAGCGCGAAGTACTGCTCGCCGGCGTGCCGGGCCAAGCATCACCGGATCGTGGCGCGGATCCGGGCGCGGGTCGAGGCGATCAAGCTGGGGAAGATCGCCTCGTGCCCGGAGTGCGGGACGGAGTGGGTGGCCGGAGTGGATCACCTTCCATCGGCAATCTACTGTTCTCCCACGTGCAGGACCCGGGCTTGGAAACGGAGATCCGCAACGTCGTAGATCCCTGACAGACGCCACCGCTGCGCCGTAAATCGCCCCGGCCCGCTCATCTGGTCGTCGGATCTGTGGCGGGTCGATGCTTCACCCAGCGTGGCCCGGGGGTTTCCACCGGCGCTTCCGCGCCGGGGCCCGGTCGGGCCGGGGTGGTGAGCGTCAATGACGGTCGAGACTACTTCTGAGATGGTCGGCGCGGTGAGCGCGGCCCGCTATGCCGAACTGGTCGACAAGGCCCGCGAATGGGTGGAGCTGGCGTCCAAGGCCCAGTTCACGATCGGTGACTACGCGCTGGAGATCTGCCCGCTGGCCAGCGGCGGGGCCGGGATCGACCCGGCGTTCCAGGTCGAGCCGGCGCTGGCCGGGTTCGCCGAGGACATCAGACTGTCGTTCTTCACCGCCCGTTCGCACCGCTACGTGGCCTCCCGCTGGCCTGCAGGGCGGAGGGTGAAGGGCATCTCCCACACCATCCACAAGATCCTGGCGTCGGTCGAGGACGAGAACGAGCGCTGGGCGCTGTTGCAGGCGCCTGTCCTACGCCAATACTCGGCCATCGGGTGTGACCTGGGACGGGGCATCTGGGAGGATCACGTCCCGTGGCTGTCGGTCTGCTGTATCGGATTTTCGTCAGCGTGCTGGGTTGGCTGGTGTTGTTGGCCCGGTCCTCGGCATCGAAGGACGCGGAATTACTTGCTCTCCGGCATGAGGTTGCGGTGCTGCGCCGGACCAATCCGAAGCCGCGGATTGACTGGTCCGATCGGGCAGTCTTGTCCGCGTTGGCCAGGGTCCTGCCGAAGGCGCTGCGGGCACACCGGCTGGTGACCCCCGGCACGCTACTGCGGTGGCATCGCCGGCTGATCGCGAACAAGTGGCGCCAGCCCAAACCGCCAGGTCGTCCGCCGATCCCGGCCGATGCGGTGGCGTTGATCGTCCGGCTCACGAGCGAGAACCCGAGCTGGGGTACGGTGCGGATCCAGGGCGAACTGCGCCGGCTCGGTCACCGCATCGGCGCCTCCACGATCCGACGGATCCTCCGCTCGCGCAGGATCCCGCCTCCGGACCGGCGTAACGACACGTGGCGAACGTTCCTGCGCTCACAAGCAGAGACGATTCTGGCCATCGACTTTCTGCATGTCGACACTGTGATGCTGAAGCGGCTGTATGCGGCGGTCGTCATTGAGGTCGGCAGCCGCCGGGCCCATCTGCTGGGCGTCACCGACCATCCGACCGGCGCCTGGACCACTCAAGTCGCCCGGGAACTCGCCACCGATCTGGAGCAGGCCGGGCACCGCTTCACCCGGCTGATCCGGGACCGGGATGCAAAGTTCACTGAGTCCTTCGACGCGGTGTTCACCTCGATCGGTGTCGAGTCCTTGCTGACCGCGCCGCAGACGCCGAGGATGAACGCCTACGCGGAGCGGCTGATCGGCTCGATCCGCCGCGAATGCTGCGACCGTCTCCTCATAGTCGGGCAGCACCACCTACGTCGGGTCTTGGGCGAATACCTCGAGCACTACAACTCCGGCCGCTCTCATCAAGGCCACGAAATGGGTCTGCGTGCACCGGACGATCGATCCAACGTGATCCCAATGCCAGTGCCTATCAACGAGATCCGCCGCCGAAAACGGCTCGGAGGCTTGATCAACGAGTATCGAAAAGCGGCTTAACCCCCAGGTCACACCCAGTAGCAGGGTTTTGGAGTAGGACAAGCACCATCTGCGCCGGGTCCTGGGCGAGTACATCGAGCACTACAACGCCGGCCGGTCCCACCAAGGCCACGGCATGGCGCTGCGCGCCCCGGACGATCGATCCAACGCGATCCCAATGCCAGTGCCTATCAACGAGATCCGCCGCCGAAAACGACTCGGAGGCTTGATCAACGAGTATCGAAAAGCAGCTTAAACCCCAGGTCACACCCTATGGCCGGGTTTTGGAGTAGGACAGCCAGAACACCGATCCCCGGTGAGACCCCGCAGCCGTCTTCCCCGGCCCGAACCTCACCCTGCCCCGGCAGCCGATTACTCCGATCAGCCCACAATCACGCCCAGTACCAGCGAAATCGCTAACGGTGACATCGATATCAACTTTGCATCAAGCACTTGACGGATAGGCGCGTGCAGAGCGTCCATGGATCCCGCACCGGTGACCCATCGGATTTCGCCCCCAGGCGATCCGATGCCTTGACCTCAACTGCTAACGCTTCACTTCTCGGCCTGAACGTCACGCGCAGGCCGAGACCACACCTAACCCATCCGCGAATGAAAAAAAGGGGGCCCGCATGGCCAACAATCCGATCTTCAAGAAGTGCGGCTGCCGCACACCGGTCACCGACTCCGACGGGCATGCGGTGCTCGGCGCCGACGGCAAGCCGCGGATGCGCCGACTGGGCTCGGGCTGTCCACAGCTGCGGCGGGCCGGTGGACGCTGGAACTCCAACCACGGCAGCTGGCACTTCCAGATGGAAGTCACCACCGCTCCCGATGCACCGCGTGCGCATCTGACACAGGGCGGGATACCCACCTTCGACAAGGCCCAAGAGACAGTGGAACGGATCCGGGCGCTGGTGGCGATCGCCGACGAGTTAGACGACGTACCCGGCGCCGCAGACAAGCTGCGCGCCGACATCGTGGAACGGATCCGGGTGGCGTTGAAGGCAAAGACACCGCTGCCGGAGGTGGAGGAGATCCGCAAGGCCGCCCGGCTGGGCCAGCCGGTAATGAACAAACTCACCGTCGGCGAATGGCTCACCGAGTGGATCGGCGCCAAGAGCAGCCTGAGCCGCGGCACCGTAGTCAGCTACCAAACCCACATCGACAACTACCTCATCCCCCACCTGGGGGAAATACCGCTGGATCGGCTTCGGGTAGCGCATGTGCACGCCATGTTCACCGCAATCGCCACCGAGGCCGAGGCAATCCCGGTCACGAACGCCGCTCGCCGCGAGATCGAGAACAAGATCAAGACAGCCCGGAAGCGCGGCGACCGTGAGGCGGTACGAAAGTTGAAGGAGACACTGGCGTCGATGCCGCCGTTCCGGAGACCGGCGAACGCCGCCACCCGGCAGCGGATCCGCGCGACACTGCGCTCGGGACTGTCGGCCGCCTGCACACAGCAACTGATCACCGTGAACGTCGCCGCCCTGGCAGATCTCGAGCCTGGGAAACGACCGAAGGCCCTTGTCTGGACACCGGTTCGGGAAGCACGGTGGCGGGAGACGGGCCAGGTGCCCTCGGCGGTGATGGTGTGGACCAGGACCCAGACCGCGGCATTCCTGCAGAGGGCCAGGGGACACGAGCTCTACGGCCTGTTTCACCTGATCGCGTTCACCGGGTTGCGACGAGGCGAAGCGCTCGGGCAGCGCTGGGTCGACCTCGACCTGGGTGCGAAGACCATGAGCGTCGTACAGCAGGTCACCGAAGTCGACGGCGAGATCTACACCAGCACCCCGAAGTCGGATGCAGGCGAACGGGACGTGGCGTTAGACGACACCACCGTCGCCGCAATCAAGGCTTGGCGTCGACACCAAGCCGAAATGCGGTTAGCCGCCGGACCCAACTGGAAGGACAACGGACTGGTGTTCACCACCGCCGACGGCAGCGAGTTGACGCCGTCATGGGTCAGCGACCAGTTCCGGCTACTGATCACCGAAGCCGACCTGCCGCCGATCCGCCTCCATGACCTCCGCCACGGAGCCGCGACCCTAGCGCTGGCAGCCGGGATCGACGTCAAAGTCGTCTCCGAGATGCTCGGACACTCCACGACCACGATTACCCGAGACACCTACACCAGCGTCTTCGACGAGTTGAAACACACCGCCGCCAACGCCATCGCCCAAGCCATCAACACCGCCACATGACACCGCGCCGCAAGGCGCGAACAAAACCGGCTGCAGGGACACTGATGTCCCTGCAGCCGGCTTTTTCGTGCTCCACGGTGCGGTCACCAATCGAGTCGGCCTATCGAGGCCCAGGTGAGCGGCCGGATCAATGCCCGACGACGGCGCTTCCGAGCCCACTTTGAGCCCACCCTGGACCATTCCTGGACCATTTGACTGACGGACCGTCAAGATGTCTTGTCCAGTGGAGGTTCAGATCTGAAAAACACCAGGTCAATGGCATAGTTGATACGACTCGATCTGTGCCCCCGGCAGGATTCGAACCTGCGACCATCGGATTAGAAGTCCGGTGCTCTATCCACTGAGCTACGAGGGCCTGGCGGCGACGCGGGCTCATCTTAGCGGGTCGGGGGTGGGTTCCAGCCTGACGTTTCTGGTGGGTGGCGCGGCCCCGCCGGGGCGGGGCCGCTGGGGGTCAGGCTTCGGGGGTGAGGATGGTGCGGAGGTCGCGGCGGGCGGTTGCCAGGATGGCGCGGGCCTGGTCGCGGCGGGTGGTGTCCGGGGTGCTCACGGCCTGGAGGTAGGCGTGGGTGAGTTTGCGGAGAGCGCGCTCGGCGCCGGTGAAGGCGTCGCGGGTGGTGCGCTCGGGGGTGGGTTCGCCGGAGTCGCGGGTGGTGCGGGCGGCTCGGCGGGCTTCGTGGGTGGCGTGGCGCTCGGCGCGGTGGGCTGCGTGGCGCTCGGCGCAGTGGTGGTCATGGTGGGTGGCGCGGGGGCCGGGG
>NZ_JAAFYZ010000339.1 GCF_018274385.1 Catenulispora pinistramenti | reverse complement strand
GTGGGGGTGCGGTGGTTGTTGGTGTGGTGATTGCGTTTGGGGTGTGGCGGAGGGTGCGGCGGGTTTGAGTGGGGGCTGTCGGCGCGTCGGGGTGGCTCGGGTGTGGTCGGCCTTGGGAAGGTACTGACTTTGGGTGGGACGACGTGTGGTGCCGTGGCTGGTGTTTGGTGGCGGGGGCTTGGCGTTGTTTGGGTATTTTTATATGAGTAGTTAGAGATAGTCGATTTAGCCCGCATTGGTCAGTTGAGTCGGCTATCGTAGATCGTGTCAGAACAGGCGTGCGGGGAACACGTCGAAGGGACACGACGATGGTCGACCCGCTGCGCCAGCTCAGTGATGCCACGGCTTGTTTGGCTGCGCTCGATCCGCTTGGCTATGACGCCGATGGCAGTCTGGCTGTGGCCAAGGCCGCGGAGCAGGTTTCGCGGGCTGCGGAGGGGGTGCTGGTCCGGTGTGTCCGGACGTGGCATGACCGGGGTGATCCGGTGCAGACGCCGGAGACTACGCGCGAGGAGTTGTCGTGGCGTGCTACTGATGCTGCTCGTAAGGCGCTCATTGTCAATCTTGGGCGGACTCGGGGGGATGCCGGGCGGCTGATAGCCACGGTCAAGGCGTTGCGGAAGGATCCGCTTACTGAGGAGGCGCTGCGGACCGGGGATATCTCGGCGCCGCAGGCTCGGATTATTGCTGAGGCGTTGGCTGCGCTGGTGCAGCAGCCGGATGAGGTGGTTGAGCAGGTTCGTCGGGCGCTGATTGCCAGGGCTGTGGCGGAGGGGGCCGAGAGTCTGCGGCAGCATGCTGAGGACGCTGCGCATCGGGTGGCTCCGGCGACGGTGCTCAATCGGGCTCGGGCTGCTGAGGAGAAGCGCGGGTTCTGTATGACGCCGGTGCTGGACGGCTATCTGCCCGGTGGGTTTCTGTCCACCACTGGTGGTGATGCGTTGCTGACGGCGTTGGATGCGCTGGCCGGGGACGAGGGTGGGCACGCTGACAAGGCCGGTGATCTCGCCCAGGCTCGGGCTGATGCTCTGGTGCAGATCGCGGAGGACCGGCTTCGGTCGGGGGATTTGCCGCAGCGGCATAGCGGTCCGACGACCATGACCATTGTGATGCGGGCTGATGCGGCGCTGGGGTTGCCGGGGGCGCCGGCTGCGCGGACGGGGCGTGGGCGGGCTGTGCCGGCGGCGGAGGCGCACATGTTGCGGTGCGAGGCCGCGTTGCGGGCGGTGTTGGTGGATGGGGACGGGGAGGTTCTGTGGCAGGGGCGGAAGCGGCGGCTTGCGACGCGGGCCCAATACGAGGCGATGGCGGTGCGCGACGGGGGTTGCACGACGGCGGGGTGTGATCGGCCGCCGCGCGAGTGCGACGCGCACCATGACGTGCCGTGGGCTGAGGGCGGCCATACCGATGTGGATCAGATGCGGCTGCTGTGCCGTCGGCATCATCGGGAGCTGCACGACGAGCTGTGGCTGCGCCAGCACGGCTGGCAGGAAGCGGAGGTCAGGGCGCACAACCAGCGGCGGAGGTTCGATCGGCCGCGGGTGCCGTGGTACGCCGACACGCCAGCCTGGTATCCGGGGCCGAGTCCGTGGCGGCCGGAGGCTGAGGATGCGGAAGCCGCGAGTGCGAAGGCCCCGAGTGCGAAGGCCCCGATCGCGAAGCCTGCGGGCGGTGATGCGCGATGAACGGCATCATCCGGCGGGTCTGGCGCTCAGCCCTTCAGGTTGCGCACCTGTCCGTAGACACCGAGAACAGCCATCAGCACCGGCAGCACGGCAAGGAGGATCGCGCCCTCGACCATCTCGACGGCGCGGGCCCAGCGCGGCGGCATGATCGGCTCGGAGGTGCCGCGGCGGGGGCGGATGGAGGCCAGGCCGAGGGCCAGGAGCGCGATCACGACCAGGAGCGGGGCGAGCCAGATGGCGCGGAGGTCGGGCAGGGCGTTCACGGCCATCGCGCTGAAGGCGATCACCAGGCCGGTCAGGCCGCTGATGGCCGCGGCGAGGACCTGCGCACGTTCGCGAAAGAGCCGGGCACGGCAGAGCACGACACCGGAGACGAGGATCGCGAGTGCCTGCTCCCAGACCGTGTGCGGGCCGCGCGACGAGGTCTGCATGGCGCTGATCGGGATGACCAGGAGGGCAACGCTGAGCACGAGCAGGGTGCCGACGCCCGCCGTCAGGCCGGTCAGCATGTCGAGGGTGCGGGCGACGCGCAGGCCGACCACGTAGTTGTTGACCGGCGAGCCTTCGAAGTCGCCGGGTTCGACGCCGCTGGTCGGGGGTTCGATGACGAAGCGGGCGGCGGCCATCGCGGCGAAGGGCAGCAGTTCGACGGCCAAGGCGCAGAAGGCGGCGACCACGCCGATGCCGGAGGCCGGGCTCGCCCTGGTCACCAGCAGGCCGAGACCGGCGGCGGTGGCGACCAGGCCTACGGTCGCCCCTGCCACCGGCACCGCGATCCGGCGGCCGATGCCGATGATCGCGGCGAGGGCCACGATGAGGACCGCGATGGCGCCCGCGGTGAAGTGGGCACGGCCGAGACCGTGGCCGGTCGCGGGATTGGCGGAGAGCAGGCCCGCGCCGGCGATGAAGGCGTAAGGGAGCGACGACGCCGACAGCACGGCTGCCGCCGTGTAGTCGCGCTGGTGGTGCGCGCCGGTCGCCCAGGCCATCGCTTCGGCGACGGTGGGCCAGGCCGCGAGGCTGCCAAGACCGCCGTCGCGGACACTGCGGGTAGCGCGGTTGGCCGCAGCACTGGAGACAGAACGAGTCGTGGCAGGCTGCGGGTCGAGGGCGTCAGCACCGAACGACGAGAGATCGAAGCTGGTCTCCAGTTCGGCGTGGCCGGAATCCGTTTCCTCGTACGGGTAGCCATACGCAGGGCTCTGACCAAGTGGCGGGCCGAAGCTCGACGTCAACTGGTAGCCCGGTTCGGCATCGTGAAGATTCACTCGATCGTGTGCAATAGCCGGATGCCCGTGGAGTCGGCCACGTCGCGGAGGACCGGAGGGCCCAGCCGGCCCGGCACCGTCTCCGTACCCGTAGTAACTCCCCCGTCCGACGGCGGACTGATCGTATCGGGCCCGCCAGATCGCGAGACCGAACAGCACCAGCGTGATCGCGCCTGCGATCAAGCCCTTCCAGCCGTGGAACGTCCCGGTGTTGGAGGACCAGAGCACCACCGCGCCGAGCGCCGAGGCGACGGCGACGACGGCCAGGGCTGTCGCGCGCAAGGCGGCGACGCTCCACTGCGAACCGCCGGCGATGACCGCTTCGGCGACGGCGTCCGCGATGTCGTCGTGGACCGCGGGCTCGGGGACGTCGTCGGCCGGACACAGGCGCAGTACGCAGCCGTGGACCACGCCCTGCTCCGTCAACGACGTGGCGGTGTCCAGCGGGACGCCGTCGGCGCCGGTGAGGACGTAGCCGGTGAGTGCGGCGGCGATCGCGGCCGGGGTCGCAAGCGGGTCGCCGACGAGGCGGAGGAGTTCCGGGAGCAGTTCGGCCAGCGGGACGTCATCGGGCAGCGCCATATCGACGCGGCGGGTGGGGGCGACGACGGTGACCCGGCAATGGCCGGCTGCCGTGCCGGGTCGCCCGGCGACCCCGGAACCTGCACTCATGCCGTAATGGTAGCCAGCCGGTCACTCCGAATACCCTTCACAGGTGAGTACGACCTCTGTCATCCGCGGACCGCGTCGCCCGTCGCCGGAAATGCCGAGCGGCTCCGTGGTCCTGCATCCGCCGCCGGAGGTACCGCGCGGCGGCGGGGACGGGCACTGGGCCCTGAACCTGCTGCCGATGGTGGCCGGACTGGGGTCGGTGGTGTTCTTCTTCGTGCCGGGCGCCAATGCCCTGATGATGATCATCGGTGCCGTGACGTTCGCCTCCAGCCTGGTGTTCGGCGTGGTGTCGGCGGTCCGGCAGCGCAACGGCGGCAAGGGGAAGGTGGCGGACGCCCGGCGCGACTACCTGCGGCATCTCGCGCTTGCCCGGACAGAAGTGGCGGCTGCGGCGCGGGCTCAGAAGGCGGCTGCCCGCTATGCGAATCCGGACCCGGACACGTTGTGGAGTCTGGTCGCGCTGCGCGAACGGCTGTGGGAGCGGCGACAGTCCGATCCGGACTTCCTGACCGTGCGGATCGGCCGGGGCACGGCGCGCCTCGCGACACAGCTCGTGCCGCCGGAGACCGCTCCGATGCGGGAGCTGGAGCCGATGTGTGCGGACGCGTTGCGCCGCCTGCTAGCGGTCCACGGAACCCTGCCGGATCAGCCGGTCGCGATCCCGCTGCGGTCGATCTCGCGCCTCGTCGTGGGCGGTGGGTCCGGTTCTTCGGCGGTGTGTGCGCTGGTGGCGCAGCTCGTGACGTTCCACTCCCCCGACGATCTCAAGGTCTGCGTCGTCGCGGACAGCGACCGGATCCCGCGCTGGGACTGGCTCAAGTGGCTGCCGCACGCCCAGCACCCGAGCACGCAGGATGCCGCCGGCTCGCAGCGCATGATCTACGACGATCCGACGGACGCCGAGGCCGGTCTGGAAGAACTGTTGGGCGAGCGGCCCCGGTTCACGTCGATCGTCTCGTTGATCGATCGCCCGCATGTGATCGTCATCCTCGACCACGCGTCGAAGCCGTCGGCGGACGCGCAGCTGATCCCCGACGATGGCTTGCTGGGCGCGACGGTCGTGGAGATCGTGACCGCGACCGACCCGCGGCAACGGGCCAAGCGGCACCAGATGGCGGTGCAGATCGGCCAGGACCGCACCGCGACCGTGGAATTGCCGGATGGCCGGACCGGGTCGGGCGAGCGTGGCTTCACGGTTCGCGTCGACACGCTGAGCCTGGCTCAGGCCGAAGCGCTGGCCCGGCAGCTGGCTCCGCTGCACCTGTCGGCGGGCGGCGGCGAGGAGCCGCTGCTGTCGGCGCTGGACTTCACCGACCTGCTCGGGATCGAGGACGCTGCCGAGATCTATGCGCCGAGCTTGTGGCAGCGTGGCGCGAGCTCGCCGAACGAGCGCTTGCGCGTGCCGATCGGGGTCGGCGAGGACGGCGAACCGGTCCTGCTGGACCTGAAGGAGGCCGCGCTCGGCGGCATGGGTCCGCACGGTCTGTGCATCGGTGCGACCGGCTCGGGCAAATCAGAACTCTTGCGCAGCCTGGTCTCCGCGTTGGCCCTGACGCATTCGAGCGAGCAGGTGAACTTCATCCTGGCCGACTTCAAGGGCGGCGCGACGTTCGCGGGTCTGGCGGCGCTGCCGCATGTGGCCGCGGTGATCACCAACCTCGCGGACGACCTGACCTTGGTGGACCGGATGCGCGACGCGCTGACCGGCGAGCTGAACCGCCGCCAGGAGCTGCTGAAGCGTGCCGGGAACGTGAAGAACGTGCACGACTACGAGAAGGCCCGCGCGGGCAACGCGAGCCTGGTTCCGCTGCCGTCGCTGCTGCTGGTCGTCGACGAGTTCTCCGAACTGCTGACCGCGCGGCCGGAGTTCATCGAGATGTTCCTACAGATCGGCCGCATCGGGCGATCCCTTGGCGTGCACCTCTTGCTGGCTTCGCAGCGCTTGGAGGAGGGACGGCTGCGTGGGCTCGATACCTTCCTTTCTTACCGCCTGGGATTGAAGACCTTCTCCGCCGCCGAGTCGCGCGCCGTCCTCGGTGTCTCGGACGCCCACAATCTGCCGAGTGTGCCGGGATCCGGATATCTGAAGTTCGACAACGAGTCGATGACCCGGTTCAAGGCCGCTTACGTATCAGGGCCCTACGGCCGCGCTGCCAAAGCGCCTTCAGTGCCGGTGACGCGCCGCGCGCTCCACCAGCGCCCGGTCTGGTTCACCGCCCTACATCAAGCGCCGGTCCTGGCATTGCGCACCGGCTCTACAGAACGGGAGCGAAGCCTGGGTGATACCTCGTCGTTGAATGCGCTGGACACGGTCGGGGGCTACCAGAAGTCGGCCGCGACGGTGCTCGACGTGATTGTGGACCGGTTGGCCGGGTTCGGGCCGGCGGCACACCAGGTCTGGCTGCCGCCGCTGGCCAAGCCACCGACGTTGGAGAGCTTGCTGCCCGGCATCGCGGTCAGCGCAGGCCGCGGGCTGTCGGCAGCAGGCTGGCAGGGCAACGGTCAGTTGCGCGTGCCGGTTGGCATCCTCGACCGGCCAGCTCACCAGCGTCAGGACCCGTATGTGCTGGACCTGTCCGGGGCCGGCGGGCACGTGCTGGTCGCCGGCGGGCCGCGGTCAGGCAAGTCGACAACGCTGCGCACGCTGATGTTCAGCCTCGCGCTGACCCACACGCCTGCGGAGGCGCGCTTCCTGGTCGTCGACCTCGGAGGCGGGACGCTCGCACCGCTGGCCCGGATGCCGCACGTCTCGGCGGTCGCCGGGCGGGCGAATCCCGAGCTGGTGCGGCGGATCGTCGCCGAGGCCGTCGGCATGCTCGACCGACGGGAGGCCGCCGGTGAGGCGGGAGTCGGCGAGGTGAGAGCCGCCAAAGCGGGGATCGACACGGACCAGGGGCACGTGTTCCTGGTCATCGACGGCTGGGCGGCGTTCCGGGACGAGTTCGAGGCATTGGAACAGGACGTCTTGGACATCGCGCGGCGGGGGTTGGGATTCGGCGTGCACCTGCTGACGTCGACCGGGCGGTGGGCGGATGTGCGCGCGCAGCTGAAGGACGCGGTCGGGACGCGGTTGGAACTGCGGCTCGGCGATCCGATGGAGTCCGAGATGGACCGGCGGACGGCCGCGGAGGTGCCGCAGGGGATGCCGGGGCGGGGCCTGACGCGGCAGAAGCTGCACACGCTCGGGGCCGTGACGGAGATGCCGGCCGAGGAGTTGGCGGCGGCGATCGCGAAGGCGTGGCAGGGGCCGGTGGCGCCACGGGTCCGGATGCTGCCGTCGCAGGTTGCGTATGGCGAGTTGGTGTCGCGCGGGCGGGCCAGCGACGCGACGTCAGGACGCGCAATGTCAGGCGACGCGGCGTCAGGCAGCGCGCCGTCGGGCAGCGGGGTGACGATCGGCATCGACGAGACCCGATTGCTGCCTGTGACGCTGGATTTCGAAGCCGATCCGCATTTCGTGGTGTTCGGGGAGGGCGAGGCCGGGAAGTCGAACTTCCTGCGGCTGGTGGCTACGGGGCTGGTCGAGGAGGTGACGGCCGGACGGTTGGACGCGCGGTTCATGGTGGTCGACTACCGCAGAGGCCTGATGGGGGTCGTGCCGGAGGAGTACAGCGCTGGGTATGCGGTCGCCGGGCCGGCCGCGCTGTCGTTGATGTCGCAGCTCGCCGAGGCTTTGCGGGACCGGTTGCCGGGCCCGGATGTGACGGCGGCACAGTTGCGGACGCGGAGTTGGCGGACGGGGAAGGACGTGTACGTGTTCGTCGACGACTACGACTTGGTGGCGTCGCCGACAGCGAATCCGCTGGCGCCGCTCGTGGAATTGCTGCCGTATGCGCGGGATGTGGGGCTGCATGTGGTGGTGGCGCGGCAGAGTGGCGGGGCGGGCCGGGCGATGTTCGATCCGGTGTTGCAG
>NZ_JAAFYZ010000338.1 GCF_018274385.1 Catenulispora pinistramenti | reverse complement strand
AACCAACCGGTGTCCTCGTTCCCTGCGTTTTGTATTTCTCCGGCTGGTTTTCGGTTCGTTCCCCTCGGTCGCGTCGGCAGGGCTTCGCCTACAGTGCCGGTGGCCGGGGGTCAAGTTCGCGCTGCACGAAACCGCAGGTCAAATGGCCAACCGCCGCGCGCGGACTTTACCCCCGGACACCGGTGCTGTACCCCCCGGGCTGACGACGCGACCGTGGGGAACGGACCGCACCACCTCACAAACCGCCGCCGCTGAGACCGACCCGGCCACCCCAGGGAACCGCGCTAGTTTCCCTGAGGTTGCCGAGGCCCGCCGGAGGCCCGGCCCTTCACCACAGCTCTTGACCTTGATCTTGACTTTGATCTTGCCCTTGCGCTGGCTTACTGGAGTTGAAGAGGCCTGAGGTGGGGCGGGGTTGTGAACGCGCGAACTGGCAGCCGACAAACACACCCGCCGACCCGAACCCCGAACCGGCATAACTATGACCGAAGGCCGTAAAAATCGCCTTTCAAACAACAGCCAAACCGCAACCCGGCCCACAAACACCAGCCCCCAGCAAACTCCACCCGCCAACGGATCCCGCCCGCCGACCGGCACGTCGCGGAGCACGTCGCGAACCACATCGCGAACCACATCGCGAACCACATCGCGGACTCCCGAGCAAAGCGCGAACTCCCAGGCAAACGTTGCCCGACACGGCACTAGCCAGCCACAGAAGCGGCCGACCCGCGCTGCTATCGCAAGCGCACCGCCATCGCCTCCACCGCCAGCAGCGGCGCCACATTTCGCTCCACGGCCTTCCGGCACTCCAGTACCGCCTCGATCCGGCGCAGCGTGGCCTCCGGCGTCCCCGCCGCGGCGACCTTGCGGACGGCCGCGTACTGGTCGTCGTGGATGGGCTCGGTCACGTCGCCGCCCGCCCCGCCGATCGCGCCCAGCTGCACCGCCAGGACGTCGCGGTAGAACGCCGCGAGGTCTACCAGCGCCAGGTCCAGTGCGTCGCGCTGCATTCGGGTCGCGCGCTTCTTCTGCCGTGTCTCGAGATCCTTCAGCGCGCCCGCGGCGCCGGGCACGGCCTTGCGGGAGCCCTCCTGGTAGCCCATCGCCAGGCGCAGGTCCGCGGTCTCCGTGACGTTTCGCTCCTCGGCCGTGCGCTTCGCCTCGGAGATGGTCGCGTCGACCAGTTTCTGCGCGGCTGACAGGGCTGAGCCCATGTCGGTCAGCGATGACGGGAGCGCCAGCACCTCGCTGCGCTTGGCTCGCGCCTCGTCGTCCGTCGCCAGGCGCTTGGCGCGGCCGATGTGGCCCTGGGCGGCGCGGGCCGCCTCGCGGGCGCGGATCGGGTCCACGCCGTCGCGGCGGACCAGGATCTCGGCGACGGCCGTGGAAGGGGGCGTGCGCAGCAGGAGGTGACGGCAGCGCGAGCGGATGGTGGGGAGCATGTCGTCTTGGCCGGGCGCGCACAGGATCCAGACGGTGCGGGGGGAAGGTTCCTCGACCGCCTTCAGGAGGACGTTGCCGGCCGCTTCGGTGAGACGGTCCGCGTCCTCGATCAGCAGCACCTGCCAGCGGCCTGAGGACGGGGTCATCGAGGAGCGGCGTACCAGGCCGCGGGTGTCGGCCACCCCGATCGAGAGTTGGTCGGTGGCCAGTTGCAGCACGTCGGGGTGGACGCCGTCGAGGACGGTGCGGCAGCCGAGGCAGTGTCCGCAGCCGGGTTCGTTCGCGGTGGTGCACTGGAGGGCCGCGGCGAAGGCGCGCGCGGCGGTGGAGCGGCCCGAGCCGGGCGGGCCGGTGAGCAGCCAGGCGTGCGTCATCCCGTTGCCGAGTGCGGCCTGCACCAGGTCGGTGCTGATGTGGTCCTGGCCGACCAGGTCGGTCCAGACGCCGTAGGGCTCGAAGGCCGGGGCGCCGCCGGTCCCGCGGCTTATGCCGCTCACGCCGCTCACGCCACTTACCTCGCTCACGCGTCCTCCCCGCCGTGCCGGGTCTGCTGCCGGACTCCGAACAACTCGTCGGCGAGGGCCATCGCGTCCTGTTCCGGCTCCTCGTCGAGCTCCGGCTCCGCGACGTAGTCCGGGACTTCCCATTCGCCGCGGGTGCTCGGCGTCGCGATGTCCTCGGCGTTCGGCGACGCAGGGGGCTGGGCCGGCGGCGCGGTGGTGTGCGTCGGCGTGGTGGCCCGTGGCGGTGTGGCGGTCGGCTCCGAGGTGATGGACGGGCGTTCGGTCTGGCCGAGCCGGGTGGCCAGATCCGCGTTGTTCTGCGCCCGCTCCCGGGCCGCGCGTTCGGCCCGGGCCGCGTCCTCCTCCAGCCGGCGGCGGTGCTCCTGCCGCGCGGCCTCGCGCGCCTCCTGCTCCCGCTGCGCCTGGTCGCGCTGCTCGGCCTCGGCCTCGGCGCGGCGGCGCTCGGCGTCGGAGAGCTCCGCCATCTGCACGGCGCGCTGCTCGGCGGCCTTGCGGCGCTCCTCCTCGCGCCGCTCGGCTTCCTCGGTCCGCTGCTGGCGTGAGAGGTGTATGCGACCCTCCAGCCGGGCCCTGATCCGTCCGGCGATCTGCTCGACGGGTTCCCGGGCGTCGATCACGATGAACCGCTCCGGCTCGGCCGCGGCCAGTTCCAGGTAACCGTTGCGGACCCGCCGGTGGAATTCCACGGACTCCAGCTCCAGCCGGTCGGCCGGGGTCTTGCGGCGGCGGGCCGCCTCGATCGGGTCCAGGTCCATCAGGACCGTGACGTCGGGCATCAGGCCCTGGGTGGCCCAGTGCGAGAGCAGCTCGACCTCGCGGGCCGACAGCGCGCGGCCGGCGCCCTGGTAGGCGAGGGAGGAGTCGACATAGCGGTCGGTGATCACCACCGCGCCGCGCTCCAGGGCCGGCCGGATCACCCGCTCGACGTGGTCGGCGCGGTCCGCGGCGTAGATCAGGGCCTCGGCGCGCGGGGAGATGACGTCGGCGTTGTGGGCGTCCAGCACGATGGCGCGCAGCTTGGTGCCCAGCGGCGTCCCGCCGGGTTCGCGGGTGACCACCACTTCGTGGCCGCGCCCGCGCAGCCAGTCGGCGAGGAGGTTCAGCTGGGTGGACTTGCCGCTGCCGTCGCCGCCTTCGAAGGACAGGAAGGTGCCCGTGTAGGTGTGGGCGGTCCTTTCGATCGCGCCGCTGCCCGGCAGCAGCGCGACGTTGCCGGTGCTACTGGCGCTGGTCACGGCCCCGGTACCGGCCTGGGTACCCGTTCCGGTTCCGGCTCCGGGCATGGACCCGGGCGCGGCCCCGGTCGTCGGTCCGGGGTCGGCCCCCGGCCCCGCCGCGCCCCCGGCCCGCGTCGAGGTGGCGGCGGTGCTCCGCTTGAGCGCCGCCTTCAGTTCGTTCCGCAACGATTTCCCTGGCACGTCATCCATCATCCTGTACGCCACCCACCCCACGCCCGCGGCCAGCAGTCCCGCCCCGAAAAGGGTGATGGCCGCGCCGCCGTAGGTGACCGCCGCCCCGGGGAGCGGCAGCGTGTGGGCGCCGAACACGCCGGCCACCGCCGGGGCCACGGCCAGGATCAGCACCAGGATGACCCGGATCAGCGACTGCACGAAGGCGAAGGTCCGGCCGCGCAGCTCGTCGGCCACCTCCCGGCCCAGCATCGTCTGCCCGATGATCCACGCGGTGCCGCCGAGGAAGCCGATGACCAGGGCGCACACCACCGAGATCAGCAGCACCGGCACCAGCGCGAACAGGCACAGCACCACCCCGGCGGCGAAGATCACGGAGCCGAACAGCCGCTCCCGCGCCATCCCGGGCAGCATCCGCGATCCGGAGAACATCCCGGCGGCCAGGCCCAGGAAGACGGTGCCGAACAGGACGCCGTACGCGGCCTGTCCGCCGTGCAGGTCGCCCACGTACGTCCGGGCCAGCCCGACCACCGCGCCGCCCGCGGCGAAGGCCCCGGCTGTGCCGATGATCACACCGCGGATCCGCTTGTCGATCCCGAGGTAGCGCCAGCCCTCCAGAAGAGTGCGCAGCGGGGAGCGGTGGTCCTCGGTGTGACGGCGCGCAGCCGCGCGCTCCATCGCGGACCGGGCCGGGATGCTCTTCAGACGCGCGATCGTCAGCGCGGAGAACAGGAAGGTCAGCGCGTCGAAGTAGAGCGCGAGATCCACCGGCTGGGCGGTGAAGAAGGTCCACTGGTGGGCCAGCGCCTTGGTGATCAGCGCCAGCACGGTGAACACACCGGCCGCGATGGGGGCGGTGCCATAGGCGGTGAGCAGGGAGATCTGGTTAGCAGGCTCCAGCAGCCGCGGCGGCACCAGGTTCGGGACCGTGGCCTCCTTGGCCGGGATCCAGAACATCGCCGCGATCTCGATCAGGAACGTGGCGGCGAACAACCACCACAAGGTGCCCATCAGCGGGATCGAGATGAAGAGCAGGCAGCGGGCACTGTCCCCGGTCACCATCGTCCAGCGCCGGTCCAGCCGATCGGCCGCCACACCGGCGATCGGCCCGAACAACACCGCGGGGATCAGCCGCACTACGAAGACGCCGGCGACCGCATAGGAGCGGCTGGCGTACCCACCACCAGCCAGGGACACCGCCAGCGAGGACTGCGCCAGCAGCCCGAGCCAGTCGCCGAGGCTGGACAGCGACAGCGCCGTCCACAGCCGGCGGAAGTCGGGGATGGCGAGCACATCGCGGATCCCGACCGGTGATGACTCCATGAATCCACGGTAATGCGGAGAGTATCGGCGGGGGCCGAACGAGGCCGTGGTCCGGCGGTCCGGGTGATTATCCGGACCGCCGGACCACGGATGTCCGACCTGAGGCGGGGGCGGGGGGCTGGGGCGATGGTTACCGGGCGGCGCTACTCGGCCTTCTCTGCTGTCTCCGTCTCGGCGGCCCTCTTCAAGCCCTCGGCTTCCATGGTCACGTACTGCCGCGTGAGCTTGCCGTAGAACATGGCGATGAGTCCGCTGAGCGCGCCGCTCTGCTCGATCCCGAGGACCATGCGCGCGTGGCCGTCGCCCTTGTCCTCCACGAAGTGGGTGGCGCGGACCTTCACCCCGGTCCCCTGCATCTCCCACACGAAGGACTTGCCGGGCTCGCACTCGGTGACGGTGTAGACGGCGACCTTCAGCTTCGGCTGGGTGACCCGCGCGGTGCTGCCGACGGCCAGTTCGCCCTGCTGCAGGCGTTCGACAGAGGTCATGGAGGCGGACCATTTCGGCCACGACTCCACGTCGGTCAGGATGCGCCACACGGTGGCCGGGGTGGCGTCGATGTCGACCGCGGTCTGGAACTTCATCAGGATTCCCTCCCTAGACTCCCATCCCTTTGTACCGCAGGGCTTTTAGACACCCGGCGACGGGTCGCCACTGCGCGCTACGCCCCCTCGCTCAGACGCTTGAGCAGGACGGGCGCCAGGCTGTTAGCCCACCCGCCCGACCGGTCTGCGAGGCTGACCGTGTGACCATCTGGGACGACACCGCGGACAGCACCAAAGAGCTCATGTTCACAGCGCTGGACTACGCCTTGGAAAACGCCCAACTCTCCGACCAACCCTTCACCCCCTTCTCCTTCGCCCGCCAGGCCGACGGCACCGCCACCCTCACCCGCTTCGCAGTGGCACCGGGCGCCGACGTCCCCGAAACCCTCGAAGCCGCCCGCGAACACCTCGCCTCAGCGGAACCGGGCATCACAGCGATAGCCCTCGCCTACGACGGCTACACCACCTATGAAGGCGACCGCACCGAAGCCGTCTTCGTCGAGACCCACCAACTGGACCTCCCCCGCACCCTCGTCCTAGCCCAGCGCTACCTCCGCAAAGACAGCGAGGTGCACCCGCTGGGCAATCCGATGCTGCAAGCGGAGATCGAGCCTTTGGTGCTGGATTTTCGTGAGGCCTAGAATTTCGTGAGCCCTAGAACACGGAGATCGTGTGAACTTCGCAGGGCGGCTCGTCAAGAGAGCTGAGAGACGGATCCAGCGCCTCCGGGTGCAGAGCGAATAGGCCAAGAACCGTCAGCAGGTCGGCCATGCCGACCGACTCGGCACCATACCGCAGCAATATCCGGGCTTGGTCCAAGCAGGTTTCGGTAACAGTGCCATCGCTTACGGACTGTCCGGCTCTCGTGATTGTTTCAAGAAGCGCAACCAGGGTTTCGACGTCCGGTACCACCGTCTCATCCCGAGAGTGAACAATGGATATGTACTTCTCTCTCGGCTCAAAGATGGGCCTGGCCTTTTCCTTGAGCAGATCCACATCGATCCGCCCCGTGTAGAAGACATCGCTGACAACGCGCAAGAGCTCGCGCCTGTCGTGCGCCGTCCCGAGCCGGGGGTCTTCGGTGAAGGGCTTGGTGTGCATCCTGGCCAGGCGACGCGCTTCGGACTTGCTGCTCCGTGGATCGCCGACCCAGGTCCGCAGGGCCCTGAGCGCTTGGCGCGTCGGTACGCAGTCATCAAGGCTGTGCCAGACCCCGATCACCACCCCTGCAAGATCATGGACCGTGAGTTGTTCGGAGCGCGCCGACAATAGATGAAGGAAAAGTAGGCGCTGTTCACCCGAGTACAGAGCCTTCAGGGATCCGCTACGGCCCGCCCGGCGCCGTTCGGGGCGATCGATCAGTCCCTTCGCCACCCAGTCGTGCACGGTCCTGGGCGTCACCCGGTAGCCCGCGTTCGCCGCATCCGCCACAAGATCGTCAATCGTCCCCGCCTCCGGCCCGGCGGCGACCGCTGGCAGTCCTTTGGGTTCCATGCGGGGAAAATTACACCGGTCTCACAGCCTCCGCCGGTGCTCTGACGTGCAGATGCGGAAATTACATCGAATCGGGCCCGCAATCCACCTCAGAGCCCTGATCCAAGGCGCCGTCCCACTCCTAGTCTCGTGCCGTGGACGAGAGACCATCGCCGGCGCAGCGTGCCGGCAGAGCCGACAGTGCCCTCACGCGCAGACACAACGGAATCCGAAGAAGGGACCGACGGCCGGCGCCATGAGCGAATCCGAGGCGGGAGCAGCCCAGCGCAAGAAAAACGTCAAAACACCTAACCGCCGCGATCGTCGCCGGTACATGAGAATTGTAGGATTCAACTTTCTCAGGGGAGCGGCCTCGGCGGCAGGAGCAGGCATCGTGAGCGGCATTATCCTGTGGCTGCGAAACCACTAGAGAGATTCCGCGTCCGGACCTGCGCAGGGCGACGCTATAGATAAACGACTAGGGCGCCCGCTGAATCAGCGAACGCCCTGGTCACGGCAGAGCCTCCTATCGGAATCGAACCGATGACCTACGCATTACGAGTGCGTCGCTCTGGCCGACTGAGCTAAGGAGGCCCGGACCCGTCGGCGTACACCGCGGGCCGGGGCACGAGTGTACCTGACGCTAGGGGCTGACGTCACAAGTGATACCCGCGGGTGGGACGGTGCCTTGGAGCAGGTAGGCGTCGACTGCGTTGTCGATGCACTGGGAGCCTCTTGTGTAGGCGGTGTGGCCGCTTCCGTTGAAGGTCAGGAGGTGGCCGTTCTGGAGTTGCTTGGCCAGGCCCTGGGCCCAGGCGTAGGGGGTGGCGGGGTCGTCTTTGGTGCCTACGACGAGGATGGGGGCGCTGCCGGCGGCGGTGATGGGGGCTGGTT
>NZ_JAAFYZ010000337.1 GCF_018274385.1 Catenulispora pinistramenti | reverse complement strand
CCCCGGCCCACTCCACCGCCTCCGGCAACCCCTCCGGCCGCGGCCCCAGATCCACCGCCACCACCCGCAGCCGCCCGGCCGCCTCCGGCGCCTCGGCCGCCAGCCACGCCACCACCCCGGCCGCCAACTCCCCGCGCCCGGCCGCCATGTCGACGAAGTCCAGCCGCCCCGGCGCGCCCAGCCGCTCGTCCACCCGCAGCAGCAGCCGGCCCACGGCCTCGGCGAACACCGGGTTGTGTGCGGAGGTCCGGAAGTGCGCCGCGGGCCCGGCGCCGGGCCGCCGGTAGAAGCCGTCCGGGCCGTAAAGGGCCCGTTCCATCGCCGTGCGCCACGTCGCCCATTCCGTCACGGCCGCCACGCTACCGCCCAGCTCATGCGACCTGAGGATGACCGGCGGATCATCCCTCGGCGTCATGTCCGGTCGGCCGGGCGGCGCCTACGCTGAAAGCGTGTCCCGCGTCTACGCCTGGATTCAGCGCCACCCGAAGCTGATCGACAGTATCCCGGCCGCCTTCCTGCTGGTGGTCGGCCTGGCCTCGCTGATGGCTTCGGATCATCCCGGCCGGGCGGCGCGGTGGCTGGTCGCGCCGCTGGTGGTGGCCGCGACGGTACCGCTGATCTTCCGGCGCCGGTGGCCGCGCGGCACGTTCGCGGTGGCCGCGGTGGCGGGCTTCCTCAGCTTCTTCGCCGAGGCGGCGGCCTTCAACGCCGCCGACTTCGCGTACCTGATCTACCTCTATACGGTCGCCGCCTACTGCCAGCGCCGCTGGTCGATGCCGGCGATGGGCCTGGTCTGGGTCGGCGGGCTGATCCAGTTCCAGCTGCTGCACATGTTCGACGACCAGACGGCGACCTGCGGCCAGCTCGAGCCCTCGCAGGCGCGGGAGTGTTACCAGGGCGGGGCGCCGTACAACCACACCGGGCACTTCAACTGGGTCACCTTCGTGTTCGTCGCCGTCCTGATCGGCGGCCTGGTCGGCCTGGCCTGGGTGGCCGGCGACTCCATGCGGTACCGCCGCGAGTACTACGTGCGCCTGGAGGACCGCGCGCAGCGGCTGGAGCGCGAGCGGGACGCGCAGGCCCAGATAGCCGCCGCCGCCGAGCGCGCCCGCATCGCCCGCGAGCTGCACGACGTGGTCGCGCACAACGTCTCGGTCATGGTGGTGCAGGCCGACGGCGCCACCTATGCCCTGGACCAGGACCCGGAGGCGGCGCGCAAGGCGCTGCTGGCGATCTCCCAGACCGGCCGCACCGCCCTGACCGAGATGCGCCGGATGCTCGGGGTGCTGCGCTCGGCCGACGACGCGGGCACCTACGTCCCGCAGCCCGGCATCGAGCAGCTCGGCGACCTGCTGGAGCAGGTGCGCTCCAGCGGGCTGCAGGTGGCGCTGACCGTCGAGGGGGTGCCGCGGGAGATGCCGACCGGCCTGGCGCTGGCGGTCTACCGGATCGTGCAGGAGTCGCTGACCAACACCCGCAAGCACGGCGGCCCGCAGGTGAAGGCCTCGGTGGCGCTCATATACACCGACGACTGCCTGGTGCTGCGCATCGTCGACAACGGCCGCGGCGCCGAGGCCCCGGGCGACGGCATGGGGCACGGCCTGGTCGGCATGCGCGAGCGGGTCTCGGTCTTCGGCGGGACACTCGTCACCGGCCCGCACGTCTCCGGCGGCTACGCTGTGGAGGCGATCCTGCCGTTCGCCGGCCCGGAGTCCGCCGACCGGAGCGAACCGCAGGCCGAATCCCAGGAGTCGTGACGTTGAGCCAGACCGCGCCGGAACCGCCGACCGAGACCGACGCCCCCGTCCGCATCGTCCTGGTCGACGACCAGGAACTGCTGCGCACCGGCTTCCGCATGGTCCTGAACAGCCAGCCCGACATGGCCGTGGTCGGCGAGGCCGGCGACGGCCAGGCCGCCCTGGACCTGCTGGCCACCCTCGAGGCCGACGTGGTCCTGATGGACGTCCGCATGCCCCGCCTCGACGGCGTCGCCGCCACCCGCGAACTCGTGGTGCGCGGCGAGCGCCCCCGGGTCCTGATGCTCACCACCTTCGACCTCGACGAGTACGCCTTCGCGGCGCTGAAGGCCGGCGCCAGCGGCTTCCTGCTGAAGGACGTCCCACCCCCGGACCTGCTGGCCGCGATCCGCGCGGTCCACAGCGGCGAGGCGGTGGTGGCGCCGTCCACCACCCGCCGCCTCCTCGACAAGTTCGCCCCGATGCTCCCCTCGGAGAGCGAGCCGGCGCCCCCGGAACTGAACGTGCTCACCGACCGCGAGCACGAGGTGCTGCTGCTGGTCGCGCAGGGGATGTCGAACGCGGAGATCGCGGGCAAGCTGTTCCTGTCCGAGGCGACGGTGAAGACCCACGTCGGTCGGATACTGATGAAGCTCGGGCTGCGGGACCGGGTGCAGGCCGTGGTGCTGGCTTACGAGACCGGGCTGGTGAAGGCGCGGGGGCGGTAGCGCTCCCGCGCCGTTCGCCTACTCGATCCCCAGCGCCTGCTTGATCGGATCCAGCGCGAAGTACACCACGAAGAACACCCCCACAATCCACATCAGCCAGTTCACCTCGCGCGCCTTGCCCAGCACCACCTTCAGCACGCAGAACAGGATGAACCCGGCCCCGATGCCGTTGGTGATGCTGTACGTGAACGGCATCAGCGCGATCGTCAGGAACGCCGGGACCGCGATCTCCCAGTCGTCCCAGTTGATGTCCTTGGCCTGGGTCATCATCAGGAACCCGACCGCGACCAGCGCGGGCGCCGCCGCCTGGGACGGCACGATGGTCAGTACCGGGGTCAGGAAGGCCGCCAGGAACAGCAGGCCGCCGGTGACGATGTTCGCCAGTCCCGTGCGCGCGCCCTCGCCGACGCCGGCCGCCGACTCCACGAAGCAGGTGTTCGACGACGCCGAGCCCGCGCCGCCGGCCGAGGCCGCCAGGCCGTCGATGAACAGCACGCGGCCGATGTTGGGGAGCCGGCCGTCGGCCTCCAGCAGGCCGGCCTCGCCGCTGATGCCGATGATGGTGCCCATCGCGTCGAAGAAGTCGGCGAGGATCAGCGTGAAGACGAAGACGATCGCGGTCATGACGCCGGCGTGGTGGAAGCCGCCGAACAGGCTGAACTTGCCCAGCAGGCCGAAGTCCGGGTGCGCCACCACGCCGTGCGGGACCTTCGGGGCGATGGTGCCCCAGGCCGCGTCCGGGACCTTGGCGATCTTGTTCACCACGATCGCCAGCACCGTGGTGCCGACGATCGAGATCAGCAGGCCGCCGGGGACCTTGCGGACCAGCAGGCACAGGGTGAGCAGGACGCCGATGCAGAACACGAACATCGGCCAGCCCTTGAGCGTGCCGCCGGTGCCGAGGGTGACCGGGGTGCCGTCGCCCTTGCCGACGAAACCGGCGTCGACCAGGCCGATGAAGGCGACGAACAGGCCGATGCCGACGCCGATCGCCTTCTTCAGGGCCAGCGGGATGGCGTCCATGATCTTCTGCCGCAGCCCGGTGACCACCAGCAGGCAGATGCCCAGGCCCTCCAGGACCACCAGGCCCATCGCGTCCGGCCAGGACATGGTCGGGGCCAGGGTGAAGGCCACCACCCCGTTCAGCCCGAGCCCGGCGGCGATGGCCAGCGGCAGGTTCCCGCCGATGCCCATGATCAGCGTCATCACCCCGGCCACCACCGCGGTCGAGGTCACCAGCTGGGTGTGGCTCAGGACGTGGCCGAACTTGTCCTTCGGGCCGGACAGGATGATCGGGTTCAGCACCAGGATGTAGGCCATGGTGAAGAACGTGGCCAGGCCGCCGCGGACCTCGCGGACGTAGGTCGATCCCCGCTCGTGCACCTTGAACGCGCGTTCCAGAACGCCCACCCCGCCGGGACCGCCGTCGCTTCCCGTCTGAACTGACAACTGCCACTCCTCGCCTGGAGATCTCGGACCGCCGATATCCTGTCCACATGACAACCCAGGGCCGCAGGCGCAGAGCGGAGGAACCGGAGGGCACGCCGGAGCGTGACTCTTCCGGTCGCACCGCCCAACGAGGCCGCGCCGGCCGGCCGAATCTGGAGCCGATGCAGATCAACGAGGCAAAGGTTATCTGGATCGGCATCGGCCTGTGGGCTGCTGCGTTCGTCATCTTGTTACCTTTTCGTTCCACTCTGATTTCCGACGGCCACGGTTGGTGGCTCTACACCTGCCTGGCCGGGGCCGGGCTGGGCATGCTGGGCCTGCCGATGGTCGGGCGGCGCAAGGCCGTGATGCACCGGGAGACCGAGCACGGCCGGCAGATGGAGCACGAGGGGGGCGGCGTCGCCCGGGAGCGCAACGGCGGCGGGCGAGACAACGGCAACAGCAACGGACGCGACAACGGACCGGACGTCGGCGGCCGCGAGAGCGGCGGTCGGGGCCGGGGCGGCCGAGACAAGAGCCTCGACAAGAGCCGCGAGAAGAGTCGAGACAAGGGCCGCGGCCGGGGTCGCCGCTGATCCGGGGCCCGCGCCGGACCATTCGTCAGTCAGCTGATCAAATCGTCGGACCATAGGCTTTCTTCGTGACCTTGGCCGCGTGCGAGTCGTTGATCAGGCATGATCGCTCCCTTATCGGTCCCCTATAGGGACGTCCGCGCCTCGGAGCTGTCGTGGTCCCTGGAGGCCCCCGACCAACCCCCCTTACACACCGGCCTCCATCCGGTCGGTCCGCTCGACGTCGAGGTCCGCATCCTCGGCGCCTCGCATCAGATCCTGGTCCGCACCGCCGACCTCGGCAGCCTGGTCTGCCGGGAGACGGTGGCCTGCCGCGAGGCCGCCCCGGGTCCGCTGCCGATAGCCATAGAGCGCGAACTCGACGACGGCTACCACTACGAGGTGCGGTGCGAGGTCCGCGAGGTGGCCGCCGAGTACTTCCCGGCCTGGGCCGGCGCGCTGCGCGACTACGCCGACGCCCTGCCCGGCGCCACGATCGCGGTGTTCCCGGAGATCCCCGACGCCGTGACCGCGGTCGTCGTGGAGCCGCTGCCGGCCCGGCTGGCCGGGGTGCTGTGGCGCAGCTGGCACACGTATCCGCACGCCGGGGGCGGTGGCGACGTCGTCGCCACCAGGACGGTCCTGCACCGGGCACCCCCCTCTGGTGGCGCCGGAGGGGGCATGCCAGGCTTGAGGCCATGACGACGGCCTTGATTACCGGGGCGACGGCCGGCATCGGTGCCGCGTTCGCCCGCCGTTTCGCGGCGGCCCGCTATGACCTGGTGCTCGTGGCCCGCAACTCCGAGCGCCTGGAGAGCGCCGCCACCGAGCTCAGCCTGCTGGGCGCGGGCAAGGTCGAGGTACTGCCCGCCGATCTGGCCACCGTGGACGGCCGGGCGCTGGTCGAGGACCGGCTGGCCGATCCGCTGCGCGGGGTCGACGTCCTGGTCAACAACGCCGGCTTCGGCCAGGGCAGTGCCTTCCTGTCGCATCCCGTCGAGGACGAGGAGGCGATGCTGGACGTCATGGTGCGCGCGGTGCTGCGGCTGACCCGCGCCGCGCTGCCGGGCATGATCGAGCGCGGCAAGGGCGCGATCATCAACGTGTCGTCGGTGGCCGGCTTCGTCCCGCGCGGCACCTACAGCTCGGCCAAGGCCTGGGTCACCAACTTCAGCGAGTCCATCGCCGCCGAGGTGCACGGCACCGGCGTGCGGGTGGTCGCGGTCTGCCCGGGCTTCACCCACACCGAGTTCCACGAGCGCGCCGACATCGACACCGCCGACGTCCCGGGGTGGATGTGGCTCCAGGCCGACGAGATCGTCGAGGGCGCCCTGCGCGACCTGCGGCGGGGCCTGGCGGTCAGCGTGCCGAGCATGCAGTACAAGGCCATCACCGCGGTGGCCAAGCTGGTCCCGCGCAATCTGGTCACCAAGGTCAGCCGCGGGATGTCCAAGCGCTGGTAACGTGCCACCAGGCACGCGGTCCGCTCCGATGGCGGAAGCGCGGGTGACTTCCCGGCAAGGGGGTGGGTACGCGATGGCGTTCGAGGTCGAGGTGCCAGTGCGGCACCGGACTATGTGGCTGGCGTTCACCGATCCCGAGAAGATGGCCCGGGCCGTGCCCGGGCTGACCGTCGACGCGGTGCACACGGTGCCCCCGGCCGACGGCCCCGAGGGGGTCGCCGGGGACGTGGTCGCCGGACGGCTGAAGCTGCGGGTCGGGGCCGGCGGGGCCGGCGCCACCATCACCTACCGCGGCACCGCGTGCATAGCGGGAGCCGAGGCGCACAACGGGACGCTGGACATTGCCGTGGACGCCGCGCAGGCGCGGGGCGACGGCGCGCTGGCCGGGTATCTACGGGTCACGCTGGGCCCGGCCGGGGACGCGGGGGAGCGGACCGTCATCTCGGTGGTGCCGGAGTTGGAGCTCTCTGGGCGCGCTTTGGAGTTCGGGCGCGCGGACTGGCACGAGGCCGTCGAGACGTTGGGCGCAGCGTGGATCGAGACGCTGGCCGCCGAATTCCGGGATGCCGTGGAAGCCGTGGAAGCAGAGGAAGCCAGCCAAGCTGACGAAGTCGCGGCACCCGCTGTAGTGGAATCGCTGTCAAATAAATCCGGGGAATCGGAATCGGAGAAGATCACCAATCCTCCGGTCGTTCCCGCGGCGTCGCCGGCTCTCGACGAATCGCTTTCCGACGACCCGCTGGCGGCGGTCTGGAGCGGCCGATACGAGAAGAACCGCTGGCTCCCGCTGATCACGGCTCTGACATTGTTCCTGCTGATCAAGCGTCGCCGCCGCCACCGCGCCGACAAGGCGGGCGCGGATTCATCATTTAGGATGGAATAGCCCTCAGATAGCTGCCTTGAGTAGACCTCGGCTCGTACATTGGCGCGCAAGTCGGTACATCACACCGGATGCCTGGACGCCGGGCGGACCCCGCGCGACGGCCAGTGACGCAGCAGCACGATCGAGGAGCACCAGCAGCATGTACGTCGAGGGATGGAACGTCCACCGGGTCATCCGGCCCGCCCGCCTCGCCAACGCCGTCGTCGAGCGGTTGCTGCTCCGCATACTGGAAGGCGAGTTCCCGCCGGGCACGGATCTGCCCCCGGAGGCGGCGCTCGCGGCCGAGTTCGCGGTCAGCCGCACCATTCTGCGCGAGGCGCTGAAGGCGCTGGAGGAGAAGCGCGTCCTGCGCATCCGCCACGGCCGCGGCACCACGGTCCGGCCCAAGGCCGAGTGGAACCTGCTCGACCCGCTGGTCCTGACCGTGCAGCTGGAGTACGAATCCTCTCCAGAGCTGGTCGCGGAGCTCGGCGAGGTCCGCACGGCCCTGCTGACGCTGATGGCCGAGCTGGCCGCCCGCCGCATCCACCCGCCGCAGCGCGAACAGCTGGCCGCGGCCCTGGAGCGCATGCGGGCCGCGACCGAGGAGCCGGGGCCCTTCCACGAGGCGGCCCAGGTCTTCACCCGGACCCTGGCCGAGGCGGCGGGCAACGAGGTGGCGCGCTGCGTCATCGAGACCATCGACGTCCCCTACGGCGGCCAGGAGGACAACCAGGCCAAGCTCACGGAGACGATGAAGCTCCGCCTGATGCTGGCCGAGGCGGTCCACGCCACGGTCGCCGCGGGCCCGGGCGCCCCGGCCGGCTCACTGCCGGCCCAGGCCCCGGCCACCGCACAGACG
>NZ_JAAFYZ010000336.1 GCF_018274385.1 Catenulispora pinistramenti | reverse complement strand
GGGTGGTGGCGCTGACCGCGGCCGTGGCGGTGGGGCTGGGGGCCGGGACCACCGATCTCGGTTCGCAGCCCGGACCCGGCGGTGCTTGGGGGAACCGGCCGTTGTCGGACATCTTCAAGTACGCCATGACTCTCGGTACGGTCGACCAATCTGGCGACTCCTATGTCCCGGAACCGGCGGCCGTGGACCTGGCAGCGGTGTTGGGGCAGGTGGACCCGTCCCTCACCCACCTCGTCGGCTCCCACGGCGGTGAGCATGAGCCGCGCATCGTCGCCGCCGGCAGCGCGCACGCCAAGCAGGCCAACGCGATCGTCATGAGCTCGGTCTGGACCGACGACACCCTTCGCCAGTCCGGTGAGCTGGACTTCACGTTGTCTTCCTCCAGCGGGTGGGCACACACCATGGGGACGATGACCGGGTTCAGTACCGACCAGCTGGCCGCGCCCTGCAACATCGCGTTCGGCGAGATCACCCCGGCGCCGGGGGCCACGACCGGATCCATGCTGCCGGCGCAGTGGTCGTCGTGTGCGGTGACGCGCCTGTCGGACGGCTCCACGATCGGCAGTGCTTCGGCGAAGATCGGCCAGGGCACGGCGAGCGTGGCGGTCCGGCAGTTCGCCGACGGTGAGCTGTTCTCCCTCGCCGCACAGGACTTCCAGACACCGTGGCAGGGGACGGTGCCGGATCCGGCGACGGTGGTCCAGCCGACACCGTGGACCGCGCAGTCCCTGGCCTCGGCGCTGGCCGATCCGGCGATCCACTCCGGCTGGAACCCGCTCCCGCCTCCTGATCCGGACGGAAAGCTGCTGCTGCCCGCCGACTTGGGGACGGGTTGGTCCTTCGACACCGGACAGGCGGACCAGGGCACCAGCGGGATGTTGCAAACCGTCAACGGCTGCAACGCCCCGGAGAACCTGCCTTTGTCGAAGACCGGATCGGACGCGCACTATTGGGGTCCGCTGCCGAACGGCGTCTCCGGCACGGCGTACGAAGGCGAGTACTTCCTGTCCCGCGGTACCGGTGCGCAAGACATGACGAAGGTCCGGGAGACGGCCCAGGGCGGGTGCAAGGACGGTCCGGTCGACTACTCGAAGGACACGGTCACGCCGCTGCCCGCCGGGATCGGCGACGAAGCGTTCGCCCAGGCCGTGCCGGATCTGGGGATCGTCAGCGTCTATGTCCGCGTCGGCGACACGATCCTGCGGACTGACCTGTCCAACAGCAACCACGTCCGAGACCAGAGCTGGACCACCAAGACTCCGCTCGATCTGAGCTCGGCGGCTGACCAGCAGTGGCTCGCGGGCATCGGACGGTCCATGGTCGCCCGCTACTCCGGTGGCGCGACCCACCACTGAGGGTTCCGCATCCGGGTTCCACATCCGGGTTCTGTATCCGGGTCCTCACACGGCTCGTCGGCACCGCATCGCGGTCGCCGGCGAGCCGTTCGGCGAGTGGTGGGGCGAGCTGTTCGCAACAAACAGGAACCCGTTCTAGTTTTGCCCCGTGTACCCCTTGCAGCCTCTCAGGGCCCGTGTTGTACTCCACTACTGACGATCCATCAGATGGAGTAGGCGGGAGTCGCGCATGGCAGGGCTGGGTTTCTGGAAGATCGCGCAAGCCGACCCCGACTGGACCGCCGTCATCGAGGAAGCCGGCGACGAGCACAGGGCCGGCGACGTCCTGGCGCGCGCCAACCAGACCGTGCACGCGCTGCGCGCCCTCGGCATGGCCGACGGCGACGGGCTCACACTGCTGATGCCCAACCTGGTGGAGATGGTCGAGATCTACGCCGCCGCGTTGCAGGCCGCCTGGTACTACACGCCGATCAACTTCCACCTGGCCGGGCCCGAGATCGCCTACATCATCCACGACGCCGAGGCCAAGGCCTTCTTCTGTCACGCGCGCTTCGCCGACCTCGGCCTGGCCGCCGTCGCGGAACTGGAGAAGGAGGGGCAGGGGCTGCCGAAGGAGGCGCTGATCAGCGTCGGCGGCGACATCCCCGGCTTCACGCCGCTGGCGCGGTTCCGCGCCGGGCACAGCACCGACCTGCCGGAGAACCGCAGCTATGGCACCGCGATGCACTACACCTCCGGCACCACCGGCAAGCCCAAGGGCGTGCGGCGCGCGCTGTCCGGTCAGGACCCGGACATGATGGCCGAGATGAGCACGGTGCTGCCCGGCTTCTTCGGCATCAAGCCCGGCGCCGGCGGCGTGCACCTGGTCACCTCGCCCAACTACCACACCGCGGTCACCCAGTTCGGCGGCACCGCGCTGCAGATGGGCCACACCCTGGCGCTGATGGACAAGTGGACGCCGGAGGGCACGCTGGAGATGATCCAGCGCACCAAGGCGACGCACACCCACATGGTCCCGACCCAGTTCCATCGCATGCTGCACCTGCCGGAGGAAGTGAAGCAGCGCTACGACGTCTCCTCGATGAAGGTCGCGATCCACGCCGCCGCGCCGTGCCCGCAGCACGTCAAGCGGGCCATGCTCGACTGGTGGGGCCCGGTCGTCTACGAGTACTACGCCGCGACCGAGGGCGGCGGCACCATCGCCACCCCCGAGGAGTGGGTCGCGCACCCCGGCACCGTCGGCAAGGCCTGGCCGATCAGCGAGGTCGTGGCGCTGGACGACGACGGCGAGGAGGTGGCGGTCGGCACGCCGGGCACCGTCTACATGAAGATGGGCGTCGGCGAATTCGAGTACAAGGGCGACAAGGCGAAGACCGAGGCCAACCGGCGCAACGGCTACTTCACCGTCGGCGACATCGGCTACTTCGACGACGACGGCTTCCTCTACCTCTGCGACCGCAAGATCGACATGATCATCTCCGGCGGCGTCAACATCTACCCGGCCGAGATCGAGGGCGAGCTGCTGCGGCATCCGGCGGTCGGCGACGTCGCGGTGTTCGGCATCCCGGACGAGGACTGGGGCGAGCAGATCAAGGCCGTGGTCGAGCTGAACGAGGGCTACGAGCGCTCCGACGCGCTCGCCGCGGAGATCATCGGCTCGCTGGACGGCCGGTTGGCCCGGTTGAAGTGGCCCAAGACGCTGGACTTCACCGACCAGCTCCCGCGCGAGCCCAACGGGAAGCTGTTCAAACGGCGGCTGCGCGACCCGTACTGGGCCGGCCACCAGAGCGCGATCTGAGGCCCGGGATCGAGATGACGACTCAGGCTTCTCTGCCCCCTGAAACCCCTCAGACCTCTGATGCGCGCGTGGTGCACGTCCTGGAGTTCCCCGGCGGCTACACCCGCTCCACCGGCCCGGTGATCGGCCGGTTCCTGACCGGTCTGCGCTCCGGGCGGCTGTTCGGCGTGCGGATGCCGGACGGCAGGGTCCTGGTCCCGCCGACCGAGTACGACCCGCAGACCGCGGCCGCGCTGGGCGCCGCCGACGAGGACTGGGTGCAGGTCGGCCCGGCCGGGACCGTGACCACCTGGACCTGGGTCGACGATCCGCGCCCGGACCACCCGCTGGACCGGCCCTTCGCCTGGGCCCTGATCCGGCCCGACGGCGCCGACACCGCGCTGCTGCACGCGGTGGACAGCGGTTCGAAGGCGGCGATGGCGACCGGGATGCGGGTGCATCCGACGTGGCGGGCCGAGCGCACCGGGGCGGTCAAGGACATCGCGTGCTTCGCGCCGGGGGAGGGGCCGGCCGAGGTGCCGGCGCTGGCCCCGGCGGGGGTTCCGACCCCGGTGGACGGTCCCGCGTCGGACGGGGAAGCAGAGCTCGAACCCGTCTCCATGGTCACGCTGCCGCACCGGCTGGAGTACCGGCTCCGAGGCGGGACGGTCTGGAACCACTTCATCGACGGCATGGCCGTCGGGCAGATCCGCGGCACGCGCTGTGCGAAGTGCGGCAAGGTCTTCGTGCCGCCGCGCGGTGCGTGCCCGGGTGACGGCGTGCCGGCCACCGAGTGGGTGGACCTGCCGGACACCGGCGTGCTGACCACGTTCGCGGTCAACAACGTCCCGGCCGCCGGCGCGCCGGAGGTGCCGTTCATCAGCGGCTACGTGCTGCTGGACGGCGCCGACGTCGCGATGCTCGCCCTGGTTTCCGACGTGCCGTGGCAGGAGGTGCGGATCGGGATGCGGGTGCGGGGGGTGTGGGTGCCGGACGCCGAGCGGACGCGGTCGGTGAAGAACCTGAAGTGGTTCGCCCCGACCGGCGAACCCGACATCCCGTTCGAGCAGTTCGAGGAGTACGTGTGATGAGGGACGTCGCGGTCGTCGCGTTCGCGCAGAGCGAGCACAGCTTCTCCGACCTCGGCTGGACCGAGGCGGATCTGGTGATGCCGCTGGTGAACGAGGTGCTGTCGGTCACCGGCATGGACCGCTCCGAGATCGGCTTCACCTGCTCGGGGTCCAACGACTACCTGGTCGGCACGCCGTTCTCGTTCGTCGCGGCGCTGGACACCATCGGCGCGTGGCCGCCGATCGCCGAGAGCCACGTGGAGCAGGACGGCGCCTGGGCGCTGTACGAGGCGTGGGTGCGGATGCAGCACGGCGACATCGACGCGGCGCTGGTGTACGGGTTCGGCAAGGGGACGGTCGGCGACCAGGTCGGGATCAGCTCGCTGTCCTACGACCCCTACTACCTGGCGCCGCTGGTGCCGGGGCACATCGCGATGGCCGGGCTTCAGGCGCGGGCGCTGAAGGACGCCGGGTTCGACGTCGATCCGGATCCCACACCGCCACCGGCCACGGACGGTGCCGCGGCGGTGATCCTCGCCGCCGGGGACGTGGCGCGCCGGGTGTGTTCCCGGCCCGCGTGGATCACCGGGCTCGACCACCGGATCGAGCCGCACGCGGTCGGGTCCCGGGATCTGACGCGGAGCCCGTCGACGCGGCAGGCGGCGGCGCGGGCCGGGGTGCGTCCCGGCGTCGTTGACTTCGCCGAGCTGCACACCCGCTTCGAACACGAAGAGATGCTGCTGCGTCGCGAGCTGGGTTTGGACGAGAAGACCGTGGTGAACGCCTCCGGCGGTCCGCGCAAGGCGGATCCGATCATGGCGACCGGTCTGATCCGGATCGGCGAGGCCGCCGCGCGGATCCACGACGGCAGCGCCCAGCGCGCCGTCGCCCACGCCGCTTCCGGACCGTGCCTTCAGCACAACCTCGTCTGCGTCCTCGCAGCTGATACCGCATCAGACCTCGCATCCGAAGGGGAGCGCTGACCATGGGCAACCGGTGCGCCGTGATCGGCGTCGGGCAGACCAAGTACCGGACCAAGCGGGCCGACGTGTCGCTCGCCGGGATGGTGCGGGAAGCCGCGCTGGAGGCGCTCGCCGACGCCGGGCTGACCTTCGCCGACATCGACTCGGTGGTGGTGGGCAAGGCCCCGGACATGTTCGAGGGCGTCGCCACACCCGAGCTCTACCTGGCCGACGCGCTCGGCGCGGTCGGCAAGCCGATGATGCGCGTGCACACCGCCGGCTCGGTCGGCGGCTCGACCGCGCTGGTCGGGGCCTCGCAGGTGCAGGCCGGGCTGCACGAGCGGGTGCTGGTGGTGGCGTTCGAGAAGCAGTCGGAGTCGAACGCGACGTGGGCGCTGTCCACGCACTCGCCGTTCTCGGCCTCGCTGGTCGTCGGCGCCGGCGGGTATTTCGCGCCATATATCCGGGCCTATATACGGCGTTCCGGTGCTCCGGCCAATATCGGGATGATGGTCGCGGTCAAGGACAGAATCAATGCCTTGCGTAATCCGTACGCGCATTTGAAGATCCCGAACATCGACCTCGCGATGGTCGAGGAATCGATGATGTTGTGGGATCCGATTCGCTATCTGGAGACTTGTCCTTCTTCGGACGGTGCGGTGGCGATGGTGCTGGCCTCCGAGCAGGCCGCCGAGGCGGCCGGCGCGGCCACCGGGCGGCCTCCGGCCTGGGTGCACGGTGCGGCGATGCGCTCGGAGCCGATGGGGATGGCCGGGCGGGACAGCGTGGACCCGCGGGCCGGGCGCGACTGCGCGGCCGACGTCTACCGGCAGGCCGGCGTCACCGAGCCCCGGCGCCAGTTCGCCGCGGCGGAGGTGTACGTGCCGTTCTCCTGGTACGAGCCGATGTGGCTGGAGAACTTGGGGTTCGCGGAGAAGGGGTCGGGCTGGAAGCTGACCGAGGCCGGCGCGACCGCGTTCGACGGGGACATCCCGTGGAACCCCTCCGGCGGCGTGCTCTCCTCGAATCCGATCGGGGCCTCCGGGATGATCCGCTTCGCCGAGGCCGCGCAGCAGGTCCGGGGCCAGGCCGGGGAGCATCAGGTGGCTGCCGCCGTCGACGGCTCGCGGCTGGCCCTGGGGCACGCTTATGGCGGCGGATCTCAATTCTTTGCGATGTGGGCGGTGGGGGCGCGCAAGCCATAGATCGTTCTCTGCTTCTTCCGCGTCCCGGGATGAGAATTCCACATTTCCACCGCGGTCATAAGCCGCACTTGGCGTCATGTCCGGCGCGGAAACGCACCGCGATATAGGGAGGGTATTGCGACGCCGTTCAGCTCGGCGTAACGTCCGCGTTCAACACCGGCACGGCGGGGCGGACCGAGGCCGGTCACCTGGGCTGTGAAGTGCGGTGGACGACGTGGCGACAGTCGAATTCCTTCAAGCGAGTTGCACATACCCGGAAGGCAGACGCAAGGCGGTTGACAACCTGACGCTCTCCGTGGCGGACGGCGAGTTCCTGGTCCTGCTGGGCCCCTCCGGCTGCGGCAAGACCACAGCCCTGCGCATGCTCGCCGGCCTGGAGGACATCCAGACCGGCCAGGTCCTCGTCGACGGCCAGGACCTCGAAGGCACCCCGCCCGGCGAGCGCGACCTGGCCATGGTGTTCCAGAGCTACGCCCTCTTCCCGCACATGTCGGTGGCCCGCAACCTCGGCTTCCGCATGGAACTCGCCGGCGCCCCCGCCTCGGCCGTCTCGCGCCGGGTACGCCGCGTCGCATCAGAGCTGAACTTGTCGGACCGCCTGGACCGCTTGCCCAAGACCCTGTCCGGCGGCGAGCAACAGCGCGTGGCCATCGGGCGCGCGATGGTCCGCGAACCGCGCGTGTTCCTGATGGACGAGCCCCTGGGCGCGCTGGACGCCAAGCTGCGGACCACCGCCCGCGCGAAGATCGCCGAGATGCAGCGCAAGAGCGGTATCACGACCCTGTACGTCACGCACGACCAGGTCGAGGCGATGGCGATGGGAGACCGCATCGCGATCATGAACCGCGGCGTCCTGCAGCAGGTCGACACCCCGCGCAGACTCTACGACCACCCGGTGAACGAGTTCGTGGCAGGCTTCGTCGGCTCCCCAGCGATGAACCTGGTCCCCGGCATGTACAAGCACGGCTGGGCCCTCATCGGCGAGGCGGGCGTGTACGAGGTCCCGGTGGAGGTGGCGTACCCGCTGACGTCCCCATCAGTGCTGGTCGGCTTCAGACCGGAACACGCGACCTTCGCAGCCCCCGGCAACGGCCTCTACACCACGGTGAGCCTGGTGGAACGCCTCGGGCACACGGCCTACGCGCACTGCGAGATCAGCGTCGGGCGCGGGCGCCGCACGGTGATCGTGCGGTGCGAGGAGAACGCGGCGCCTCGAGTGGGGGCGCAGGTGGGGGTGGTGCCGGATCCTCGGGAGATACATGTTTTCGATGGGGAGACTGGGCTGCGGGTGGGGCGGTAG
>NZ_JAAFYZ010000335.1 GCF_018274385.1 Catenulispora pinistramenti | reverse complement strand
GCCCACCCCCTCCTCGGTGCCGCCGCCCTCGACACCCTGCTGCCCCTGGCGCGCGCCACCCTCCACCGCCGCCTGGCCGACCTCGTCGACGACCCCGAGCAACGCGCCCGCCACATCATGCGAGCCGCCACCGAACCCCCGAACCCCGAAACCGCCGCCCACCTCACCGCCGGCGCCACCGCCGCCCGCGACCGCGGCGCGATCCCGTCCGCCATCGAACTCGCTGACCTGGCCATCCGCTTCACACCACCAGAGGCCACCACCGCCCTGACCCAACGCCAGATCGCCGCCGCCGAACTGCACTACATGCGCGGCGACACCGCAAAGGCCTGCGAACTGGCCGGCGCCGCCTGGCCCGCACCGGCCGGCGCCGCCTGGCCCGCACCGGCCGGCGCCGACCCCCCGACCCGCCGCCGCGCGCTGGCACTGTTCACCCACACGCTGCTGTACAGCCAGGGCCCCGCCGCCGCTCAGCGGGTGGTGGAGGCGGCGCTGCTGGCTGAGCCGGGCGGCGGGGCGGCGGGTGCTGGGTCCGGTGCCGGGTCGGGTGCCGGGTCGACTGCTGACCGTGCCGCCAGCGCCAGCGCCGACCCGGCCGACTCGGCTGACTTGACCGGCGACCTGACCCGCCCGACCGGCGATCTGGCCGACCTGCGCAGCGATGCGGCTGGCGCTCCGAGTGGTTTCCCGAGTACTGACCTTGCCGGCGTCCCGACCCGCCTGACTGGTGACCTGCCCGCCGCCGACCCCTGCCTGCGCTCCCTGGCTCTCGCCTTCGCCGCCGACTTCAACGTCGCGAGCGACCCGCCCCACGCACGCCGCTGCGCAGTCGAAGCGATCCGGATCTGCGATCGGCTCGGTGCCGAGGCCGATCCGGCGGCGCTGGCGACGGCGTTGCTGGCGTTGGTCGAGATCGACATGTTCGCGGGGCGGGGTGTGGATCGTGCGCTGGTTGAGCGGGCTCGGGTGGCGCAGGCGGGGCAGCGGTGGGTTCCGTTTATTGAGCGGGCTGAGGTGCGCTTCGGGCTCAGCATCAAGTATGTGGATGACCTCGACACGTCTCGCAGTGTGCTGACGCGGATGGTGCGGCGGGCGCGGGAGGTGGGGGAGACCTCCGCGGTGGCGATCCTGTTGGCGCATTTGGCGTATACCGAGGTGCTGGCCGGGCGGCCTGGGGCGGCGCGGGAGGCGTTGGCGGAGTTCGAGGAGGCGGCGCGGGAGGCCGGGCCCGGGATCGGTGAGCCGGCGTCGCTGACTGTTGCGCGGGCGCTGGTGGCGATCATGGATGGTGATCTGGACGGCGGCGAGGCGATCCTGCTCGCCGCGTTGGAGCGGTTGCCGCCGATTCCGTTGGTGCGGGTGATCATGGACACGCCGCTGGCCACGATCGCGCTGCTGCGCGGCGACGTGGAGCGGGCGATCACGCTGCTGACCGGCGTGCTGGAGCAGGCGCGGACGGTGCACGTCCACGAGCCGTCGGCGCGCGGACGTCCCGAGGGCGACCTCGGCCAGGCGCTGGTCACCGCCGGTCGGCTGGAAGATGCCGCCGTGGTCGCGGCCGAGCTCGCGGAACTCGGCGCGCGCCTGGAGCGCCCGACGCTCAGCGGCATCGCGTTGCGGATCCAGGGGACGATCGCCGCCGCCCGGGGCGAGCTGGACGCGGCGGCCGAAGCGCTGACGCGCGCGGTCCAGGCGCACGCCGCCTCGCCGATGCCGATCGAGCGCGGGCGGAGCCTGCTCGCGCTCGGGCAGGTGCAGCGGCGGCGCAAGGCGAAGCCCGAGGCACGCCAGGCGCTCCAGGACGCGCTCGACTGCTTCACCGAACACGGCCACCGGCCGTACGCGCAGCTCGCCGAGGCCGAGTTGGATCGGGGACGCCGAGCCGGGGCCGGATCGCTGCTCACCGCCTCCGAACAGCGGGTCGCGGATCTGGTGGCCGACGGCTTCACGAACCGCGAGGTGGCGGCGCGGCTGTCGATGAGTGTGCGGACCGTCGAGAGCCACGTCGGCTCGGTGTTCCGCAAGCTCGGGGTCCGCTCGCGAACCGAGCTGGCCGGGCGGTTTAAGCAGTAGGCAATGGAAACGCGTGGTTCCACGGGTTAAATGCGACATCGAAATCCCTAGCGTTGGGGGATGCTGATGTCACTCGCGGTATCGGGCACGATCCTGGCCCTCGCGACGCTAGCCGCCGGCCCGGTGCGTACCTACCCTTTGCGGGTCTACCTCGGGGCCGGACTCGCCGGGTTCCTCGTTGACAGTGCACTGGTTCGCCTGGACGAACCGGCCGCCGAGGACGTCGTCAACGTGCTGGTGCTGGTGCTGGTCGTGGTGCTGGCGGCGCGGCGCCGTGATGTGCGGCCGTCCGCGCTGGACCTGACGCTGCTCGGCCTGTGGACCGGAGTTGGTGTCGGGCACCTGCTGGACACCGGGATCGTCGGTCTGGGACTGGGCATCGGCGTGCTCTACCGACGCCGATGGAGGCTCGCGTGGATGGCCGCGCCAGCCGGACTCGTGATGGCGTTCGCTATACCGTCGTGGATCGTCGCGTCCTTACTTGTCCTGAGCAGCGGAACCGCCGCCATGGCCTGGTTCGAGTGGCGGCACGGCACGCAGCGTCGACTCGACCCGACCGGCTACGCATCCTCCTCTTCAGCGATAGTGCCAGTGCTCTGGCACGTCGTCCCACGCTGGCTCTGGCTCACGGCCGCGGAAGGCGCCCGGCGTGGGGCGCGGCTGGCAGAACTCCAGAGGGCAGACTTGAGTACCCCTGGACCCCTGCGACCGCGCCCCGCAGCTGCGCAGGCGCCTCCTAGTTCGGCAAGAACGAGATCGTCTGTTCCGTGGCGCTCCGGTCGCCGCCGACCGGGCTCCCGGTGACGTCCGTCCACGTCCGCTCGGGCGTGGTCTCCGCCGACCGGCTGTCATCCGAGGACAGCCCGAGGACAAGTCCGCTGTAGCGGTTGACCAGGCGGAAGGTTCCCTTGCCGCCGTTGTCCGAAGTGTCCCGGACCAGGAACCACTCCTGTCCGACAGTCGGCCCGCCCGCGCCGATCGCGGTGACGGTGGGCCTGGCGCCCCAAGCGCGGCCCGCGTCACCCGTCGAGTCGACGCCGAGTGCCTGGCCGCTGCCGACATTGGTGATCGTGTAGGCGCCGTCGCCGGTGGCGGCGAACTTCCACGAGGTCTGATTCGCGTGGCCGAGGTGCGAGGTCGAGATCGCGTTCGTACCTTCCTGCGTCAGCACCCTGTGGTCACCGCTGGCGATCCGATATGCACGCGCCAGATCGAGCGGAGCCTGGGCCCCAGCGGTGGAGTCGATGGTCGTGTCGGCCCACTCGCCGTCGGAGCTGTGGCAGGCCACCGAGCAGTAGGCGCGGAAGGACTTGCCGACGATCATCTGGTTGGCCAGGTTGGCGTCGTCGACGATCCACCGGTACCAGGACCCTGATGTGTACGCGCCGGTGTCGCCGATGAGATGCCACCGCTGCGTGGCCAGGTCGTCAGTCGCGTAGTACTGCTGCGGCCCGGTGTCGCCGGTGACCGCCGGTTGGCCGATGTACAGGCCGAGGTAGGCGTCGTAGGTGATGTTCATGTACGCGATCGGCGACTTGGCCGGCAGCGTCCCGGCCGCGATCTGCTGGTCGGTGGTGCCGGGGTCGGCCGGGTTGTAGTCCTTGTCCGGCGGGACGTAGCCGAGCGGGTAGTCCGCGCCGACCGGCTCCATGTCGCTTTCCTTGCCGCCGATGCCGGGCTGCGACCAGCGCCCGTCGTACCACTTCTGCCAGGTGCCGCCGGCCATCTTGCCGGAGATCGGGGCGCGCGCCACGTGGGCCAGCCAGTCCATGGCGCCGGCCTGGCCGCCCTTGGGAATCACGCGCGAGGAGTAGTAGACGTAGAAGTACCCTGACGCGTAGTCCACGAACAGGCGCTGGTCGCCGTCGCCGTAGTCATAGGTCTGATTCGGGAACGCGCTGTCGTCGCCGCGGGTGGTGCTGTACGGCGAGGTGATCGCGTGCCCCTCGATGGCCCAGGTCTTGCCCTGGTCGTGCGAGACCGCGTAGTCGATGCCGTCGTAGTGCCAGCCGTCGCCGAACGGCTGCGGGGTGAACTCGTTGTGGACCAGGCCGTACCAGTCGCCGGTGTCCGGGTCGACCCAGGTGCCGAGCAGATCGCAGAAATCCTTCTGCGTGTAGGAGTTCCGGCTCGGGTCGTAGCTCGACGCGACGCCGGTCGGGCCGTTGTTGCACCGCCACGTCGTGTCGCCGTTCTTGTCCTGCGGATTCGCCGGGTCCACCGCCGTGCTGGTCGACGCGTCGTACGTGGCGTCGCCGAAGTTCGTCCCGGAGTAGAAGCTCCAGTCCCGTGGACCCGTGGCCCCGTATTCGGAATCGGACTCCTGGAAGTGGAACGAGCCGTCCTTGTCGATGAACGAGCTGGCCGGGGTGTCGTCCTGAAAGGGGTGCGTGCCGACCGTTCCGATGCCGATCGTGTAGCTCGGCGCGGGACGGCCGTGGGCCGGGTTCACCGCGGCCGAGGCGGCGTCGACCTGGGTCAGCGTAACCGCGGCGAGGGCGGCGCATAGGGCGGCGATGAGGGTTTTGCGGGGTGGGGCCACTGCGGTTCCTCTCTTCTGGATCAGGGTCCTTGCTTCGGTCGGTCGGATCTGTCCGGGGTCACAAACCGTCTCGGTCACAAGCCGTCCCGGTCGTGCCAGTGCCGCTGCCACCGCGGGTCGACCGGCAGGTCGGCGGGCTGGTAGCGGATGTCGGTGGACAGGCGGAACCCGCCGTCGGGGTGGCGGTTGTCCAGGGACGCGTGGATGACGTGCGCGGTGTGGATCATCACGTCGCCGGCCCGGAAGCCGGTGACGAGCCAGCGGGCGTCGTGGTCGTCGGCGAGCGCGGGGAGGTCGGCGGTCATGGAGGCGGCCGGGCGTTTCAGCGTTCCGGCGGCTTCCTGTGCGCGCACTTTGCCGTGGCTGCCTTCGAGGTAGATCAGCGGCCCGCGGGCCAGCGGGACGTCGCCGAGCGGGATCCAGGCGGACAGCACGTGGTCGGTGCCCTCGCGCAGGTAGACGAGGTCGTAGTGGGCCTGGGTCGCGGTGCCGATGCCGCTCTCGCCCGGTCCGACGTGCCGGATGATCTTGCGGCGGTGCAGGTGCAGGCGGTCGGTTTCGAAGAGTTTTGCGAACAGCTGGACGAGCGCGGGGGTACGGCACAGGGCTTCGTATTCGGGACCGGGAACGACCTCCTGGAACAGGATGCGGCGCAGGGCGCTCTGGTCGATCGACGGCTTGTCGGCGGCCGTGCCGCTGACGGGATCGGTCCCGGGCACGATCAGCCCGGCCGAGGCCAGGGCCGCGAAGTAATGGCGCCGGAAGTCCAGGACGAGGTCCGGGTCGAGCAGGCCCGGGAGGTAGAGACAGCCGCTGTGAGCCAGGCGCCGCCTCAGTTTCCGGGCGTCGGCGCGGTCGGCTTCGGGGACCGGCTCCAGGCGTCCGAGCCGGCCGGGGTCCTCGGCGAGCCGGTAGCCGTTCGAGGTGAGACCGGACGCGGTGAGGACTCCCGTCGAGTCCGGGAATCGAGTGGCGGGCATGAGAGCCATCGTGCGTACTAGGGATATGCTCCGGCCATGCACAGGTTCCGCTGGCATTTGGACTTTTGTCGACCGACTCTGTATCGGCCGGCGCCGCGATGACGACGACCTCGGTCGCCTTCTACTCCACACCCCCGGCCGAAGTAGCGGCGCTGGGGCTGGCCGTGACCGGCGTCGGACGCATCACCGGGCAGCGGGCGTTCCGGGCCCGGCGCCGACTCGGCAGCTACGCCGGAGTGCTGGTGACGTCCGGATCGGGGCAGCTGACCCTGCCCGGACGGCCCGAATCCCACGACGTCGCGGCGGGCTCGTTCTTCTGGCTGCCGCCGGACGTCCCGCACTCCTACGGGCCCTCGCCCGGGGAGTGGTCGGAGCTGTGGGTCCTGTTCGAGGGCCCGGCCGCGGTCCGGTACGAGGACCTGGGATACCTCGGCGGCGGGCCGGCCGTCGTGGCACCGGTCGATGCGCGGCAGACCGGCGCGGTGTTCGCGGAGCTGCTGGAATCGGGGGCCCAGCCGGAGTCGCTGGCCCGGCACGTGCGGGCCTCGGCCCTGCTGCACACGCTGATCTGCTCGGTCGGGACCGTGCGGCCGGCCTCGACGCAGCACGAGCCGGGGCGCCGGGACACCGCTCGGCGGGCGTTGGAACTGCTGGAGCGCGACGCGCATCTGCCGATCGCCATCGGCGACATCGCGCGGCAGCTCGCGGTCTCCCGGGACACGCTGGCCACCGCGGTCCGGGAGCTGACCGGATCCACGCCGACCGACTACCGGACCCGGCTGCGGCTGAACCGGGCGAAGTCGCTGCTGACCGACACCGACCGGCCGATCGCGCGGATCGCCGAGGATGTCGGGTATCCGGACCCCGCCTACTTCACGCGGATCTTCACCAAGAGCATCGGGCTGGCGCCGAGCGCTTTTCGGCGCCAGCAGAAACCGTGAACCACCCAGAAACCGTGAACCAACCAGAACCGCGAATCAACCAGAACCGCGAATCAACCCCTGTCAACCGCCACTGTGCTGAATCACCTTGCCCTGCCCATCGGCGGCCAGCGTCCCGGCCCCCTTGTCCCCGGTCACCACGATCCGGATGGTGACCGACCCGCCGAGGCTGGTGGCGGTCGCCTGCCAACGCTGCGGCGTGCCGATGCCGGGAGTGCTCTCGGCTTCCCGCACCAGCGCGGGGATGCGGTCGTAGGCCAGCGAATCGAGGTCGAAGCCGCCGACCTTCACCGTGCTGGGGAGGAAGACGATCGTCAGTTGGTCGTCCTGCACGACGACGGTCAGCGCCTGCCGGCCGGCGTCATCCTTCGTCACTGACTGGACGGAGGTTTGCAGCGTGCCGGGATCGAGCATCGACTGGCCCGCGCCGAGCGAGACCGTCCCGACGTCCGACGTGACAGTGGTCGTAGTCGTGGTAGTCGTGTCCGACGTCGATGACGATGAAGCCGGCGGATTCGACGCGGCCGCGGTCTTGTCCGACGTGAACACCTGGTTGTGGAACAGCCCCAGGATCGCGCCCGCACCGACCACCATGCCCAGGAGCGTGAGCAGACAACCGCTTCCGCTCACCGACGGAACGTCCTTCGAAGCCGACCCCGGCACCGAGTCCAGGGCCGCCGTGGCGGCCCGCTCCGCCCACTCCGACGTCGGCTTCGTCAGGATCCGTACCTTCAACGGCCGTTCCCGCGGAAACCGCACCACCACGATCCCGCGCGGCTGGTAGCGGGGGAGGGCGACGAGGTTGATGTACTCCCGGAACTCGACGCGGAAGCCGGGCTCCTCGTCCGGCACGACGCTCAGCTCGAAGCGCACCGCCACATCGCCGGCCTCGTCCGCGCCCCCGACCGCCTCCAGGCTCTCGATCATCGCCAGTGCGGTCACCGTGCGCGGGACGCCGGTGGGAGCCTCACGGATAAGACGGGGCAGCACGGCGAGGTAGTAGAGCAGCCCGTAGGCCGGCAGCAGAACCAGTCCTACGACGATCAGCATCACCCGCCCCGCCACGCATCCGCTGATGAAGGCGGTCAGTGCGGCCCCGGCCACAACGGAGGTCAGGAATCCCCGGACGCGGTGGGTCGGGGCCGCACTGACCGCCTTCATCAGCGGA